>JAEYNH010000195.1 GCA_023412655.1 Pseudomonadota bacterium | reverse complement strand
CTCAGGCTCACCGCCAGAATCTGCTCGACTGCAGTCCCCATCTCGTCCCAGATCTCCACCTTGTAGGGGAAGTCCTCACGCGCGACGGGGAACCCGCCAGCGGGGCCACGCGTTCCACCGGCTTCGTCGGTGGGGTCGTCGGGGGGACTGAGCTTTTGCACGCCCACGAACATGACGGCTCTCCGAGGAAACGGCGGCGATCCTTCGGCGCGCCGACGGCGCTGTCAACTGCGGGACGCCCAGGCTTCGCCGGGTTCCGCCGGACATGTAAACTGGACCCATGGCGACTGTGACCAAGGCCCGCCTTCATCCGCTCAGTATCGAGCAGCTGATCGACTCGCTCACCGAGTACGCGATCTACAGGCTCGAGCCCGACGGACGCGTCTCCAGCTGGAGCTCGGGGGCCGAGCGGCAGAAGGGTTACGTCGCGGGCGAGGCCCTCGGCCAGCCCTTCGAAGTCTTCTTCACGCCTGAAGACCGCCTGGCCGGCGTGCCCGCCCGGCTCTTGGCCGAGGCCGCCAAGCGGGGACGGGTGAAGACCGAGGGCTGGCGCCTGCGCAAGGATGGCGAGCGCTTCTGGTCTGAAGGCGTGCTCCACGCGGTGTTCGGCGAGACCGGCGAACTCACCGGCTATGCTAAGATCACCCGCGACATGACCCATGAACGGGCCGCCCGAGAGGCGCTGCAAGCCACTGAGCGTCGCTTCCGCCTGCTCGTGGAAAGCGTCGTCGACTACGCGATCTTCATGCTGGACGAGCACGGCATCGTCACCAATTGGAACGCCGGGGCCGAGCGCATCAAGGGCTATCGCGCGGACGAAGTCGTCGGCTCCCACTTCAGCCGCTTCTACCCTCCGGAGGACCGTAGGGCCGGCCTGCCGGCCCGGGCGCTTGCCGCGGCCCGCCGCGAAGGTCGGTTCGAGGCCGAGGGCTGGCGCCAGCGCAAGGACGGCAGCCGCTTCTGGGCCCTCGTGGTCATCGACGCCGTGCACGACGACGACGGCAAGCTGATCGGCTTCGCCAAGATCACCCGCGACATCAGCGAACGGAAGGCAGCGGAGGACGCCCTGGCCGAGAGCGAGCGGCAGTTCCGCCTGCTGGTGGCCGGCGTCGTCGACTACGCCCTCTACATGCTCGATCCCAACGGGGTGGTCTCCAGCTGGAATGCCGGCGCCCAGCACATCAAGGGTTACATGGCCGACGAGATCATCGGCCACCACTTCAGCCACTTCTACACCGACGTGGACCGCGCCGCCGGCCTCCCCGCCCGCGCCCTGCAGGCGGCCACCGACCAGGGCCGTTACGAGGCCGAGGGCTGGCGCGTGCGCAAGGACGGCAGCCTGTTCTGGGCCAGCGTCGTCATCGACGCCATCCGGGACGAGCAGGGCCTGCTGGTCGGCTTCGCCAAGATCACCCGCGACATCACCGAGAAGCGCAACGCCCAGCTGGAGCTTCAGCGCGCGCACGAGCAGCTGTCCCAGGCGCAGAAGCTGGAGGCGCTCGGCAAGCTGACCGGCGGGGTGGCCCACGACTTCAACAACCTGCTGATGGTGGTTTCCGGCCAGGCGCAGCTGCTGCGCCGCCGGGTGGCTGACGACCCTCGCGCCCTCCGGGCGCTCGACGCCATCGAGGCCTCGGCCAAGCGGGGCGAGGATCTGACCCGCCACCTTCTCGCCTTCTCCCGCCGCCAGCGCCTGCAGCCGATGTCGATCTCGCTCGCCGACCGGCTGGCCGACCTGCGGGCTCTGATCGCCACCAGCTTGCCCGCTTCGATTTCGCTGCAGATCAGCCTGCCAGAGGGCCTGTGGCCGATCCGGGTCGATCCCAGCGAGCTCGAGCTGGCGCTGCTGAACCTGGCCGTCAACGCCAGGGACGCCATGCCCGGCGGCGGTGCGCTCTTTGTCCGAGCGGCCAACATCCGGCTTGAGGAAGGCGAGGACGGCCTGAACGGCGAGTTCGTCGCCCTGGTCGTCGAAGACACCGGCATGGGCATCCCGCCCGACATCCTGCCGCGCATCTTCGATCCGTTCTTCACGACGAAGGAGGTGAGCAAGGGCACCGGCCTTGGCCTGTCGCAGGTCTATGGTTTCGCCCAGCAGTCGGGGGGCCGCGTGGAGGGCGACAGCCGCCTCGGCGGCGGGACCAGCTTCACCCTGTTCCTACCCCACAGCGGCGCTCCGGCGCAGGCCGTGCCTGACGAGGGCGCCGCCTTCCAGGCCCAGAGCGCCGCCGTGCTCCTGGTGGAAGACAATCCGGAGGTGGCGGAGGTGGCGGCCGCCATGCTCGAACAGCTCGGCCACAGCGTGCGCGTGGTTGGCTCCGCCTCTGCGGCCCTGGCCATGCTGTCGGGCGAAGAGCGGCCCGACCTGGTGTTCAGCGACATCGTCATGGCCGGCGAGATGGATGGCCTGGGCCTGGCCCGTCGCATCCGCGAGCAGCACCCGGGCCTGCCGGTGCTGCTCGCCACCGGCTACAGCAAGGCCGCCGAGGGGCTCGGCGACGAGTTCCCGATCCTGCGCAAGCCATACAAGCTTGCCGACCTCAACCGCGCCATCGGCGCTCTCGTTGGACCCGAGGGGGATCCGGGCGAAGACAACGCCGACGGCAAGTTGGTCGACCTGCAAGCGGCCCGCAGCCGCAGGGCCCTGCGGGACCCCTGAGGCCGATCCGCCCGCGTCAGTTGCGCGCGGTCTGGATGGTGGCCGCCGCGCGGTTGCAGGCGCGCACCTGGCCGGCGGTCAGTTGCCGCCCGCCGCTGCTGTAGCTGGCTACCGGGCCGATGACGGCCGCCACCCGCCTGCACTCCTTGACGAGGCCGTTGCCGGCGGATTGGCGCCCGGCGCCGGCGCACTGCTTGCCCTCGCAGCGCCAAGCCACGCCGTCTACCACGGCCTGCTGCGCCGCCGCCGGCGCGACGAGCATCGCCTCGCCGCCTGGGACCTGGGCATGCGCCGCCCCCGAGACGAACGCGGCTGCCGCGAGCACCCCCAAGATCCTGAAATTTTGCATCATCGTGATCCTTCGCATAGAAAAGAGCACGACCGGTCGCCACACCGAAAGAGCACGATCGGTCACTTTTTGTCAAGCGAGAGGTGAGGCCTTTGCGCAAGGGTGAGGCGACCAGGCTTCGGATCGTCGAGGAGGCGGCCCGCCAAGCCGCCATGCGCGGCCTCGCGGCGGTTAGTCTTGCCGATATCGCAGAATCCGTCGGCCTCTCGAAGAGCGGCCTCTTCAAGCACTTCGACTCCAAGGAGGCGATGGAGCTTGAGATCGTCGACTATGTCACCCGGCTGTTCACCGAACTCGTCTGGCGCCCGGCCGAACAGCTGCCCACCGCCCGCGAACGGCTTTCCCGCGTCTTCGAGCTCTGGCTCGACTGGGAGGACAAGAAGTGGGCCCAGGGCGGCTGCCCCCTGATGGCCTTCAGTGTCGAACTGGACGATCAGCCCGGCCCGGTGCGGGACCTTCTGCAGAAGCGTCTGCAGCAGTGGCGCAGCACCCTGGTCAGGCAGTTCCAGCAGCTGAGCGAGCCGCCGCTCTCCGAGGACGACGCCCAGGGCGCCTACTTCCAGATGAAGAGCTTCGCGCTCGGGCACCTCGACGCCCGTCGGATCATGGGCGACGCCGACGCTCGCCGCTCCGCCCAAGCGGCCTTCGTCGCTCTCCTCGACAGAACCGAGCGCCTGGCGCGCGGCTGAGGTCGGAACCAAGCGGCCCCCACCGCCTTCTCCTCGCGCCAGGGCAACACCGAGGAGAAGACCATGCACAAGGACGAGATGAAGGGCGCCGGCAAGGATATGAAGGGCGCCGTGAAGGAAGCCGCAGGCCGCGCGACCGGCGATGAGCGCCTGGAAGCCGAAGGCACGGCCGACCGCGTGGAAGGCAAGGTCCAGAAGGGTGTCGGCTCGCTCAAGGAAGCCGCCCGCGACGTTCTGAAGAAGTAGATCCGCAACCACCCGGAGTTGGCGCCGGCGTTTCCGGCGCTATCTCCGGGAGCATGAGCATCATCGAGCATCCCCGTGGCCCCCGGATCGGACCGGGCGTCGCCGTTGGCGTCACCGAACAGGTGATCCGGACTCAGGTGCACACCTTCTACGGCCGTGTGCGCCAGGACGAGATCCTCGGTCCGATCTTCAACGCCGCCGTCGAAGACTGGGATGACCACCTCGCCAAGCTCTGCGACTTCTGGTCCTCCGTCCTGCTGGCCACCGGCCGCTTCAAGGGCTCGCCGATGATGGCCCACGCCCGCACCCCCGGCGTGGAGGTCGAGCATTTCTCCCGTTGGCTTGACCTGTGGCAAGACACCGCGCGCAAGGTCTGTCGTCCTGAAGCCGCGGACCTGTTCATCGCCAAGGCCGAGCTGATCGGCGAGAGTTTGAAATTGGGTCTGGCGGTCAGCCGCGGCCAGATTCCGTCCTTCTAGCGCTAGCTCCAACCCGCTTCCGCACACACCTGCGGCGCCGGCGGCAGGTCGTCGCACCGCACCGCTTGTTAGGTTGACGCTAAGGTCGAAGCCCGCATCCTGGCCTCCACTGTTGGGGCTCCGGAGGCGTCTTCTCATGCCCACCATCATTCGACGTCACGCGCTCGGCCTGGCCGGAGCGGCCGGCCTTTCAGCGCTCGGCGTCCCCGCGACCGGCTGGACGCGCAACCTGTCGCCGGAGGCTCCGCGCCGCACGGCGCTGAGGAACCTCCACACCGGCGACGCCTTCACCGGCGTCTACTTCGAGAAGGGGCGTTACCTTCCCGACGCTCTCGGCGAAGCCCAGCGCGTCCTGCGCGACTGGCGCACGGGCGAAGAGCGCTTCATGGATCCCGCCCTGTTCGACGCCCTCCATGCCATCAGCGACCGGCTGGAGACCCGCGGACCGTTCCAGATCATCTCGGGCTATCGTTCGCCGAAGACCAACGCCATGCTGCACGCCCGCAGCAAGGGCGTGGCCTCCACCAGCCAGCACACCTTGGGCAAGGCGGTGGACGTGCGCATCGAGGGCGTGGAGCTCGCCAACCTGCACAAGGCCGCCCTAGCAGTGGGCGCTGGGGGCGTCGGCTTCTATCCCGTCTCCAACTTTGTCCACGTGGACACCGGCCGGGTGCGCCAGTGGCGCGGATCCTGAAGCCTTAGTTAGCCGGCGGCGTATCGCTCGCAGCCGGCGAGTTCAGCGGCGGCTCAGGCTCGATCGTGGTCAGGCCCACCGCAGCCGCATCCTCCTCGACCTGCAGATCATCAGGCGTCGCGACGATGGGGGCTGTCGGCTGCGGCGGCGGCGCTGTCTCAACCACAGCGGTCACCGGCTCTTCGGCCGTCGGCGCAGCGACATCCACCATGGACGCCGACGCCTTGGGCCTTTCGGTTCCAAGGTCCAGGCCGCGGCTCAGCGCCAGGGCTGTCAGCAGGACGGCGCATGCTGCCGCGATCCACAGAACCTTCTTCAGCATCGTCCCTAAGCCTTCGCCTGCTGGCCCACGACACCGACCTTGGTCAGCAGCAGGCGGTCCCAGTTATACGGATCGCCGCGGAAGTGCATCTGCCC
This sequence comes from Pseudomonadota bacterium, assembly GCA_023412655.1. Lineage (GTDB taxonomy): Bacteria > Pseudomonadota > Alphaproteobacteria > Caulobacterales > Caulobacteraceae > Phenylobacterium. The sequence continues at coordinate 43,551 of JAEYNH010000195.1, read as the reverse complement.
GTCGGCGCTTCCGAACGCCGTCCAGTAAAGGATCATGATGGGCACCTGTTCGGGCAGCTTGACCCGCTGTGTCTTGGAGCCGTCGCCAAGGGCGCTGTCGAAGGCGGCGCTGTCCCCCCAGGCCGGATCGGCCGCGAGGAGAGCCTCAGCCAGCTTCCGCGGCTTCTCGATTCGTACGCAGCCGTGGCTGGCTTGTCGAGCATAGAGGTCGAAGGCGCTCTTGGACGGAGTGTCATGCAGGTACACGGTGAACGGGTTATCGAAGTCGAACTTGAACCGGCCCAGGGCGGAGCTGTCGCCCGACCGCTGCTGCAGCCTCGACTGGCCGCCTTCCATCTTGATCACGCGGTAGCCATTGGCGGCCAGATAGCCCGGCCTGGCCCGCTCCTTCGGCCACAGTTCCTCACGGGCTATCCGCGCCGGCACGTTCCAGGGCGGGTTAATCACGATCGAATGGATGGCCGACATCAGCATCGGCGTCTCGTCGCCGGGCTTGCCCGACACCGCCTTCATCGACAGCACCGGCTTGTCGTCCTGGAACAGGGTGACGACGGCGGCGCCCGAATTCACCTGCACCCGCGTCGCGGGCATGGTCGCCGGTAGCCAGCGCCAGCGCTCCATGTTGGCGATGATCTGCAGGACGCGCTGCCCCACCGGCTGGTTCAGGTAGGCGAGCGTGCCGTTGCCCACGACGCCGTCCGGCTTGAGTCCATAGCGCTTCTGCGCCCGCACCACGGCGTCCTGCAAAGCCGTGTCGAAGGCGGCGGGCCCCGTGGCTTCCGTCTGCGGGTCTTCCACCGCAAGCCGCTTACGCAGCGCCGGGACTCTCGGGTCGGCGGAGCCGAGCCCCATGGGTGGCCCTTGCGGGATCGTCTCCCAACCGCCGGCCTTGGCGATCTCCCGATAGCGCACCAGCCCCCGCTTCAACGCGGTATAGCCGGCGTAACGGGGCGCCAGGTCGTCCAGCCAAGCCTGCAGCCGGTCCTCGGCGACCGCGCGAGCCAACTCCGGGGCGGGATCATACGCGGGGGGGCGGATCGCCCACAGGTCAGGGAAATCGGCGGCGGCCAGTCGGCCGGTCTTCACGTCCCGCGCATATTTCAACACCCCCCGAACCAGAGCGGCGTTGTCGGCGGGATCGGCCGGCACATAGTCCTGACGACGCAAGCCATGAAGGTCGGCGGCTCGAAGCGCCTTTAGCGCCGTCTCGGCCTGGGCGGGGCTCAAGGTGACCGATGCCGGGGCGGCCGGCGCCGCTTGGGCGGGGGGCGGCGGCGTCACGACCGCCGGCTCCTGGGCCGCGGCAGCTCCGCCGAGAACCGCTGGAACCACCGCCATCCAAGCCCAACGCATTGAATCTTATTCCCTTGAACGCTTCTCAGGCCCTATCAAACGCGCCAGGGGCCGATTAGCCTCACGATTGGGACACTGCTTTGACGGATGTCAGTCGTTCGTCGGCGGATAGGCGTGGCGCTTGCCCTGAGGGTCCTCGACCTCACTGCCATGTACGTAGTTTGGGCCGATAGGCGCCTTTCCATGACCGCCTGGTATGTCCAGCACATACGTCGGCTGGGCGAGCCCCGAAAGGCGTCCGCGCAGGCTGCGCATCACCGCCTGCCCCTCATCGATCGTGGTGCGAAAATGGCCTGTGCCTGGCGCCAAGTCACCCTGGTGCAGGTAATACGGCTTGATCCGCGCCTCCACGAACCCGCGCATCAGCGCCGCCAGAACTGCGGGATCGTCGTTCACCCCCTTCAACAGCACCGTCTGGCTCACCATCGGCACGCCGGCCTCGATCATCAGGGCGCAGGCTGCGCGGGCCGCCGGCGTCAGCTCGCTCGGGTGGTTTGCGTGCAGCGCCACCCACACGGTCTTGCCGGACGCCTTCAGGGCGCTGACCAGATCGTCCGTCACCTTCGCCGGATCCACGGCCGGAACGCGAGTGTGGAACCGGACCACCTTCACATGGGGAATCTTCGCCAGCCGCTCGCCGATGTCGCGCAGCCGCCGCGGGGACAGGATCAGCGGGTCGCCCCCGGTGACGATCACCTCCCAGATCTGCGGCCGCCCCGCCACATACGCCATAGCGGCATCCAACTGCGCCGCGGACAACGGCCGGACCCCTTCGGGTCCCACCATCTCGCGGCGGAAGCAGAACCGGCAATAGACGGCGCAGGCGTGGTTGGCCTTCAGCAGCACGCGGTCGGGATAACGATGGACGATGCCTTCCACGGGCGAGAAGGTCTCGTCCCCGATGGGATCGGCACGCTCCTCAGTCGTCGTGGTGAGTTCGGCGCTGGTGGGAACGAACTGGCGGGCCACGCCCTCGCAGGCTTGCCCCAGCTCGGCCATCGGCGCCGTGATCGCAACGGCGTAGCGTGCGGCCACTCGCGCCAGCTCGGGCAGCGCCTCCGTGGGGGCCAAGCCGGCGGCGACCAGGTCCTCGGCGGTGCGCAGGGGGCGGGTCATGAAGCCGCGCCCATACACTATTCCGTCCTACTCGGCGACCGGCGTCCAGAGCACATCTTCGATCCGCTGGGCTCCGGTGGCCAGCATCACCAGTCGGTCAAAACCCAGCGCGCCGCCGCTGGCCTCCGGCATCAGCTCGAGCGCGTCCAAGAAGTCCTCGTCGATGGGGTAGCGCTCGCCATAGACGCGGGCCTTCTCGTCCATCTCGGCTTCGAAGCGCCCGCGTTGTTCGGCCGCGTCGGTCAGCTCGCCGAAGCAGTTCGCCAGCTCCACCCCGCAGGCGTAGACCTCGAACCTTTCCGCCACACGCGGATCGGCAGCCTTCGGCCGGGCGAGGGCCGCCTCGCTCACCGGATACTCGCAAAGGATTGTGGGGCGCCCGAACCCGAGCCTGGGCTCGACCTTCTCGACGATCACCTTCGAGAACACGTCAGCCCACACGTCGTCGTCGGCCACCCGAAGGCCCGCTGCGCGAGCCTGGCCAGGCAGGTCCCCGAAGAGGTCCAGGCCGGCATAACGTTCGAACGCCTCCGCCACCGTCAGCCGCTCAGGCTCGGCAAACGGATCGCAGACGCCTCCCCGCCAGCTCAGTTGGTGCGCGCCGGTCGCCTCGGCTGCCAGCCGCATCAGCGTCGCGCAGTCGGTCATGAGGGCTTGGTAGGGCTCCGCGGCGCGGTACCACTCCAGCATGGTGAACTCAGGATGGTGCAGTGGCCCCCGCTCGCGGTTGCGCCACACCTTGCCGAGGCTGAAAATCCGTCGTTCTCCGGCGGCCAGCAGGCTCTTGCAGGCGAACTCGGGCGACGTATGGAGGTAAAGCGTCCGCCCCTCGCCCGCGGTGGTCACCGCCTGCGTGGCGAAGGCGTGCAGGTGCGCCTCGTTGCCGGGAGATATCTGCAGGGCGGCGGTTTCCACCTCTGTGAACCCTGCCGCCTCGAACCAGGCCCGGACCGCCCGAGTGATGGCGCCGCGGCCGGTCAGGAATGGGCGGCGATCGGCGTGACGCTGTGGCGCCCACCAGGGCGAGGATCGACGTTCCGGCACTGGGCTGCGACCTTGAAAAGCTGGCGATTTCGGCGAAGCCCGCTATACGAGCGCGCCAAGAACTCGCAAAGCATCCTCGAGGACCGAACTTGAAGGTTTCCGCCAGCTCCCTCCGCAAGGGCAATGTCGTCGATCTCGAAGGCAAGCTCTACGTCGTGCTCAGCGCCGAGAACATCCACCCCGGCAAGGGTACGCCCGTCACCCAGCTGAACATGCGCCGCATCTCCGATGGCGTGAAGGTCTCGGAACGCTACCGCACCACCGAAACGGTCGAGCGGGCCACTGTGGACGACCGCGATTACACTTTCCTCTACGAGGACGGCGAAGGGTTCCACTTCATGAACCCCGAGACCTATGATCAGGTCACCGCCTCCCCCGACGTCATCGGGGACGCCAAGTACTACCTGACAGACGGCTGCAAGGTGCAACTCTCCACCCATGAGGGCGTGCCGATCGCCATCGAGTTGCCGCGCACCGCCGTCTTCGAGGTCGTCGAGACCGAGCCGTCGGTGAAGGGCCAGACCGCGTCGTCGTCCTACAAGCCTGCGGTCCTCTCGAACGGCCTGCGCACCATGATTCCGCCTTACATCACGGCCGGCACCAAGATCGTCGTCCTCACCGAAGACGGCTCCTACCAGGAACGCGCCAAGGACTGACGCCAGCCATTTTTCGGCTCCGCCGTTGGCGGGTGGATCCCCATATGAAGGGCCGCACTGGGATATCCGGGCGGCCCTTCTTTGCGTCGGAGGCGCCCCCTAGCGTCACCTCTTCTGAGGCCGAGATCAGAGGAATTGGGTGGCTAGGCGGCAACCTCTGCCTTAACCGACGATCCCGATGGATCCGAATTTCTGGCTTTTCGCTGCCGTGGGTTTCGCGGCGCAGATCATCGACGGCGCCTTGGGCATGGCGTATGGGGTGGTCTCCACGTCGGTCCTCCTTTCCACCGGCGTGCCGCCCGCCAGCGCCTCGGCCAGCGTCCATGCCGCAAAGGTGTTCACCGGCGCCGCCTCAGGTCTTTCGCACCTTTTGCACGGCAATGTGGACAAGCGGCTCCTGGCCCTCCTTGCCAGCGGCGGCGTAGGGGGCGGCATCCTCGGCGCCTATGTGGTCACGTCCCTGCCCGGGCAGTTGGTGAAGCCCTTCGTGGTCGCCTGGCTTGGACTGATGGGCCTGGTCATTCTCTATCGAGCCTGGAAGCAGACGCGTCCCAAGGTCTTCTCCTGGAAACAGCCCCTGCCTCTTGGCCTGATCGGCGGCTTCTTCGACGCCATTGGCGGCGGCGGCTGGGGGCCGGTGGTCACCAGTTCACTGATCGGCGGCGGCGCCGACACCCGCAAGGCGATCGGCACCACCAATACCGCCGAGATGTTCGTGGCCATCGCCACTTCGTCGGCCTTCCTCGTCAGCCTGGCCACCGGCCACTGGAAAAGCGAGGGCTTCGCCGGCCTCGCCTGGGCCATCGGCGGCCTGATCGTCGGCGGCGTGGCGGCCGCTCCCATCGCCGGCTGGATGACCAAGGTCCTACCGCTCCGCCTGCTCACCTGGGTGGTTGGCGGCCTGGTTGTTTCCCTGGCTATCTGGCAGGGCGGCGGCCTCTTCTAGAGCGGCCGCTCCGCGAGCCGGTAGCCGACACCCGGCTGGCTCTCGATGATCCGGCCCAGCTTCTGGCGTCTGGTCCGCACCTGTCGATTGATGCTGTGCCGAGCAGGCCCTGCTCGGCCTCGGCTTCGTCTACGAACAGGAAAGCCGCGCCCGCCGGGAGCCGGACTTCCTGCCAAGCCTCTCCCGCCGCCCCGCCGTCGCCGAGGCCTTCGACCCACGCTGAAGCGTGGCAACCTCCCCGGCGCTTCCGGGTTATGGCCGCAGGCCACTTCCGGAGAGCTTCATGCGGATCAGCGAGATCATGTCACGCGACGTCGAGGTCGCGAGGCCCGACGACACCATCCGGGACGTGGCGCGCAAGATGCGCGATTTGGACACCGGAGCCATTCCGATCTGCGAGGGCGACGAGGTACGCGGCATGGTCACCGATCGCGACATCGTCCTGCGCGCCGTCAGCGAAGCGCGAAGCTGCGAGACGCCGGTCACCGAGGTGATGACGGCTGAAATCGAGTACTGCTATGAGGACGATGACATCGCCGCCGCCGCCGATAAGATGGCCCAGCTTCAGGTCCGGCGCCTGATCGTTCTGGACGAGGACCGGCGTCTGGTCGGGATCGTATCCCTGGGCGACATCGCCCAGCAGGGGAAGGACAAGACCACTGGCCAAGCTCTGGAGGAGATCAGCGAGCCGAGCCGCCACTAAGCGCGCCCGTGACCAAGGGCGAAAGCGATCCGCGGCCCTCTTCATGGCCGCGTCCAACAGCATCAACGACGGAAAGGCTGACCGGGTGTCGGAAGCCACTTCCCTAAGACTGGCAGAGAAGGTCCGCCCGGCGGCCGAAGCGGTCACGTCGTTGGGCCCGAGCGCGCTGGGTGGGGGCGCCGGCTTTCACCTCATCGACACCACGATGATGTACGCCCCCAAGTCAGGGGGTGTTAAACGCTACCTCATGGCTAAGCGCGCCTGGCTCGAAAAGCGCCGGCCCGACATCCGCCATTCGTTGGTCGTTCCGGGCCCGCACACCCAGGCGGATTCCAGCGGCCTCGTCTCCGTCGCAGCCGCTCGCCTGCCCTTCGGCAACGGCTACCGGATGCCCGCCAGCCTTGCCAAGTGGGAAACCGTCCTTACCCTTCTGCGTCCTGACATCATTGAGGCTGGCGACGTGTTCGTGCCGGGCCACGCGGCTCTGGAGGCGGGTGAAGTGCTGGGCGTGCCCGTCGTGGGCTTTTGCCACACGGACGCCGCCGCGCTGGCGGCGCTGCACTTCGGCGAATGGGCCGAGGCGCCCACGTTCAACTTCTGGGCCCAGGCCTATCAGCGGTTCGATCATGTGGTCGCCCCGTCAAGACATATGGCTTCGCGTCTCTCGGACGCCGGAGTCCAGCGCCTGTCCATCCAGCAGCTTGGCGTGGACACCGAGCTTTTCCATCCGGCGCGGGCAGAGCGCGCCCGCCTGCTTCGCCGCCTGGAGCTTCCCGCCGAGACCCGGTTGCTGGTCTTCGCCGGCCGTCCGGCCCGGGAGAAGAACATCGACTCCATGGTCGAGGCCGTCGAACGGCTCGGCGCCCCGTACAAGCTGCTGCTGGTCGGAGCCGGTAAGGACGTGTCCCCCTCTGAGGCCGTCATCTGCCTGGATTACGAGCGTGACCCCGTGAAACTCGCTGGGCTCATCGCCAGCTGCGACGCCTGCCTGCATGCCAACGAGAACGAGATTTTCGGCCTCGTTGTCCTCGAAGCCATGGCGGCGGGCCTGCCCGTCGTGGGCTCGCGACGCGGCGGAGTGGGCGAACTGATCGACGAGACGGTCGGCCAGCCGGCGGACACTGTCGATGGCTTGGGGCTAGCCGCCGCCATCGAGGCCCTCTTCGCCCGCGACCTCGGGGAAATCTCACGAGCTGCGCGCCGCCGGGCCGAGACACGCCACGGTTGGGACGCCACCTTCGAGGCCCTCACCCGCCTGTATGGCAGCTTGGTGCAAGGGCGAACCCGTCAACCACTTGCTCTGACGGCCTGATTCGACGCCACCACGCCCTCACTGAAGTATTCACTTGACTATGTTTTTGGCCGGGCAGTTACTGAAGTCTCCACTTCACTGAACGAGGCCGCCATGAGCGAGATCCTGCACGATACCTTCGTGATCGTCCGCCGCTACCCCAAGAGCCCGGTCGAAGTTTTCACCGCGCTGTCTGATCCCGGCTTAAAGCGTCGCTGGTTCGCCTTCGAAGGGGCCGAGACCTTCGAGAGCGACTTCCGCGTCGGCGGCGTCGAACGCTATGTCAGCCGGATGGGGCCCGAGACGCCGTTCCCGGGAACGGAACTGGCCAGCGAAGGCCGCCACCTCGACATCGTCCCCGAACGGCGAGTGGTGGTGTCGGCCGTCATGACGCTGGGTGGACGGCCCATATCGGCGGCCCAGGTCACCTACGAAGTGAAGGAGGACGGAGACGGCGCCGAGCTTATCTTCACCCACCAGGCCGCCTTCTTCGAAGGCTCCGATGGCCCGCAGATGCGCCAGGCCGGATGGGAAGCCATGCTCGACGCCTTGGGCCGGACGCTGATCGCGGAACCGGCGTGAACGCCGCGCCCGACGTCGACCGGCTGTTCCATGCCCTGGGCGACCCGACGCGCCGCGCTATCATCGGCCGGCTGAGCCTGGGGCCATCCTCAGCCTCGGCGCTCGCAGCGCCCCTCGGCGTCACGGTGACGGCCATTGGCCAGCACCTGCAGGTGCTTGAGGCCTGCCGGTTGGTGCGCACGGAAAAGATCGGCCGCACGCGAACCTGCCGGATCGAACCGGCAGGTTTCGAGGCTCTGGAGCGTTGGCTGGCCTGGCACCGCACCCTCTGGACAGGGCGTCTGGACCGTCTGGGCGACGTGCTCGCTGGTGACTAGCGCCCCGTCGGCAAGTCCTTGAACGCTACGTCCTTGTCCACCCGGATGTCGCCGGGCAGGCCGAGCACGCGTTCCGCGATGATGTTCTTCAAGATCTCGTCCGTGCCGCCCGCGATGCGCAGGCCAGGGGCGAACATCAGCGACGAGTGGAAGGCCCCCTTCAACGGGGCCAGCTCGGGATCGTTGATGATGCCGTACTGGTCGAGCATCTCCACCGCGGCGTTGGCGAGGTCCTGCATCTGCAGCGCCGAGACCACCTTGCCGATCGAGCTCTCCGGCCCTGGCGTCTGTCCGCGCGAAAGGGCGGTGATCGTGCGGTTGCGTGTGTGTTTCAGCCCCTCGGTCTGGACATACCAGTCCGCGAGCTTCTCGCGCAGGGCTTGATCCTTGATGGCCGGCCCGCCGTCGAGCCCGGCGACGGCCCGTGCCGCCTCCAAGAACTGGCTCCAGCCGGCGCCCGAGGGGCCGCCCACCGCCAGCCGCTCGTTCATCAGCGTCACCAGGCTCACCCGCCAGCCGTCGTTGACCGCGCCCAGCCGTTGGCCGTCCTTCACCCGCACATTGGTGAAGAACACCTCGTTGAACCCAGACCCGCCAGACATTTGGTGGATCGGCCGCACCTCGACCCCCGGGTCCTTCATGTCGACCCAGAACATGGTCATGCCCTTGTGCTTGGGCGCATCAGGATCGGTCCGCGTGACGACGATCCCGAAGTCCGAGAACTGGGCGCCGGTAGTCCACACCTTCTGGCCGTTGATAATCCAGTCGCCCGAGCCATCGTCTGCCTGCACTGCGCGAGTGCGCGCCGCCGCCACGTCCGACCCTCCAGAGGGTTCGGAAAACAGCTGGCACCAGATCTCTTCGCCACGCAGGGCAGGCCCCACAAACCGCTTCTTCGTGTCCTCGTCGGCGAAGGTCATCACCGTCGGTACGCACATGCCCAGGCCGATCTGGAACGGGTTCGGCGGGATCGGATACTTTGACTCTTCCTGATTGAAGATCACCTGCTGGATGGGCGTGCCGCCAGGGCCACCCCACTCCTTTGGCCAAGTGATCTGGGCATAGCCAGCCGAAGCCTTCTTCGCCTGCCACGCCTTGGAAGCGGCCATCGAGTCTCCGCCCTCCAGGTCGCCGGCGACGCCGCGCTTGGGGGCATGTTCCTTCAGCCAGGCCTGCACTTGTGCGCGGTAGGCGGCTTCTTCGGGGCTGTCGTTGAAATCCATCGTCGCATTTTCCCTTAGGCCGCGTTGCGCCGTTCGAGCTGGCTGACCAGCCGTTCCTTCCAGACCCTCGGGGCGCCCGCGACGAGGGAGAGCTGGCGCGAGCGTCGGTAGAACAGGTGGGCGTCAACTTCCCAGGTGAAGCCGATGCCGCCATGGGTCTGGATGTTCTCCTTCGAGCCGAACCAATAGGCCTCGGAAGCGGCGATGCGCGCGGCGCTTGCCGCCACCGGCAGCTCCGGCGCGTTCGTGTTCAGCGCCCACGCCCCGTAATAGGCGTTGGACCGAGCGAGTTCGTTCTTCACGTACATGTCGGCCAGCTTGTGCTTGATGGCTTGATAGCTGGCGATCGTCCGCCCGAAGGCGTAGCGTTCCAGGGCGTAGGCCTTGGCCATCTCGAGGCAGCGGTCGGCGCCGCCGCACTGCTCGAAGGCGATCAGCACCGCGGCGCGGTCCAGCACCTGCTCGAGCAGCGCCAGGCCCTCGCCGGCTTCGCCCAACCGCTCCGCCGCCGCGCCGTCGAAGCTTAGCTTCGCCGCATCGCGGGTCGGATCCAGAGTCTCCAATGTCTGGCTCGTCACGCCGCCGGCCGACATGTCCACGAGGAACAGGCCGAGCTTACCGCCCTCCTTGGCCAGGACGACCACATGGGTGGCGATGTCCCCGTCCGTCACCGGGATCTTCGTTCCCGTGAGCTTGCCGCCGGATACGGTGGCCTGGACGCTCGCTGCAGTGACAGGCCCCGGCCCTTCCGACGTCGCCAGGGCGCCGATCACCTCGCCGCCGGCGATCCTTGGCAGCAGCGCCTGCTTCTGGGCTTCTGAGCCCGCCAGCATCACCACCTCGGCCAGGAAGTAGACGGTCGAGGCGAAGGGTATCGGGGCCACGGCCCGGCCCAGTTCCTCGGCGATAGCGCACAATTCCACATGGCCAAGGCCAAGGCCGCCATAGGCTTCGGGAATGGCCGCCCCCAGCCACCCTTGCTCGGCGACCTGTTTCCACAGCGCCTCGTCGTAGGCCTTGGCTTCATCGTCCAGCACCTTGCGGACCCGGCTGGTGGAGCAGTTGGCGTCGAGGAACTTGCGCGCCTCGGACTTCAGGAACTTCTGGTCGTCGGAAAAATCGAAATTCATCTGGGCCCCATCGCGCCGGCCGCGCCGGCTCGCTTCCTCTCTGGAGGCGAGCATACGCGCGCCGAAGGCCCTGAAAAGTATGACCTCGCGTCATCCGCCCGCACGAACCTGCTGGCGTCTGAGCCTATCAGCCGGCCCCTCGGGTGAATTCGCCCAGCCGCGAGAAACGGCCGACGATGCGACCGCCGCACCATAGCTCGGAAGCCACGCCATCGCGTTGAAGTTCCCGGGCCAGTGCTATGGCCGCTTCATCCCCGGACGTGTTGAAGGTCTCGCCCAGGACGAGCCGGCCGCCACGGTCCAGACGGTAGATTCGGTATGTGGCCACAACGCCCCCAGATGCCCGCGGCCTTTTGCTCCGGCTGGTGCAGGGCGTCTGTCGCCTTCCTGACCCGACGCGGAAAAAACAATCGGACGGAGCCTGAAGCGAGTGCTGCGGGCCCAACCGCCTCGGGAGCGGCGCCCTTGCGACGGCGACCGCCTTTGCGCCGCCACACCCGAACGCCTAGATGGTTTCCATGCGCACCGAGACCCCTCAGCCGATCCGCCTGTCCGACTACCAGCCTCCCGCCTTCCTGGTGGACGAAGTCTACTTGGCCTTCGACCTGAAGCCGAACGCCACCCGCGTGAAGGCCAGGCTCCAGGTGCGGCGCAACGGCGACCATGCCGAACCGCTGCGGTTCAATGGCGAACGGTTGAAGCCCGTCTCAGTGGCCATCGACGGCCGCGTTCTGGCCGATAGCGAGCATCAGATCGACGCCGAGTGGCTGACCATACCCGACACGCCCGAGGCTTTCACGCTGGAGACCGAGGTCGAGATCGACCCCGAGAACAACAAGGCGCTCTCGGGCCTCTACATGTCGGGCGGCCGCTTCTGCACCCAGTGCGAGGCGGAAGGCTTCCGCATGATCACATTCTGGCCGGATCGCCCCGACGTCCTCTCCCGCTTCACGGTCCGCATCGAGGCCGACAAGGCCTTCGCCCATCTGCTTTCCAACGGCAATCTCGTGGAGCAGGGGGAACTGCCGGGCGGTCGTCACTTTGCGGTCTGGAACGATCCCTTCCCCAAGCCCAGTTACCTCTTTGCCCTGGTCGCGGGCGAACTCGACGTGCTTGAGGACAGCCTGGTCACCATGAGCGGCCGGACCGTAGCCTTGCGCATCTATGTCGATCCCGGCATGGCGTCGCGAGCCGCCTACGCCATGGACGCCCTCAAGCGGTCGATGAAGTGGGACGAGCAGGCCTTTGGCCGCGAGTACGACCTCGACCTCTTCATGATCGTCGCTGTGCGCGACTTCAATTTCGGAGCGATGGAGAACAAGGGGCTGAACATATTCAACAGCTCCCTGTTGCTCGCCGATCCAGCCACCGCCACCGACCTCGATTACGAGCGCATCGAGAGCGTCGTGGCGCACGAGTATTTCCACAATTGGACGGGCGATCGGATCACCTGCCGCGACTGGTTCCAGCTGTGCCTGAAAGAGGGCCTGACCGTCTTTCGAGACCAGAGCTTTTCGGCCGACATGCGCGGCCATGCCGTTCAGCGGATCAAGGACGTGAAGGCGCTGCGCGCGCGTCAGTTTCCGGAAGATCAGGGGCCGCTCGCGCACCCCGTGCGGCCGTCGAGCTATCTGAAGATCGACAACTTCTACACCGCGACAATCTACGAGAAGGGCTCCGAGGTCATCCGGATGCTCAAGATCCTGATCGGCGCCGACGCCTTCCGCCGGGGGATGGACCTCTATTTCCAGCGCTGGGACGGCCACGCCACCACGGTCGAGGAATTCATCCGCTGTTTCGAGGAAGCCTCGGGCCAGGATCTCTCGGGCTTCTTCCGTTGGTACGAACAGGCGGGCACCCCGCGGGTGGCGGTCGAGAGCCGCTACGACGGGGCCACCCGCGCCCTCACCCTCGAACTCTCCCAGGAGACACCGCCCACGCCGGGTCAGCCCACCAAGGCGGCCCTCCCCATCCCCGTTACCGTCGGCCTCATGGACCTCGACGGTCGGGCACAGGCGTTCAAACGTGACGGCAAGGCTGTGGATGAGACCGTGATCGTCCTGGACCGACCGAAGGTCAGCGTCACCCTGACCGGTGTCGACCGCATCCCGGTGGTCTCCGCCCTGCGCGGCTTCTCGGCGCCCGTGGTGCTGAAGACTGACGCCCCACCCAAGGACCGCTACGTCCAGCTCGCCGCCGATCCGGACCTCTTCAACCGCTGGGAGGCGGGCCAGGACCTTGCCGCCGGTCTGATGCTTGGCCGTGCGAGGGGACAGCCCGACGAGGTGAACGAGGAACGCTACGCCGAGGCCGTGGGCCGCGCCCTCAGCGACCAAGCCTCGGACGCGGCTTTCAAGGCCCTGCTTCTGGTGCTGCCCGCCGAGACTGACCTTGCGTTGCGCATGAGCCCGGCCGATCCGGCCGCCATACACGCTGCCCGCGAGGCCCTGCGCGAACGCCTCGCCGTCCACCTGGAGGCCGAGCTAAAGCGGCTGCATACCGGCCTGCAGGACCTCGGGGAATTCTCTCCCGACGCCGCGGGCGCCGGCCGTCGGGCTCTGCGCAATGCAGCGCTGGAGCTCCTCGCCGCCAACCCCCGCAGCGATATCGCCGACCTGGCTCTTGGCCATTACTACGCAGCCGGCAACATGACCGATACCATGGGCGGGCTCGCCGCGCTCGTGCAGATCGGCGGCGAGCCGCTCGAGGAGGCGCTGACCCACTTCTACGAGCGTTGGAAGTCGGAGCCGCTGGTCATCGACAAGTGGTTCGCCGCCCAGGCCCGCGATCCCTCCGGAGGCGCGTTGGGCCGCGTTCTCGGCCTGACGACCCACCCCTCTTTCGACGCCAAGAACCCAAACAGGCTCCGCGCCTTGATCTCGACCTTCGCGAACTTCAATCCCGCCCGGTTCCACGATCCCACCGGCGCCGGTTACCGGTTCCTGGCCGACCAGATTCTTGCCGTCGACAGCTTCAACCCGATGACCGCTGCCCGTCTCGTTGATCCACTGGGAGGCTGGCGGCGCTTCACGCCCGAACTGGGCGCGCTGATGCGGGGTCAACTTGAGAGGATCGCCAGCGCCGAAGGCCTGTCGAAAAACGTCTACGAGCTCGCGAGCCGGGCGCTCGCCGACTGATGCACGGGGCGCCGCGCCACGGTTACGCCAGGACTCGACTTCGCTTAGACTCCTGATTTGCGCCGGGCCTCACCGGCGATTTGATGGAGCTGCGGGCCTTGTCCAGCAGGCGGCGGAAGCGAGCAGAAGGGCGGCCAGCCCCGCTCGCGCCCGCACGCGCGCCGGCCGCGCGGTTCGCACGGCTCGGCGTATTGTCGGCGCTTCTGCTGCTGGCGATATACGCACTCGCCGCCATTGTCCGTTTCACCCTGGACGCCCCTGGGGCAATGGAGCAGCTCCTGTGGCTTGCGGTGCCCCTCGCGGTGGCATTCGCCCTCGGAATCCTGCTGTTGTTGGAGAGCCGCCGCGTCGAGCGTACGCACGCCGCCTTCACCGACTCCGAGCAGCGCTTCCGCATGGCCGTGGAAGCCGCCCGCTGCGGCATTTGGGAATGGGACCTAGCGACCGACCGCATCTTCATGTCCGAGGTCACCGCCGCTCTCTTCGGCTGGCGTGGCGGCGTGGTGGACGGACAGGCGGTGCTGGACAGGGTTTCGCCCGGCCACCGCGACGGGCTGCGCGACGCCTTGGCCAATGCCGCCATCTACGGCGACTTCGACGTCAGCTTCCGCGTCCCCAGCCTGGCCGGCGGGCGCCCTGTCTGGATCGATGCTCGTGGCCGCGGTTTTGGCGAGGCGCCGGAGGGCGGTTACGCCCGCATCATCGGCGTCGCCCTGGACGTCACGGAAGAGCGCCTGGCCCAGGCGAGGGCGCAGCAGGCGGAAGGCCGCTTGCGTGACGCCATCGAAAGCGTGTCGGAGGCCTTCGTGCTCTGGGATCGGCACGGGCGCCTGCTGATGTGCAATCACAACTATCGGGACTACTTCCGGCTCGAGCCGATCCTCCTTTCCACGGGCGTGAACCGCGAACAGGTGGAGCGCGCCGCCAGGCTCGCGATCCGTCAGGAATACCCCGCGCCGGGGGGCCGGCGGGGCGTCCGCGAGGCCGAGCTCTCGGATGGACGTTGGGTCCAGATCTCGGAGCGCCCCACGGCCGAAGGCGGCCTGGTGGTCACGGCGGCCGACATCACCGTCCTCAAGGCGCAGGAGGAAGCCCGGCGGCTCAAAGAGGAGGAGCTGCGCCGGGTGGTCGGAACCTTGGAGAGGAGCCAGGAGCAGCTGTCTGAACTCGCCCGCAAGTACGAGGCCGAGAAGATCCGCGCGGAGGGGGCAAGCCAGGCCAAGTCCGAATTCCTGGCGAATATGAGCCACGAACTGCGCACGCCGCTCAACGCGATCAACGGCTTCTCCGAGATCATGGTCGGCGAGATGTACGGCCCTCTTGGTGACGCCCGCTATCGGGACTACGCCCGCGACATCCTGAGCTCAGGCCAGCATCTGCTCGCCCTGATCAACGACATCCTCGACATGTCCAAGATCGAAGCCGGCAAGATGAACCTGCGGTTCGAGCCCTGCTCTCTGGAGGAAGTCGCCGAGGACGCCCTGCGGCTGGTCCGTAACCGGGCCGAGAGCGCGGGGCTGACCCTGGTGTTGGACTTCGTAGAACTCCCGGACGTGGAGGCCGATTACCGTGCCGTAAAGCAGGTGCTGCTGAACCTGCTGTCCAACGCCATCAAGTTCACACCCCGGGGCGGCCGGGTCACCGTGCGGGCCGAGCGGCGCGACGATCCCCTCGGCGAACGGGTGCGCATCAGCGTCATAGATACCGGCATCGGCATCTCCGCCGAGGACCTGGAGCGTCTCGCCCGTCCGTTCGAACAGGTTGAGACGCAGCACGCCAAGACCCAGCAAGGCACCGGCCTGGGCCTGGCCCTTACCAAGGCGTTCGTCGAGATGCACGGCGGCCTGCTGGACCTGAAGAGCGGCGGGATTGGCGAAGGCGCCACGGCCAGCTTCTCGATCCCCGTCCGCCAGAGTCAGGCGGCTCGCGCCGCCTGACTGCGATCAGCCGGCGACGATCGCAGCATAGGCCTTCCGGGCCTTGGCCTGGGCCTCCGCCAGCTTCTTCCTCAGGCTGCGGAACTCGCGCACGCCGCCGGCTCTGGCCAGTAGGGCGCGGTAGGCCTTCGGCTCCTCTGCCGGGTCCGCATTGTCGTCCAGCGCCACCTTCAGAAGTTGGGTGAGGTCCTGCTGTAGGCGCCAGGCCGCCAGCAGCGCCTCCAGCGGTTGAGCATCCGCCAGCCCAGCATCGCGGAACGCGGCCAGGGCGCCGGCGGTGTTTGGCGACAGCGGCCCGCCCTCGGCCGCATAGGCCAGTTGCAGGAACTGGGCGGCGAACTCGATGTCCACCAGGCCTCCGGGCGAGAGCTTCAGGTCCCACTCGCCCTTCGGGGGCCTCTCCCGCTCCAGCAAGGCCCGCATCTCGCGCACGTCCCTGGCGGTCGTCGCCCGATCACGGCGCCGCCTGAGCGCGGCCTCGATCGCCTTCTCGGCCTCGGCGCGGAAAGCGTCAGACGTCGCCCAAACCACGCGTGCGCGGGTCAGGGCCAGTAGTTCCCAGGTTTCGGCCTCCCCCTGGTAGTAAGGCTCGAACGCCGCCATCGACACCGCCACCGGCCCCTTGGTTCCCGAGGGCCGCAGCTGCATGTCCACCTCGTACAGAGCCCCTTCGGCGGTAGGCGACGACAACGCTGCGATCAGTCGCTGGGTGAACCGGCCATAGAATGTCGAAGCGTCCCAGCTCTTCACGGCGCTCATCCCCGCCGGATCGGCTGCCCGATAGAGCGTCATCAAGTCGAGGTCCGAACTGGCGCTCATCTCCCGCGAGCCGCACTTGCCCAGCGCCACCACCGCGACCTGGCCTTCGAAGGCGCCGCCCAGCCGCTCGGCCTCGGCCAAGGAGGCGGGCGCCAGGGCGCGGATGCAGACGTCCGCCAGATCCGCGAAAGCCTCGCCAGCCACCTCGGCGCTGGCCGTCCCGCTCATGACCTGCACGCCCACGCGGAAAGCTTGTTCACGGTGGATGCGGCGGACCACGTCCATGGCGGCTTCAAAGCCGCCGGAGGCGCGGACCGCCCCGGCCATCACGGCCTCATCCTCCGCCACGTCGATGGGCTCGAAGAAGGCAGGATCCAGCATCGCGTCGATGGCCGCCGGTCGGCGGGCGAGCGTGACCGCGAGCCGCGGGGCAAACGCCATGACCTGCACGATCAACTCGAAAAGGCGTGGCTGGGCCAGGAACAGCGACTGCAGCTGCACGCCGGTGGAGAGCCCCGCGAAGAAGTCGGCGAAGCGGTTGAAGGCAGGGTCGGGCGCCCCCGTGGCCTGCGCCGCTTCCAGCAGCTTCGGCGCCAGCCGGGTGAACAGCTCCCGCCCCCGTTCGGTCCGGGTCGCGGGGATGTTGCCGTGATGCCAGCTCCGGATGGTGTGGGCGACCCGGGACGGGTTGGAGAAGCCCATCCTCTGAAGTGTGGCCAGCGTCTCGGGGTCGTCGTCCACGCCGGTGAACACCAGGCTTCCAAAGCGGGAGGACAGCGGCTCCTCCTCCGCGAACAGCTCTCCATAGCGGGCGTTGACGCCCTTCAACACACGAGTGATGGCCGCATCGAAGCTCTGCAGGCGATCATAGCCCGAGAGGGCCGCGACCCGCCGCCGCTCCGCATCGCTCTCAGGGAGACGGTGGGTCTGTTCGTCAGCGAGCATCTGGACCCGGTGTTCCACGGCGCGGAGCAGCCGGTACGACTCCGAGAGCTGTTGCTCCGCCTCGGGACTCACATGGCCGGCGTCCTTCAGCGCGGCGAGGGCGTCGAGGGTGCAGGGGTTGCGCAGCTCTGGATGCCGCCCGCCAAGGATCAGTTGCTGGGTCTGCACGTAGAACTCGATCTCGCGAATTCCACCACGGCCCAGCTTCAGGTCCACGCCCTTTGCCGAAACCCGCTCGTCCACCTTGTGCGCGTGGATCTGGCGTTTGATGGAGTGGATGTCGGCGATCGCGGCGAAGTCGAGGTTCTTGCGCCAGATGTAAGGGACGAGTTCGTGCAGGAACGCCTTGGCCGCCGGCGCATCGCCCGCGCAGGGCCGGGCCTTGATGAAGGCTGCCCGTTCCCAGTTCTGGCCGACGCTCTCGTAGTACTCCAGAGCGGCCGGTACGGGGACCGCGGGCGGCGTGGAGGACGGATCCGGCCGCAGCCGCAGGTCCATGCGGAAGACATAGCCGTCCGCCGTGCGGGCCTGCATGAGGTCGGAAACGCGGTGCGTGAGCCGCACGGCGAAAGCCTGGGGCTCCACATCCTCGGCAAGTCCGGCCGCCAGCGGCTCCGGATCGAAGAAGACCGAAACGTCGATGTCGCTAGAATAGTTGAGCTCGAAGGCGCCCTGCTTGCCCATGGCGATGCAGAACCAGCCGGGGACCGGCCCATGCGCGCCCTCCCCCAGCTTGGTCAGCCGGCCGGCGTCGAGCTCGCCGCGCGCGGCCGACCACAGGGCTGCCGTGACCGACGCGTCGGCGAAACGGGTCAGGGCGTCGGTGACTTGATCGAGGTCCCAGACGCCGCCCAAGTCGGCGAGGGCGGTCAGGAGATGCAACTCCTGCTTCAGCAGTCGCAACGGCTGGGCCGCGTCCTCGGGCAGCAGTTCGGCGACCGCGGCCGTGCGCGTCAGCAGATCCTCAAGCCTGAGGGCCGGGTCGCCATCGAGCAGCGCCGCCAGCCGCTGCGGATCGCGTCGCGCCAGCCCGGCGAGGTAAGGCGCCGCGCCAAACATAGGCGCGAGCGCCGGCCAGGCGGCTTGGAGGTCGGGGCTCCAGACGGTGTCGGCAATGATCTCCCGCGCGCGCTCGGCGGCTTTAGGGTCGGCGACCGGCCCGCACGGCTTCAGCCGCCGGCCCAGCTTTTCGGTTTTGCCCGCGCTCATCCGGCGTCCATCATCCGTCACATCAGGAGGGGGAATATATGACCATCGCAAGCTGGCTCGTCTTGCCGCAACTCTCGCGCGGCGCGGACGCAGCGCTCCTGCTCAGCCGGGTCAGCGTGGGAGCCTTTCTCATCTGGGGCGTCGCCGACAACATCACGAGCGCCGAGCACATGGCGAAGTTCGCCGCCTTCCTCAAGCAATACGGCTTCCCCGCCCCTGAGCTCGCGGCGCCGCTCGGCGTCGCCGTGCAGGCGGGGTGCGGGTTGTTGTTCGTCGCGGGCTTCGCCACCCGGTGGGCGGGGCTGCTCTGCGCACTGAACTTCATCATCGCCATCGTCATGGTCGATCAGCACGCCGGCCCTAGGGGCGCCTATCCGGCCTGGTCCCTGGTGGTGCTCGGCTTGATCCTGGCGACGATCGGGCCGGGCCGGTTCTCTGTCGACGCCCGCCTCAAACCCGCGGGAGAATGAGGGCGACCCGAAGCCCAGGCCCCTTTTCTCCGACCTTGCCGGGCCCTTCGTCGAGCTGCAGGCGCCCGCCGTGCGCCTCCGCCACGGCGGCCACGAGGGACAGGCCCAGGCCAGCCCCGGGTTCGTTCCGGCTGTTCTCCAGCCGTACGAACCGCTGGATCACCCGCTCGCGATCACCGTCGGGCACGCCGGGGCCCGTGTCGGTGACAGAGAACTCCACCTCGCCGGACGAGCGTCTGCGCACGCGCAGCATGATGGCGCCGCCGGCCGGCGTGTATTTCACCGCATTGTCCAGGATGTTGGCCAAAGCCTGGGCGAGGAATTCCCGGTTTCCCCTCACAGTCAGGTCCTTGGCGAACTCGGCGTCGAACTCCAGCCCTTTGTCCTCGCACAACGGCTCGTACAGCTCGGCGATGTCCGCGCCCAATTCGGCCGGATCGAACACCACTGGATCCGGCGCCTGGCCCGCCGCCTGCAGCCGGGCGATCGACAGCACGGCGCCGAAGGTTTTCAGGACCCCGTCGGTATCGGTCAGCGCCTGGGCCAGCGCCTCTCGGGGATCGCCCTTGCCGGCCTCCACGTCGAGATAGGCCGCCTCCAGGCGGGCCCGCAGCCTGGTCAGCGGCGAGCGAAGGTCGTGGGCGATGGCGTCGCCGGCATGGCGGTGACCGGCCATAGACCGCTCCAGGCGGTCCAGCATCTCGTTCACGCCCTGCGCAAGTTCGTCGAACTCGTCCCGAGTGCCCCGCACCCCCGCCCGCGCGCCCAGTTCACCATTGCGCACCCGGTCCACGACGTCGGTCAGACTCTGCATCGAGCGCGACACGTTGCGGCTGACCAGCACCCCTCCGGCGATGCCCACGATGATGACCAGGACCACCGAGCCCCAGAGGGCATTGACGATCTTGCCCACATAGGCCTCGTCCTCGCCGACGTCGGCCCCGACGAACAGGATCTCGCCCCTGCTCAGCCGCTGCTGCAGGCCCCGCGCGGGGTGCTTTACTTCGCGGCCCTGCACGTCGAAGTCGGTCACCTGGAACGTCGCCCAGGCAGGCTCTCCGGTGAATTGGTCGATGGGACTCTCTTCGATGGAGCCGGAGATCCGCCGCTGCTCCTTGTCCATGAGCAGGTAGAGAAAGGGCCGCTCGCTGGCGGCGCGTTCGATCAGCGACTGGTTCACCGCATCGATGCCGGCTCGGTCATAGACATCGGTCAGGGAGCGCATCTCGCGCCTGATTTCCTGGTCGGTCCGGCGGGTCGCCTCCCCTGCGGTGGCGACATAGATGTAGGCGAGGAATGCCGACGCGGCGCTGGCGAACAGCGCCAGGAAGAGCAGCGTCAGCCGGAACGGCGTCGTGCGAAAGATGCGCGGCAGGCGCATCCGAACCTCAGGCGTCCAGCCGGTAGCCCGCGCCCCGCACGGTCTGCAGCATCGGCCGATCGAATCCCTTGTCGATCTTCGAGCGCAGCCGCGAGATGTGCACGTCGATGACGTTGGTCTGGGGGTCGAAGTGGTAGTGCCAGACCTTTTCCAGCAGCATGGTGCGGGTCACGGACTGGCCTGCGTGACGCATCATGAATTCCAGCAGCTGGAACTCGCGCGGCTGCAGGTCGATCTCCTTGCCCTGACGGTGCACGGTCCGCGCGATCAGGTCCATTTCCAGTTCGCCGACCCGCAGTAGGGTCTGGACGGAGCCGGTGTCCCGGCGCCGGGCTAGCGCTTCGACGCGGGCGATCAGCTCGGCGAAGGCGTAGGGCTTGACCAGATAGTCGTCGGCGCCGGCCTGCAGGCCATCCACCCGATCGGTTACTTCGCCCAACGCCGAGAGGAACAGAACCGGGGTGCGGTCGCCCTCCCGACGAATGGTCTCGACGAGTTGCACGCCGTCCATCTTGGGCATCATGCGGTCGACGATCATCACGTCGAAGCCGCCATCGGCCTTGCGGGCCTCGATCAGACCCTCTTCGCCGTCGGAGGCCGTGACGCAGTCATGGCCGGCCTCCGAGAGGCCGCGGGCCATCACGCCCGCGGCTTCGAGGTCGTCTTCGACGATCAGGATCCGCATCTGATTCCCGCCCCCACAGCTTTCGGGGAACCTAGCCCGAAACCTTCAGCGGCAGGAAGGACGTCCGGCCGCTGCGGTACACGCCGACCAGAACGCTGGTGCGCCCGGCCTTCTTGGCGGCCTCCACCACGGCGGCGAGGTCGGCGGCGCTGGTCACCGCACGGTCGTTCGCCCGGGTGATGACATCGCCCCGTCGCAGGCCCTTGGTCGCGGCGTCCGAACCCTGTTCCACGTTTTCGACGAGCGCGCCACGAACCCCCGCCGGCAGGCTCAGGCGCTGGCGCGCGGCTTCGTCCAGTACACCCAGCCTCATGCCCAGAACCGGCGCGGAGACGGCGGGCCCGCCCGGCGCCCCGGGGGTGCGGGAGCCGCCGCTCGAGTTGTCGTTCGCCACCAGGTCGCGCTCCGACGGGCGCACGCCCGAGCGGACCGTCACCGTTTGGCGTCGACCTTCGCGGATCACTTCCAGGCGCAGGCTGTCGCCCGGCTTGGCCCGGGCCACCTGACGCGTCAGCTCCGACGAGGAGCGCACCGGCTGGCCGTTGATCGAGGTGACGATATCGCCCACCTGCAGGCCCGCTCGCTGTGAGGGGCCGCCGGCGGTGAGGTCGGCGACGATGGCGCCCCGCTGCGACCCCAGACCAGCCGCCTCGGCCATTTCCGTGGTGAAGTTCTGGATCGTCGCGCCGATGTAGCCGCGCTCGATCCGGCCGCCATTGATCAGCTGCTTAACCACGCCGTCGGCCACTTCGGCCGGGATCGCGAAGCCGATGCCTACCGAGCCGCCAGAGGGCGAGAAGATCGCCGTGTTCACGCCGATGACCCGGCCATAGACGTCAAACGTGGGACCGCCCGAGTTGCCGCGGTTGATGGGCGCGTCGATCTGGATGAAGTCGACGAAGGTCTCGCCGATGTCGCGACCGTAGGCCGAGACGATGCCCGCCGTGGCGGTGCCGCCCAGGCCGAAGGGGTTGCCGACGGTGATCACCCAGTCGCCCACGCGGGGGCGGGCCGCGTTCTCGAAATTGACAAAGGGGTAGGGGCCCTTGCCGCCCTCGACCTTGATGACCGCCAGGTCGGTGGCCTCGTCGCGGCCGACGACCTTGGCCTGGAGCTCGGTCTCGTCCTTCAGGACGACGGTGATGCTCTCGGCGTTCTCGACCACGTGGTTGTTGGTGACGATGTAGCCGTCGGCCGAGACGAAGAAGCCCGAGCCCGCCGACTGCTGGGTGGGCAGGCGCGGCTGGCCGCGCTCGGTCTGGCCGCCCGGATCATCACCGTCCTCTTCGCCGCCCGGCGGCCGCGGAATGATGTTGAAGGGGAAGCCCGGGATCTGCCGCAGGGTGTCGGCGCTCATCCGGCTGGTGACATTGATCGACACCACGGCCGGGGAGACGCGGTCGAAGATGTCGGCGAAGGACATAGGAGCGCCCGGCGGGGGCGCGAAGATGGGAGCGGTCGAGGCCTTGATGAGGCCCCCTTGCAGTTGGTCGGCCCGCGCCTCGGGCATACGCATCCCGGCGCCCGCCACCGCCGCGGCCATCACACCGGCGCCCGCGACCGCGCCAAGCAGGTAACCCGTCTTCTTCGAAGTCATCAGCGTTACAATTTCCCTGGTGCCCCCCGCAGGCCGCGGGGACGCCCGAACAACCTAGGTCCGATGCACGGAAGTGCAACGCCCCTCAAGTTACGTTTAGGCAAGCCTGTGCGCAGCATCGCGTCTGATCTTTGGCGCAAACATGTCAGTGCGTTTCAGAGTCTGCGATCTTTGCCAGCCGGCGAGCCTCCTCCTCGGAAAGCTCAGGCTCGGCCTGCCGCGCCTTCAGACGGCGCAGCAACAGGGCGACACCGGCCGCAAGCACCAGGAACGGGCCGATCCACAGCGCCAGGTTCCAGGCGTTGAACGAGGGCGTCAGCAGCACGAACTCGCCATAGCGGTCGGTGAGGAACCGCTTGACCTGGTCCTCGCTCTGCCCGGCCGCCACCTGCTCGCGGACGATGGCCCGCAGGTCCTTGGCGAGCTCGGCCTCCGAATCATCGATCGACTCGTTCTGGCAGACCAGGCAGCGCACATCGCGGAAGATCTCGCGGGCGAGCGCCTCCTGGGCCGGATCCTGCAGGCGCTCGGCCGGATCGGACGCCGCGGCGATGGACAGCGCGCCAAAGCCCGCGGCGATCAGCGCCCTCAGCTTCATTTGGCGGCCTCCTTGCGACGGGCGACGCCGAGCCGCAGGCGCCGGTCCGACAGGGAGACCAGCCCACCCAGGGCCATGATGGTCGGGCCGACGAAGATCAGCGTCGCCCAGGGATTCCAGTAGGCCCGCACGAGCCAGACCGGCCCGCCCGCGCCCTCGCGGCGCTCGCCGAGCACCACGTAGATGTGGCTGAGGCCCCGGTAGCAGAGGCCGACCTCGCTGGTGGTCTGGCCGCCGGCGGAATAGAGCCGCCGCTCGGGGCTGACCCGGCAGACGACCTCGCCGTCCTTGGTCACGGTGATCTGGCCGCGCTCGGCCTCGTAGTTCGGCCCCTCGACGGCGGCGATGCTGTCCAGCTTCACGTGATAGGCGCCCACGTCCAGGGCCCCGCCCACCGGCAGCGCCTCGGCGGCCTCCACCTTCCAGGTGGTTTCGAACACCGCGCCCAGGACGAAGATGCCCAGACCCAGGTGCGCCAGGGTCATCCCCCAGGCGCCGCGGGGCAGGCCCCACAGCCGGCGCCAGCTTTCGGCCCCCGGCGCCCGGAACAGGCGGATCCGCTCGAAGATCTCGGCCAGGGCGCCGGCGATCAGCCAGACCCCCATGGCCACGCCCGCCGCCCCTAGGCCATGGCGCGGCGTGACGGCGGCGAAGACCACCCAGCCGATGCCGACGGCGCAGGCGAAGGCCCACCACAGCCGTTTGCCCGCCGCCCTGGCGTCGCCGCGCTTCCAGGCCAGCAGCGGCCCCACCGGCAGCAGGATCATCAGGGCGGTCATCAGCGGTGTGAAGGTGAGGTTGAAGTAGGGCGGCCCCACCGAGATCGCCTCGCCGGTGGCGGCTTCGCGGATCAGCGGGAACAGGGTGCCCAGCAGAACCGTGGCCGTGGCGGCGGTCAGCAGGATGTTGTTGAGCACCAGGGCGCTTTCCCGGCTGACCGGGGCGAAGACCCCGCCCTGCTGCAGGCTGGGGGCGCGCCAGGCGAAGAGCGCAAAGCCCAGCCCGCCGGTCAGGCCCAGGATCATCAGCAGCAGGACCCCACGGGTGGGATCGACCGCGAAGGCGTGGACGCTGGTGAGCACGCCCGAGCGCACCAGGAAGGCGCCCAGCATGGAGAAGGTGAAGCCGGCCAGGGCCAGGAACACCGTCCAGCCCGGAAGGGCGCCGCGCTTCTCGGTGACGACGGCGGAATGGAGCAGGGCCGCGGCGATCAGCCAGGGCATGAAGCTGGCGTTCTCCACCGGATCCCAGAACCACCAGCCGCCCCAGCCCAGCTCGTAATAGGCCCAGAACGAGCCGAGCATGATGCCGACCGTGAGGAAGCTCCAGGCGGCGAGGGTCCAGGGCCGCACCCAGCGGGCCCAGGCGGCGTCCACCCGGCCCTCCACCAGGGCCGCCACGGCGAACGAGAACACCACCGACATGCCGACATAGCCGGCGTAGAGGAACGGCGGGTGCACGGCCAGGGCCGGGTCCTGCAGCAGCGGATTGAGCGAACGCCCTTCCACCGGAACCTCGGCCAGACGGGCCAGGGGGTTGGAGGCGAACACCGTGTAGGCCAGGAAGACGACGCCGAGCAGCCCCTGGGTCCCCACCGTCACGGCGCGCAGGCCGCGGGGCAGGCTGCGCCCCAGACCGGCGGCGGCGGCGCCAAAGCCGGTCAGGGCCAGGCACCACAGCAGCATGGAGCCTTCGTGGCTGCCCCAGGTCCCGGCCACCCGATAGAGCAGCGGCTTCTCGGAATGGGAGTTGGCGGCGACATTGGCCACCGAGAAGTCGGAATTGACGAAGGCGTACATCAGCGCGGCGAAGGCCACGCCGACGGTGAGGAATGCGCCGAGGGCGGCGCCCTCGCCGGCCCCGGCCAGGACCGCCGACCTGCGCCAGCGCGCCGCAAAAGACAGCGCCACCTGAGCGACGGACAGCGCCAGCGCCAGGATGAGCGCGAAGCTCCCGATCTCAGCGATCACTCTGCGGCCCCGCTCCCCTTGGACACGTGCTCGGGCCGATGGCCATCGCCGTACCACTCGCCCTGTTCCTTCAGCGCCTTCTCCACCTCGCGCGGCATGTAGCGCTCGTCGTGCTTGGCGAGCACGCGCTTGGCCTCGAAGCCCCCGTCCTCGCGATAGGCGCCGATGGCGACGATTCCCTGCCCTTCACGGAACAGGTCCGGCAGGTCGCCCTGGAAGGAGATGCGATCCTGGGCCTTCTGGTCGGTGATGGTGAACTCCACCCGGCCGTCCGGGTGTTTGACCACCGAACCGGCCTCGACGAGGCCGCCGAGCTGGATGGAACGGCCGGGCTCGGGCTTGGCCGCCTCGGCCTGGCTGGGCGTGTAGAAGAACGAAATCGAATCCGAGAGGCCCCACAGGGTCAGGCCGACGGCCACGGCCAGCACCGGAGCGATGGCGGCTATCAGGGTCAGGCGGCGCCGCGCCTTCGGCGATTTCGGTAACCAACTCATGGATTGACGCTCACTGCATCGGGGCCGCGCGGGCGGCCTCGTCCAACTGCCGCAGGATATCGGGCTGTCCGGCGTACCGCGCCTTGGCCTGGGTCAAGGCGGCGTCACGTTCGGCGGCCTGGCCAAGGACGGAATAGGACCGCACCAGCCGCACCCACCCCTCGGGGTCGTCCGGCGTTTCCTTCAGCCGGGCGGCGAGGCTGGCGACCATGCCCCGGATGGCGTCCAGTTCGGGGGCCGGTTCGCGGGTGGGGGCGAAGTCGCCCTCGGCCCGTGCGATGGCGGCTTCCACGTACGGGCGGCGCTCGTCGCCGGCCGGCAGATCGGCGAGCAGGCCGCGCAGCTCGGCCGCGGCCTGGGCGCCCTGCCCCTTCTCGGCCTTGGCCTGGGCCAGGTAGAACCGGGCCGAGGCGTCCTTGGGATCGCGGCGCAGTAGCTCGGCGAACACCGCCTCGGCGTCGGCGTCCACCTTCCCGCCGGCCTGCATCACCAGGGCCTCGCCCAGCATGTGACGCAGATCCGCCCGGTCCGGCGCGATGGCCACGGCCCGGCGGATGGCGCGGATGGCGCCCGGCATGTTGCCCGACTCCAGCTCGACGATGGCCAGCATGCGGTAGCCTTCGGGATCGTCCCGGCGGCTCTTCAGCACATCGCGCAGGACGGCGCCGATCTGAGGCGCGGTCAGGGTCTGCAGGTCCTGGTTCCGCCAGCCTTCGAGGCGCTTGGCGTAGGGCTGGTCCGGGAAGCCGGGCGAGCCCAACACCAGATAGAGGCCAAGGGTCAGGGCGGGCACGGCGGTCACCGCCAGCAGGACGCGCTTGCGCGCCTTGGGCTCGGCGCTCCAGTCGTCGCGGGGCGCGTCGGACGCCGCCAGCAGGCGGCGGGCGGCCTCGGCGTGGGCGCTCTTGCGCTCGGCTTCCCCCATCAGCCCGCGATCGGCCAGCTCGTCGATCTCGGACAACTGGCGGCGATAGAGAACGGCGGCGGGATCGCCCGCCGACTCCGGGTCCGCGGCGCGAGCGGCGCGCATCAAAATCAAGGCTGCGGCAGCGGCCGTCAGCGCCCCGGCTGCGACCCAGAAAACGATCATGCGAGGGGCTTTAGCCGAAAGTTCGGTAGGGGGCGAGTGCGACCTGTCACACCACCCCCACCGTTCGCGCCGGCTTCCGCGCCCCCCGCCGGCGTCAGGCGGCGGAGGCGATCAGCCCCAGGGCTCGGCCGCCGGCTCCGCGAGGGTCTCGTCGTCATGCGCCGCCGCCTCGGGATTGGAGGCGGCCGCCGCCCGCCGGCGAACGAGGTCGGCCGCCTTCTGGCCCCGGATCAGCAGGCTGAGGTCGGCGGCCACGCCGAGGAAGTCCTGGGCCAGGGCCTCGTCTTCCACATCGCCGGTCTTCACCAGATCGATGAGCTCCTCGACATAGATGTCGATGTGCTCGCCCACGGTCTCCAGCATCTTGCTGCGCGCGGCGGCGAACCCGCCGTAGTTGGCGCTGGAGCGGACCTCCTGAACGAAGGTCAGCAGGGTCGTGGCGCGGCTGACGGTCCGGGTGTCCGGCGGCAGGGTCAGGCGGGGCTGCGGCCGGCGGATGCGCCGCAGGCGCGCGCGCTCGGTGGGCAGGGCCAGGACGGCGTACTTCTCGGCCTCGCGGATGCGGCCTTCGACCACCGCCGCCAGGGACGCCTTCTGCTTGGAGACGCGGTGACCCCAGCCATGTTCCTTGGCCAGGTCGACGCAGGTCTCGAGCTCGGTGATCTGCAGGGTGATCAGCTCCACCCGCCGGCCAGCCTCGCGCGCCGCCCCGCTCCCGCCGTCGGCGTCCAGCCGGGCTATGGCCTTCAGCGAGGCGTCGATCTCGTCCATCAGGCGCTCGCCGAAGACGGCCATCTCGGAATCCGCCAGGTAGCGCTCGTTCGGCTTGTCCATGACCTCGGAGATGATCCGCAGGACCATCCACGGCTGGGGCATCTGGGCGGCGAGCATTTCGAAGAAGCGGGGGCCGGCGTCCTCGGCGATGGCCACGGCGTCCTTGTAGGCGAGCCGGGCGGCGGCGGCCGACCCGCCGCTGAACGAGGCCAGCCATTCGCCGATGCGCGGGGTGGCGCGGCGCACCACCGGCGACAGTTCGAGGCAGGCGGCCAGCTGCTCCGCGCCCCCGGGGCGGGCGGCGTCCGCCCGTTCGGCGGCCTCGCGGAACAACGGATATTCCCGGGACCTCAGGCCGTAGGCGGCGATCCGCGCCAGGTGGTCGAAGGCCTCGTCCGAGCCGTCCTCGGGGCTGAACTCGTTGAAGGCCATCTCGGCCTCGCGCACCTCTTCCACCGCCGTCGCGCGGAGGGCGCGCCAGACGAGGGGCAAGACGCCCGAGGGAAAGGTCAGGTAGCCCGGCGCACGGCCGTCGCCGACGCACATGGGAGCGATGGCCTGGAGCACGGTGTTGCGCAGCCGGCGCTCGCCGACCTCGCGCTCGACGAGCCGGCGCACGCTGCCGAGGGCGGAATCCTCACCCGTCTCCGCGAGCGCCATCTGCAGCCCGCCGACGATCTTGTCGGGGGCCGTCTCGACGAGCGTACGCACGATGTCGATCTTGCGCTGCGACAGCGCGGGCATGGCTCGGGCTCCGGCGAACGGGGGTTCGCGAGCCGACCTTGCACGCGGGCGGGTTAAGGTTCTCCGAAGCTTAAGCTTGGGCGGCGGATCAGGCCGCCGCGCGGGGCAGCCGCACGGTGAGCATCAGTCCGCCCAGCCGGGAATCCCCCAGCTCGAGTGAGCCGCGGTAGGCGCGGGCGAGTTCGTCGACGATGGAGAGGCCCAGACCCGAGCCCGGGGCGGTCTCGTCCAGCCGCGCGCCGCGCTTCACCACCTCTTCCCGGCGGTCCGGCGGCAGGCCCGGCCCGTCGTCCTCGATGGTCAGCGTCAGGTGCGCCTCGCCGTCGGGCGCGGCCCGCACGCGCACGCGGCGACGGCCCCACTTGCCGGCGTTCTCCATGCCGTTGCCGGCGATCTCCATGAAGTCCTGCCGCTCGCCCAGGAAGTAGAGGTCGTCGGGGGCGTCCCAGTCGATCTCCAGTCCCTTGTCCTGGAAGATCCGCTCCAGCGTCCGGGCCAGTTCGTCGAGCACCTCGGACACGTCGGTGCGCTCTCCGGGCCCCTGGATGCGGGCGGCGGCGCGCGCGCGGCGGAGGTGGTGGTCCACCTGCTGGCGCATGGCCTCGGTCTGTCGGGTGACCACCTCGGCCAGGGGCCCCGGCTGCTGCTCGGCCTCGGTGAGCATCACCGAGATCGGGGTCTTCAGGGCATGGGCGAGGTTGCCCACGTGGGTGCGCTGGCGCTCGACCGTTTCCTGGTTGTGCCGCACCAGGGCGTTCAACTCGTCGGCCAGGGGCTCCAGCTCGGTGGGATAGTCGGCGCTCAGCTTCTCGGACTTGCCGCGGCGCACGTCCCCCACCTCGCGCCGCAGGCGGAACAGCGGCCGCAGGCCCACCCGCACCTGGATCACCACCGCGCCGATCAGGCCGGCGCTGAGCAGGGCGAAGGCCGCCGCCGTGGTGACCATGAAGTTGCGCACGTCGCGGTCGATGGGCCGCCGGTCCTCGGCGGCCATGAAGATCACCGGCTTCTCGTGGCCGTAGAAGGTGGTCCAGCGGGCCAGCACCCGCACCCGCTCGCCCGGCTGCGGGCCGTCGGCGTCGAAGGCCACGGGCTTGCCAGGATCGGCGCGCAGCCGGGCCACCACCTCGGGCGGGGTCTCGAGCTCGGCGTCGAACAGGGAGCGCGAGGTCAGGCCCTCGATGGCCTGCGCCGTGCCGTCGGGCATCGGCTGGGCCACCTGCCAGTAGCGGCCGGAGAGCGCGCGCAGGGCCCGAAGGTCGGTGAGGGCCGGCGCCACCACCTGGCCGTTCTCGATGGTCGAGCCGGCGATCAGGTTGTCGATCAGGTCGGAGAGGTTGGCGTCGAACCGGCGAAGCGCCGCCTGCTGGAAAAGCAGGGCCAGCACCAGCGCCACGATGACCAGGGCCGCGAAGCTCCAGCCCACCGCGAGCAGCACCAGCCGCCGGGCGAGGGAGGGCCGCCGGAGCGCGGCGGGGAGGACCCCCGCCAGTCTCAAGGCCGCATCACGAGGTCTGGCCCGCCCCGAGCTCCTCCTCGGGGCAGATCAGCCGGTAGCCCAGGCCGCGCACGGTCTCGATCCGGTCGGCGCCGATCTTCTTGCGCACCCGGCCGATGAACACCTCGATGGTGTTGGAGTCGCGGTCGAAGTCCTGGTCGTAGAGATGCTCCACCAGCTCGGTGCGGCTGATCACCCGGCCCTGGTGCATCATCAGATAGTGCAGCAGGCGGTACTCCAGGGAGGTGAGCCGCAGGGGCTCCCCGTTCACGCTGGCCCGGGCCGCGCGCGGATCCAGCCGAAGGCCGCCGCAGGACAGGTTCGGGGTGGCGTGGCCGGCCGAGCGGCGCAGCAGGGCGCGCAGGCGGGCCAGCAGCTCCTCGGTGTGGAAGGGTTTGGTCAGGTAGTCGTCGGCCCCGGCGTCGAAGCCGGCGACCTTCTCGCTCCAGGCGCCCCGGGCGGTGAGGATGAGCACCGGCGTGGCCATGTTGTCCCGCCGCCAGCGCTCCAGCACCGACACCCCGTCCACCTTGGGCAGGCCGAGGTCGAGGATAATGGCGTCGTAGGGCTCGGTCTCGCCCAGGAACTGGGCCTCCTCGCCGTCGGGCGCGTGGTCCACCGCATAGCCGGCGTCGGTCAGGGCCAGCTTGAGCTGGCGCGACAGGTCCGGATCGTCTTCGACAAGCAGGATGCGCAAGTCTGCGTCCTTCCTCTCAGTTTCCTTGAGCGCGATCAGCCGCCCTGGCGGCCGATGATCTGCCCCGACTCGGCGTCCACCACGAAGACCACCACCCGGCCGCTATCCAGCTGCCA
Organism: Pseudomonadota bacterium; assembly: GCA_023412655.1. GTDB lineage: Bacteria > Pseudomonadota > Alphaproteobacteria > Caulobacterales > Caulobacteraceae > Phenylobacterium. The sequence goes on along the minus strand of JAEYNH010000195.1, from coordinate 13,089 downwards.
CTGCACGAAGTAGGCGGGCCGGCCGCCTGCGTCGCCCTGCATGGTGTTCAGATGCCGCCCGCCGTTCCGGGACCCGATCATCGACAGAACGCGCGAAAGCGGAACCTGGCGTCCCGACCGCACGCCCTCGCGGGCCTGTTCCTGGTCGCCCCGGCCGGCGCCGAACACCGGCCGGCCCATGTCCTGCGCCGACGCGACCGCGGGCGCGACCGCGAGCGCGAGGCCCCCGGCGAGCAGGACAGCGATGGCGAAGAGGCGTTTCATGGGAACTCTTGTAGGCGCCCGGGACTGAACCCGGGCTGAACGCCACCCTTAACTCAGGTTCGGCGGCGGGGCGAATAAGGCCTGGACTTGCGCATGTCCTCGGCCAAGGCCTCCAGGGCGGGATCGGGGGTGTCGGGCAAGGTCACGACCACGCGGGCGAACAGGTCGCCGCGATGGCCCTTGGAGTCGGACAGGCCCTTACCCTTCAGCCGCAGCTTGGCCCCCGAATTCGTCCCCTTGGGAATGGTGAGGCTCACCGGCCCGTCCGGCGTGGGGGCCTCCACCTTGCCGCCGAGGACGGCGTCGTAGAGGGCCACGGGCAGGTCCATGACCAGCACCTCGCCCTCGCGCCGGAAGATCGGGTGCGGGGCGATGGACAGTTCGATGAAGGCGTCGCCGGGGCCGGACCGGCCCGCCTGCCCCTGGCCCTTGAGCCTGAGGGTCTGGCCCTCCTGGGCCCCCTTGGGGATGGTGACGTCGATGGTGCGGCCGTCCGAGAAGGCGATCCGCTGCTTGCCGCCGCGGATGGCGTCGGTCAGGTCGATCTCCAGCTTGGCCCGCACGTCGGCGCCCCGCTGGGAGAAGCCGCCGAAGCCGCCGCCCTGGCCGCCGCGGCGCTCCCGCCCGCCGCCGCCGAACATCTCGCCCAGGATATCGCCCAGGTCGACGCCCTCGAAGGTCTCGCTGCGATAGCCGCGCCCGCCGCCGAAGCCGCCCGAACCATTGCCGCCCCAGGGGCCCTCCCCGCCGCCGAAGCCGCGGAAGGTCTCGCGCCCGTCGGCGTCGATCTCGCCGGCGTCGAACTTCTTCCGCTTGTCGGGATCGCCGATGATGTCGAAGGCCGCGCTGACGCGCTTGAAGCGCTCCTCGGCCTCCTTGTTGTCGGGGTTCGTGTCCGGGTGGTTGGCCTTCGCCAGCTTGCGGAACGCCTTGCGGATCTCGTCCGCGGAGGCGCTCCGGGACACGCCCAGCTCCTGATAGGGATCGCGCGCCAAGCTCTGAGAACCTCCGCCTCTTGGACCTCTGTAACGATGCGACTTCTAGATTGGGCAAGGCGCGCCGTCACGCAAGGGCGACTGTGGCAATTTTGCCACAGGACGGTCCCGCTCCGGTCGCGCTAGGGACAGCCCCATGTTGGACCGGCCCGATAAGCCCTCCTGGACCCGCCTCTTCTCGTTCCGCGAACGTGCGGGCCGCCGCGAATACTGGCGCCTGCTCGGCCTGACCGTGCTGGCCGGCATCGGCATATCGGCCCTGGCCCTGGTTCCGGGCGGACAGATCATCGGCCTGCCGCTGAGCCTGGCGGCCAATGTGGTGCAGTGGGCGGTGATCGCCCGGCGGCTGCACGACCTCGGCCGCTCGGGCTGGTGGCAGGTCCCGGCCACGGCGCTGGGCATGGCGGCGGCGGTCAACATCCTGTCCATGGGGCCCGAGGGGATCGAGAAGAACGCGGGCATGGCCGGGGCCATGCTGCTGTCGATGACGCTCTACTTCCTGTTCCTGGCGGTGGTCGGCGCCGTGCGCGGCGAACCCGTGGCCAACCGTTGGGGCGAGCCGCCGGCCCAGGCGCCCCGCGCCTAGTCGTCGCCGCGTTCGATCATCAGGTCCCAGGCGGCGAAGTCGAGGGCGTCCTCGGCGTCGGCCAGGGCCGCCTCGCTCACCGTCTGCCCGCGCACGGAGATGCCGGCCCGGTGGACGCTCTCGGGATCGCCGGACACCAGCGGGTGCCAGTCGGCCAGGTCCCGACCCTCGTGCAGCCGCCGGTAGGCGCAGCTCTTGGGCATCCACTCCAGCGCCTCGATGTTGTGCGGCGTGAGCTTGATGCAGTCCGGGACGTACTGCTTGCGGTTGGCGTAGTCGCTGCAGCGGCAGACGCCCGGGTCGAAGAGCTTGCAGTGCACCCGGGTGGGGATGACCTCGCCGGTCTCCTCGTCCTCGAACCGCACCAGGCAGCACAGGCCGCAGCCGTCGCAGAGGCTTTCCCACTCGGCGACGGTCATCTGCTCGAGCGTCTTGCGCCGCCAGAAGGGTTCGCGGGAGGGTTCGCCGGACATGGCGCCCATGTAGGCCGCCGCGCCGCCGGACGCGAGAGCGACCTTTCGCGCAGCCGCCTGAACCTCTATCTCCCGGCCCCCATGAGAGCTCCCATCCTCGCCCTTAAGGACGTGCGCCTGGCCGACGGACCGCGAATGCTGTTCGACGGCGTGGACCTGGGGCTCGAGCCCCGCGTCCGCGCCTGCCTGGTGGGGCGCAACGGGGCGGGCAAGTCCACCCTGATGCGGATCATCGCCGGCCTGATCGAGGCCGACAGCGGCGAGCGCGTCATCACTCCGGGCACGCGCGTCTCCATGGTGCTGCAGGAGCCGGAGATCTACGGCGGCAGCCTCCTTGACTACGCCACGGCCGGGGCCGCCCCGGCTCACCGGGCCGAGGCCGAGCTGGAGGCCTTCGGGCTCGATCCGCGCAAGGCCGCGGCCGGGCTTTCGGGCGGCGAAACCCGGCGGGCCGCCCTGGCCCGGGCCTTCGCCGAGGACCCCGACGTCCTGCTGCTGGACGAGCCCACCAACCACCTCGACATCCTGGCCATCGAGACCCTGGAGCAGGCCATCGCCGAGAGCCGCGCGGCCATGCTGATCGTCAGCCACGACCGGGCGTTCCTGGAGCGCGTCACCGGCCGCTGCTTCTGGCTGGAGCACCGCCAGGTCCGCCGGCTCGACCGCGGCTTCAAGGCCTTCGACGCCTGGGTCGAGAAGATCGAGGCCCAGGAGGCGGAGGAGGCCCGGCGGCTCGACAAGGCCATCGAACGCGAGCGCCACTGGCTGGCCCGGGGCGTCACCGCCCGCCGGGCCCGCAACGAGGGGCGCCGGCGCCGGCTGATCGCCATGCGCGAGGCCAAGGCCGAGCGGCTGAAGGAGGCCCGGGGCAGCCTGAACATGGGCCTGGCCAGCTCGGGCGTGTCCGGCCAGCGGGTCGTGGAGGCCAAGGGCCTGTCCAAGGCGTTCGGCGACCGGACGATCCTGAAGGACTTCTCCACCCGCATCATCCGCGGCGACCGGGTGGCGATCGTCGGCCCCAACGGGGCGGGCAAGACCACGCTGGTGAAGCTGCTGCTGGGCGAGATCCCGGCCGACGCCGGCGAGGTGAAGCTGGGGACCAACCTCTCGGTCAGCTACATCGACCAGGCCCGGGCCGGACTGAAGGACGACATGACCGTCCGCGACGTGCTGACGCCCAACGGCGGCGACCAGGTGATGGTGCGCGGCGCGCCCAAGCACGTGAACGCCTACGCCAAGGACTTCCTGTTCACCGACCTGCAGCTGCGCCAGCCGGTGAAGAGCCTCTCCGGCGGGGAGCGCAACCGCCTGCTGCTGGCCCAGGCCCTGGCCAATCCCGCCAACGTCATGGTGCTGGACGAACCCACCAACGACCTCGACATGGACACCCTCGACCTGCTCGAGGACCTGCTGGCCGACTACGACGGCACCCTGATCCTGGTCAGCCACGACCGCGACTTCATCGACCGGCTGGCCACCTCCACGATCGGCCTCGACGGCGCGGGCCGGGCGGTGGAGACCCCCGGCGGCTGGCAGGACTTCATGGGCCAGAACCCCGGCTTCTTCGCCAAGGTCGCGCCACCGCCGCCGCCGAAGGCCGAGCCGAAGCCCGCGCCGGCCCGCCCGGCGACAGCGCCCGCCAAGCTCAGCTTCAAGGAACAGCGGCGGCTGGCGGAGCTCGACGCCCTGATCCACGACCTGCCCGGCAAGATCGCCACGCTCGAGACGGCGCTGGCTGATCCGGACCTCTATGCGCGCGATCCCTCGGCGTTCGACCGCTACGGCCGCGCCCTGGAAGCGGCCCGCGCCCAGCTTTCCGCGGCCGAGGAGGAGTGGCTGGCCCTGGAGGAGCGGCGGGAGGCCCTCGAAGCCAGCCGCTAGCGTCTTTCTGGGGATAACCTCAAGCCACTGAAAAACCTGGACAATGGGCCAACAATCCCAGGGTTGTTAACAGGTTTTTCACGGATTGTTGACGCCAGGCGCCCAGGGGGCCGCATTCCGGCGCTTGCCTCATACAGGCTTCGGGCGCAACGTCAACAGGCCGAAAGGAACTGCAGCGCGGAAAGACGGAGAAGCTGGCGACAGCGGACCCAGAAGCCAAGCGAGCGGAGTGTCTCACGAGACTGACGGAACCGGGGCAACCCGGAACCCCAGAACCGGAACGACACCGAGCTGCGAGGGAAAACCCGGACGAACCCGCAAGGGTCAGCCGAACCGAACTCGCAGACGACCTCAGATGGCGCAGATCCCCCAACGGATCTGGATGAGAGGGCGACGCCTCGGGCAACCGAAGCGCCGTCCTCTTGCTATGGGCCGGCGCTTCGGCCGCGGGGCAAACAGGCTTCACAACGTCCGCCGTCGCGCCCTACCCTCCCGCGCATGAACCTCCTGCGCCCGCTCGCCGTCGCCATCACCCTGTTCCTCGCCGCCTGTTCTGGAGGCAAGGAGGAGGCGGCGGCGCCGCCACAGGCGGACGGCCGAACCGCCATCCGTTTCGCCACCGACTGGCGCGCCCAGGCCGAGCAGGGCGGCTTCTATCAGGCCCTGGCGTCCGGCGAGTACGCGCGGCGCGGACTGGACGTGACCATCGTGCAGGGCGGCCCCGGGGTGAACGTGCCCCAGTTGCTCGCCGCCGGAGCCGTCGACCTCGGCATGGGCTCCAACAGCTTCATCGTCATGAACCTCGCCAACGAGGGCGTGCCGGTGAAGGCCGTGGCCGCCTACATGCAGAAGGACCCGCAGGTCCTCATGGCCCACCCTGAGCCAGGCGTGGAGCGGATCGCCGACCTGAAGGGCCGTCCGATCCTGCTGGCGGACGCCTCCATCACCGCCTTCTGGGTCTGGCTGAAGGCCAAGTACGGCTTCACCGACGACCAGGTGCGCAAGTACACCTTCAACCCCGCGCCCTTCCTGGCCGACAAGCGCGCCGTGCAGCAGGGCTACCTGACCTCCGAGCCCTACACGATCGAGAAGCAGGCCGGCCTGGCCCCCAAGGTCTTCCTGCTGGCCGACGAAGGCTACCCGGGCTACGCCACCATGGTCCTGGCCCCCGACACGCTGATCGCCAGCAACCCCGCGGCGGTGCAGGCCTTCGTCGAGGCCACCGCAAAGGGCTGGCGCGATTATCTCTACGGCGACCCCACGGCCGCGGACGCCCTGATCCGCAAGGACAATCCCGAGATGACCCAGGACGTCCTCGACCAGGCGCGCGAGAAGATGAGATCCTACCGCATCGTCGAGGGCGACGAGGGGCTGCCGGTGGGCGCCATGACCGAGGCCCGCTGGAACGCCTTCGCCGACATGGCGAGGGCCCAGGGGGTGTACCCCACCAGCCTCGATCCCAAGCGCGCCTATACGTTGCAGTTCACCCCCAAGTGACGGTCGCCGCCCTCCGCCAGGTCGAGGTGGGATATGCCCGCGGCCCGGCCCTCGGCCCCATAGACCTCGCCGTCGGCGCGGGCGAGATCGTCGCGCTGGTGGGCCCCTCGGGCTGCGGCAAGTCCACGGCCCTGCGGCTGCTCGCCGGCCTGGAGGCGCCCACCGCCGGCGAGGTGATCCGCACCACCGGGCGCGGGCAGACCGCCGTGGTGTTCCAGACCCCGACGCTGGCGCCCTGGATCTCAGCCCGGGCCAACGTCGCCCTGCCCCTGGAGCTGGCGGGCCTGCCCGCGAGCGAGGCGCGGCGGCGGGCGGATGCAGCCCTGGCCCGGGTCGGCCTTTCCAGCGCGGAGACGGCGCGCCCGGCCCAGCTCTCGGGCGGCATGGCCATGCGGGTATCCCTGGCGCGGGCGCTGGTGACCGAGCCGCGCCTCCTGCTGCTGGATGAGCCCTTCGCCGCCCTCGACGAGATCACCCGGCGGGCGCTGGCCGACGACGTGCTGAGCCTTTGGTCCACGAGCCGTCCGGCTATCGTCTTCGTGACCCACAATGTCGAGGAGGCGGTCTACATGGCCTCCCGCGTGGTGGTGATGACCCGTGGCCCGGGGCGAATCGCCGGCGAGTTCGCCGTGGACGGCGAGCTGCCCCGCCCGCCGCAGTTCCGGCTGACGCCGGTGTTCCGGCAGACCGCCGAGGCGGTTTCGGCCGCGCTCGCCGCGGGCATTGCAGCGTGAGACGCCTCGCCTACCTCGCCGCGCCCTTCGCCTTGACCACCGTCCTGCTGGTCGTCTGGGAGGTCGCCTGCCGGGCGCTGGACGTGCCGGCCTATTTCCTGCCGCCGCCCTCGGCGGTGGCTGTGGCCCTGGCCGAGAACTTCCCCACCCTGCTGGCGGCGGCCGGGCGTACGCTGTGGACCGCCCTTGTGGCCCTGGCCCTGGCCAGCGTGATCGCCCAGGCGCTGGCCCTGCTCACAGCGCTCAGCCCGTTCCTGGACCGGGCCATCCGGCCTCTGGCCTCGGTGGTGCAGGTCACCCCGGTGATCGCCCTGGCGCCCCTGGTGCTGATCTGGGCCGGCCTCGACCATCCCGAGCGCGCCCTTGTGGCCCTGGCGCTGGTGGTGGCCTTCTTCCCCATCTTCTCGGGCGCGGCCGCCGGCCTGCGCTCGGCCGACCCCGACCTCGAGCGGCTGTTCGACCTTTATGGGGCCAAGCCCTGGCAACGGGTGCTGCGCCTGCGGCTGCCCGCCGCCGTCCCCTTCCTGCTGGAAGGCCACAAGGTCGGGGCGGGCCTGGCGCTGATCGGGGCCGTGGTCGCCGAGTTCGGGGCCGGCTCGGGCCAGGTCAACGGACTTGCCTGGCAGATCCTCGATGCGGGCAACAAGCTGCAGACGGCGCGGATGATCGCCGCCCTGGTGGTCCTTGGGGCGATGGGCGTCGCCCTCCACGCAGCGCTCGAGGCGGTGGAACGCGCCGGACTGCGCTGGTGGCGAGGAAGGTAGCCGCCGCGCTCAGCGGGCGGCCTGGTTCACCGGCTTGAGGTCATAGCGCACCGGCAGGCGCACCTTGCCGCCCACCGTCGGCATGCCTTCGGCCGACCACGGCTCGACCCGGAACTTGGAGGCCAGAGCCAGGACGCCCTGCCCAAAGCCCTGCCCCGCAGGCTCTTCCTTGTCCACCGCGCAGCCGCTCAGCGCCCCGCCCGCCAGGACGTCGCAGACCAGCACCACCCGGATGGCGTTGGGACCGTCCTCGTGCTTGGGAATGGTCGCCTGGAAGTCGCTCGCCGCCGGCATCGCCGCCCACTTGGGCGTCTTGGCGGTAAAGCCCGGCTTGAACAGGTCGGCGGTGAAGCTGACCGGCACCCGCACCTCCGATCCCAGGGCCGCCCCCGTCACCTTCATCGTCCGGGCCAGCTGCCGCGCCGCCTGGCCGAAGCCTGCGCCGCGCGGCTCCTCGCCAAGCACCGCGCAGTCCTTGAGCCGGCCGCCGAAGACCACCGTGCAGCTCAGGTCGACGGCGCCGGAAAGCCCGGCGGCCTTGGCCCTGGCCGGGAACACCGCGGCCACCTGATCCACGGAAGGCGCCTCAACGAAGGTCGCCGGGACCTGGGCCTGGGCGGCTCCGGCCGCCAGGACGCCGCCGGCGCCGATCAGGGTGAACAGCTTGCGCATTGTCGATCCTCCACGGAGCGCAGCATGGCGCCGCTCCCGGCGCTGCGAAACACCTAAGCCGCGAAGGACAGAGCCCGAACGGCTATCGAGCGATCTATTCCGGCTGGCTGACGGTGGCGCCGCCGAGGCGTTCAAGGGCGTCGGCGGCCAGCATGCTGAGGGAGCGCAGGCCGTGCTCGGCGAACACGTCCAGGGCCGCTTCCAGCGCAAGGGCCGCGGAGGCCCGCTCGCCACGGTCGACGCCGGTCATGGACACGCGGGTTTCGTAGAGCCTGGCCAGATGGAGCTGGGCCAGGGCCCAGCCGACCGGGTCCTTGCGCGCGGACTTGCCGGCCAGCTCCATCTTCATGGCCGCCTCGGCGGCATCGAGCACCGCCAGATCGCCGGTCAGTTCAGCGGAGCGGGCCAGGCAGACAGCGCGGGCGCTGGCGGCCATGCCCCGCAGCGGCAGGGCGGGCGCGTCCTTCAGCACCATGCCGGCCCGGTCATAGCAGCTCACCGCCTGTTCGAAGGCGCGCGGATCCTCGGCGGCCTCGCCCAGCGCCTGCAGCGCCTGGGCCAGGGCGGTCTGGGCGCGGGCCCAGTCGAGCGGGCTGTGGTCGCGGGTCAGGTTCTCGACCGCATCGGCCAGCCGGGCCGCGCCCCCCGCGATCAGATCGATGTCGCCGGTGGTTTCGCCCAGCAGGGACATGGCCTGGCCCCGGGCGATCTGGGCGCGGGCCCAGGTCAGCGGCTCATATGCCGCATCCACGCGCCCGGACGCGACGGCGGCCTCTTCCATGGCCTCGCGCAGGAGGCCTTCGTCCTTCAGCCGCGCGCCCCAGGCGCACAGCAGATCGACCCGGGTCAGGCGCGCCTCGGCGGCCAGCGGGCGCACGGTGGTGGCGCGTCGGGCGAGCTGGTCGAGGGCAAGGATCGGGGCGTTGAAGCCCCGGCACAGCCGCCAGGCCTCGGCGATATCCGCCGTCGGCAGGCGCCGGCGAGCCTCTATGGCCGCCGCGCCGACATTGGCCAGGGCGGCGGCGAGGCCGACACGCACCACCGCGCGGACCTCGCGGAACGCCACCTCGGCGGCGGCGTCCAGGCCGGGATCGCCGAACAGTTCCGCGCCCAGCAGGGCGCAGTACGCCTGTTCGCAGCGGGCCCGGGCCCAGCCTTCGTTACGACGTTCGGCCTCGAAGCCGGCGGCGGCGGTCTCGGCGATGGCGGCGGCCTTGCGCAGGGCGGGCGCATCCCCCGTCCGGCGGGCCAGTTCGCGCCAGGCGACAGCAGCCTCAAGCCGGCGGATGGGCTTGTCCTTGCCGCCCAGACGGCCGGCGGCGGTGTCCGCGGCCCGGGCCTCGTCGGTGAGAAGGCTGAGGTCGAGAAGTTCCAGAAGCGCGGAGTCACCCCGCGCAAGGGTGTCGACGGGCTTGCCGGCTACGGCGAACAGCCGCTTCAGTTCGCGTCCGAGCTCGAACATCACCGCGCTCCGCCCCCGTCGCCGTCCCACCATGGAACGGTCCGCCAGGGCCCTGAACGGAGACAGCAAAGCCGGAGCCGACAGCTTTAACAAGTCATTAACTTCTGCGGTATGGTTAACGAAACGTCGCCATCCACAGTAAGCCGCCGACCGCGGCGGGGTTCCTCAGCCCTTACGGACCGGCCGCCAGAGGGACCGGGGGCCCGGAAAACAGGGGCCCGGAATCAGGCCCGTTCCTTGGCCCGGTGGAATGCGACCTTGGGGTAGCGCTCGGCCACATAGCCGATCTCCCAGGCCGACTTGCCCAGGAACACCGGCTGTTCGTCGATGTCGCTGGCCATGGCGCCGCGGTGCTTGCCGGCGAAGTCGTCCAGATCGGCCTTCTCACCGCTGATCCAGCGCGCCTCGGCATAGGGGCTGGGTTCGAAGATCACCTCGAGCTGGTATTCGTTCTTCAGCCGGTCGGCCATCACCTCGAACTGCAGCTGACCCACGGCGCCGACGATGAAGTCGGCCCCGATGTTCGGCCGGAACAGCTGGGTGACGCCCTCCTCGGCCAGGCTCTCCAGGGCCTTCTTCAGGTGCTTGGCCTTCAGCGGGTCCTTCACCCGCACCCGTTGGAGGATTTCGGGCGCGAAGTTCGGCAGACCGGCGAAGCGCAGCGTTCCGCTCTCCGAGAGGCTGTCGCCCACCCGCAGCACGCCGTGGTTGGGGATGCCGATGACATCACCCGCGAAGGCGTCCTCGGCCAACTCGCGGTCCGAGGCGAAGAACATGGTGGGCGCGTTCACGCTGAGCTGCTTGCCGGTGTTCTGCACCTTCAGCTTCATGCCCCGCTGGAACCGGCCCGAGCAGAGCTTCAGGAAGGCGATGCGGTCGCGGTGATTGGGGTCCATGTTGGCCTGGACCTTGAAGATGAAGCCCGTGACCTCCTTCTCGCCCGGCTCGACCTTCGTCTCGGTCCCGGCGCGGGTGGCGGGGACGGCCTTGGGCGGCGGGGCGTATTCGCCGATCACCGCCAGCAGCTGGTCGACTCCGAAGTGGCGGAGCGCCGATCCGAAGATCACCGGCGTCATGTGGCCTTCCAGGAACGACTGCCGGTCGAAGGGCTTGGAGGCCTCCTGGACCAGGGCGGCGCCTTCCTGCACCTCGGCCAGCTCGGCCGCGTCGAGGAACGCGGCGACGGAATTGCCCTCCAGCGCCACAGGGTCGGGATGCCCGTCCTGCTGCTCGCTGGGCTTGGAGAAGGGGATGAACCGGCCGCCTTCGAGGTCGACCATCCCCTTGAAGCGCCCGCCCGAGCCGGCCGGCCAGTAGAGCGGCGCCGGGTCCAGAGCCAGTTTCGAGGCGATCTCGTCGAGGATCTCGATCGGGTCCAGCGCCTCGCGGTCCATCTTGTTGATGAAGGTGACGATGGGAATGTCGCGCAGCCGGCAGACCTCGAACAGCTTGAGGGTCTGGGGCTCGATGCCCTTGGCCGCGTCCAGCACCATCACCGCCGCGTCGGCCGCCGTGAGCGTGCGGTAGGTGTCCTCGGAGAAGTCCTCGTGGCCCGGGGTGTCCAGCAGGTTGAACATCTTGCCGTCGTGGTCGAACGTCATGACCGAGGCCGAGACGGAGATGCCCCGCTCGCGCTCGATCTTCATCCAGTCCGACCGGGTGCGGCGGTTCTCGCCGCGGGCGCGCACGGCGCCAGCGGCGCGGATGGCGCCCCCTGCCAGCAGCAGGTGCTCGGTCAGCGTCGTCTTGCCGGCGTCCGGGTGGGAGATGATCGCGAAGGTGCGCCGGCGGGCGGCCTCGGCCGCGGGGGAGGTGCTCATGGGGGCGCGCTTATAGCGGCCGTCACGCCACTTTGCAGAAAATTCCACGTCCCGCCTTGAAACCGCCACCATCTGCACCAAATTCAGAACCGCGGGCCGGGCCCCTCTGGCGATCGCTCCCGAGCGATTGTGATGTCGGACCGCATCGGGTGTGCTCGATGCCAATGGGTCCGGTCGTTCCCCCACTTCCGCCCGGCGTCGAGCCCCCGAGCACCCAAGCAGCCCATACTCCGGGGCGGCAGCTCCCCCTGCCGCCCCGATTCTTCTGCGGCGGACCGCTCAGCCCGGCGGCCGGATCTGCTCGAACGTGCACTGGGCGGGGACCTTGTCGGGCCGCCAGCGCATGAGGCGCGTGCCGTGCCGGAATCTGCCGCCGGTCACCTGGTCGTAGCGGACCTCCACCACCAGCTCGGGCTTCAGCGGGACCCATTCGCCCGTCCGCTCGGTGCTCCAGCGGCTGGGCCCGCCGGGGGCATCGCCGGTGAACCCCTCGCCCCTCAGCGCCTCGAGCCGCGCCGTCAGCTCGGCCCGCTCGGCGTTGGATATGGTCGAGGTGAAGCCCACGTGGTGCAGCCGCCCGTCCTCGCCATAGAGGCCGAGCAGCAGGGAGCCCACCAGGTCCTTGCCCTGGGCGTAGCGGAAGCCGCCCACTACGCAGTCGGCGGTGCGGATCTTCTTGATCTTCAGCATCGCCCGCTCGCCGGGAACGTAGGGCCCGTCCGCCCGCTTCGCCACCACGCCGTCGAGGACGAAGCCGGCCTCGTCCAGCCAGCGGCACGCCTGGGCGCGGTCTTCGGTCCAGGGGGACAGCTGCGCCACCGGGGCGTCCTTGAAGCGGGCGAACAGGGCTTCCAGCTCGGCGCGGCGGCGGGACAGGGGCGCGTCCAGCAGCGAGCGGCCCTTGGCGTCCAGCAGGCAGTCGAACAGCGTCAGGCGGGCAGGATGCTCGGCGGCCAGCTTGCGCACCCGGCTCTCGGCAGGATGCAGGCGCATCTGCAGGGCCTCGAAGCTGGGGCGGCCATCCACCTCGATGATCAGCTCGCCGTCGAGCACGAAGCGGTCTGCCGGCAGGGCCTGCAGGTCGGCCGCCACGTCGGGGAAGAAGCGCTCGAGGGGCTTGCCGGACTTGGCGCGCAGCGCCACCGCCTCGCCCGCCCGGAAGGCCAGGCAGCGGAAGCCGTCCCACTTGGGCTCGAAGCGCCAGCCGGGCTCCCGGGGAATCTCCTCAGCCAGCTTCGCCTCCATGGGCGGAAGGTCGAGGGGGACAGGCAGGTCAGCAAGGGCGGTCACCGCCCAGGAGCGTCAGGCGGGCTCCACCGGTTCCACGAGGAAGTGGCGTCCGTCCCGGTCCTCGATCTCCACGACCCAGATGTCGGGGTCGATGCGGACGGCGCGCTCGATGTAGCGATCGAGGTCGGGCTCCTGCTCCGAGGCGGCCGGCTGCATCCACACCCGCTCGCCGTCGCCCCGGGTGGCTTCGGAATACAGGCGCGCCGTGCCGTCCGAACGGTTCAGCACCTTCACCAGCACCGCCCCGGCCCGGGGATCGCCCTTGCGCGCGACCACGGCGAAGCCGCCGCCGATCTCGACGCGGCGGATGAGGGCGCCGACCCAGATGTCGGTGGAAAGCAACATGCGGCGGACCATGCCCCGCCCGCTAACCGAACTGCAACATCCCTACGCCAGGGTGGAGACCGAGGCTCCGGAACAGGAGCCGCCAGGAAAAGTCGGCAGATGCGGGAAGCGCGCGAAGAAACGCGGCTGGCGTCCCTTTGGCTGGGGTTGGCCGCCGCCGCCGCCCTGGCCGCGGCGCCGGGCCTCGCCCAGGCGGGGACATCGAACCTCTACATCGATCGCGCGGTGCTTCAGGCGGCCGACGCGCGGTGCCGCCTGCTCGGGCCCGAAGCCAGCGCCGCCCTGGCGGCGGGCGCGGCCCAGGCC
>JAEYNH010000177.1 GCA_023412655.1 Pseudomonadota bacterium | reverse complement strand
GCTTTGGCGGCGGCCGGCGTGGCCCGGGCGGCGGCAACCTGCAGTTCGCCGTGTTCCACACCTGGCGCATCGAGGACGAGGTGCTGATCCGGCCCGGCGTGCCGGTGCTCGACCTGCTGGAAGGCTCGACCCTGAGCCAGACCGGCGGCTCGCCCAGGCACCAGATCGACGTCCAGGCGGGCGTCTCGCGCAACGGCCTGGGCGCGCGGCTGAACGCCCGCTGGCGCGAGGGCTCCGAGGTGGACGGCGGCCCCTTCGGCGAAAGCCTGCGCTTCTCCGACCTCACCACGGTCGGCCTGCGCCTGTTCGCCGACCTCGGCATGCAGCCCATGGCCCGGGACAATCCGTGGATGCGGGGCGCTCGGGTGACCCTCAACGTCGACAACCTGTTCGACGAGCGGATCCGCGTCCGGGACGATGCGGGCCTGACGCCGCTCAACTTCCAGCCCGACCTTGTGGACCCGCTGGGCCGGACCGTGCGGCTCAGCTTCCGCAAGATCTTCCTGCCCCGCCGGGCGGTGCCGCCCGTGCGGCCAGGTCAGGTCCAGAGTGGCCAGACCCAGGGCGGCCAGCAGGCGCCTGCGGCGCGTCCGGCCACCTGATGCGCAAACGAAGAGGGGCCGCACATGGCGTGCGGCTCCTTCTCAACGCGTCGTCCTTGTGGGAGCCGGCCCTTAAGCCGCCTTGGTCAGCTTGCGGACCTTCTTCACCGCCTGCTCGCGCTTCAACCGGGACAGGTGGTCGATGAACAGCACGCCTTCCAGGTGGTCCATCTCGTGCTGGATGCAGACGGCGAAGAGACCCTCGGCGTCCTCCTCCACCTGCTCGCCCTGATAGTTCAGGTAGCGCAGCTTCACCCGGGCCGGCCGCTCGATCTCGTCGAAATACTCCGGCACCGAAAGGCAGCCTTCCTCATAGGGCGCGGTTTCTTCCGAGGCCCAGAGGATCTCCGGGTTCACGAAATAGCGCGGCTGCGGCTCCTCGTCCTGGCGAGCCAGGTCCATGACGATCACCCGCTTGGGCACGCCGATCTGGATCGCCGCCAGGCCGATGCCGGGGGCGTCGTACATGGTCTCCAGCATGTCATCCATCAGCGCGCGCAGCTCGTCGTCCACCTTGGCGACGGGCTGGGACACCTGCTTCAGCACAGGGTTCGGGACGGTCAGGATCTCACGTACGGCCATGGGCAGCGAGGTAGGTTCGGAATTTCCGAGCGTCAAGGTGGGTTAAGCGCCCAAGGCGCCGCGGAGGCCGCCTAGGACTTGGCCGCCAGCCGCACCGCCGGCTGTTCCTCGTCCGACAGCTTGGAGAGCGCCCGCACCCCCACCTCGATCGGCGGCAGCTCGGCGATCTCCTTGCCCTGATGGTCCACCTTCAGGTCCTCGAACCGCTTGGCCTGGGTCAGCACCTGGGTTTCCAGCGAGCCGACGAAGCGGTTGTAGCGCTCCACGGCCGCGGTCAGCGCCTTGCCCACCGAGCCGGCGTGCTCGCCCATCACGGCGATGCGCTTGTAGAGCTCCTTGCCGAGGTCGGCGATCTTCTGGGCGTTGGCGGCCTGCTCCTCGACGCGCCAGCCGTAGGCCACCGCCTTGCAGAGGGCGAACAAGGTGGTGGGGGTGACGATGACTACCCGGCGGTCCATCGCCTCGGTCATCAGGTCGGGCGCGCGGTCCAGAGCCGCCGCCAGGGCGGAGTCCAGCGGCACGAACATGGCCACGAAGTCGGGCGAGGCCTCGAACTGGTCCCAGTAGGCCTTGGCCGAAAGCCCGTTGATATGGGCCTTCACCGAGGCGACGTGCCGCAGGCCGGCGGTGTCCCGGCCCGCATCGTCCAGGGCCTCCTGCAGCTCCAGGAACGCGTTCAGCGAGCACTTGGCGTCGATCACGAACACCCCGCCGCCCGGCAGGCGGACCGTGACGTCGGGGCGGCGGCGGCCCTCCTCGGTGTCCGTGGAGGTCTGCTCATCGAAGTCGTAGCGGGCCGAAAGGCCGGCGGCTTCCAGCACGTTCCGCAGGGTCTGCTCGCCCCAGCGCCCCTGGACCCCGGCCCCGCGGCGCAGGGCCGCCGACAGCTTGCGCGCCTCTTCCTGGGTCGCCGCCGAGGCCTGCAGCAGCTGCGCGATCTGGGCCTTCAGCCCGCCGCTCTCCTCGGCCCGGGTCTTCTCCACCTGGGCGACCTGTTCCTGGAACTTCTGCAGGGTGTCGGCCACCGGCTTCAGCTGAGCCTCGAGCCGCGCCTGGACCAGCTGCTCGCGGCTGCGCTGGGCCTCCTCGTTCTTGCGCAGGATCTCCTCGGCCACGCTGGTCGCCGACTGGGTGAGCTGGCTGCGCAGCAGCTCGCCCTGCTCCTCCAGCATCCGCGCCCGCAGTTCGGCGGCGGCGACACGCATCTGCGCCTTCAGCGCCCACAGCACCGCCCCGGCGGCCACGGCCGCCAGCGCGACCACGAGGATCCACAGCATGTTCATGCTGCGTTCCTAGCAGGTTCGGTGAGTCGGTTCTACGCTGGGCGCCGGGCGCGCATGGCCTGGGCGATGGTGCCGTCGTCCAGCCAGTCCAGTTCGCCGCCCACCGGCACGCCCCGGGCCAGCATGGTCACGCTGACCTGGGCGCCGGCCAGACGGTCGGCCAGATAGTGGGCCGTGGTCTGCCCATCCACCGTTGCGGGCAGGGCCAGGATCACCTCCCGCACCGCCTCATCGCTTGCCCGGGCCACCAGCGGGCCGACCCGCAGCGCATCCGGCCCCACGCCATCCAGGGCCGACAGCAGCCCGCCCAGCACGTGATAGCGGCCCCGGAAGGCGCCGGCCCGCTCCATGGCCCACAGGGCTCCCACCTCCTCGACCACGCAGATCAGTCCGCCGTCCCGCGTAGGGTCAGAGCAGATGGCGCAGGGGTCCTGGGTGTCCAGGCTGCCGCACACCTGGCAGGTCTTCACCCGCGCCGCCGCCTCCGACAGGGCGTCGCTCAGCGGCAGCAGCAGCTGGTCGCGCCGCTTCAGCAGCGCCAGGGCCGCCCGCCGCGCCGACCGCGGCCCCAGCCCCGGCAGCTTGGCGAGCAGGCCGATCAGCCGCTCGATCTCAGGTCCGGCGGACGCGGCCAAGTCAGAACAGCTTCGGCATTCCGGGCAGGCCGCCCATGCCGGCCAGCGGCCCGGCCGCCTCGCGCATCAGCTCGGCCTGCTGGACGTCCAGCTTGCGCTTGGCGTCGGCGTGGGCGGCGACCACCAGGTCGGCCACCACCTCGCCCTCGCCCGGCGCCATCAGGCTTTCGTCGAGCTCCACCTTGGTCAGCTCGCCCGTGCCCTTCAGCACCACCTTGACCATGCCGCCGCCCGAGGTGCCCTCCACCTCCAGCTCGGCCAGCCGGTTCTGCGCGTCGGCCAGCTTCTGCTGCATGGCCTGCGCCTGCTTCATCAGCGAATTCAGATCTTTCATCGGAGCGTCCTACTCGATCTCGACTCATCTCCCCGCCCAGAACGGCGGGAGGCGGGATTCCTACTCGTCGTCGTCCGCCTCGGGCGGAGGCTCGGCGGCCTCGGTCACCTGCGGCTGGACGGTGGTGCGGATGCCGACGATCTCGGCGCCCGGGAACGCCTGCATCACCGACTGCACGAACGGGTCCTGCTCGATCTTCTCGCGCACCTCGCGCTGTTCGCGCTTCTGCTTCTCCCACAGGCTTTCGGCGCCGCCGCCGCCCTGGGCCGAGATTAGCCACCGCTCTCCGGTCCATTCGCGCAGCCGCCCCACCAGCCGCTGGGCGAGGTCCTTGGGCGCGCCGGGCGCCGGCTCGTATTCGATCGCCCCGGGCCTGAAGCTGATCGGGCGCACGAAGCGCTCCACGTCCAGCTTCAGGGTGATGTCGCGCTTCTGGTCGATGAGCTTCAGCACGTCCTCGAAGCTCTGCAGGGTCACCGCCGGCTGGGGCTGGGCCTGGGGCAAGGCCTGGCGGGCCACGGCCGTCGCCCCGCCGCCCATGGG
>JAEYNH010000122.1 GCA_023412655.1 Pseudomonadota bacterium | reverse complement strand
CCGGGGCGGCTTCCCCGGCCGGCCGCGGACGGGGGGCGCGACCCGGCGCGCCCACTTCTAGGCTCAGACCGCCCGGAGGATGCCCAGGAATTCCTCGGCCTTCAGCGAGGCGCCGCCGACCAGG
Source organism: Pseudomonadota bacterium (assembly GCA_023412655.1). GTDB lineage: Bacteria > Pseudomonadota > Alphaproteobacteria > Caulobacterales > Caulobacteraceae > Phenylobacterium. The sequence continues at coordinate 67,585 of JAEYNH010000122.1, read as the reverse complement.
GCGCCTCCCACCTCGTCGGCGTGGAGGATCTCGGCGGCGTTGGCGGGCTTGACCGAGCCTCCGTAGAGGATCGGAACCGCCCGGCCGGCCTCACCGAACAGCTCCACCAGAGTAGCCCGAATGGCGCGGTGCATTTCCTCGATCTGGGGCGTGGTGGCGGTCAGGCCGGTGCCGATCGCCCACACCGGCTCATAAGCCACGGCGAACGGCTTGCCGGACAGTTCGGCCGGAAGGGAGCCGCGCACCTGGGCGGTGACTACGTCCAGGGCGCCGCCGCCTTCGCGCTGCTCCAGGGTCTCGCCCACGCAGACGATGGGCTCCAGCCCCGCGCGAAGGGCAGCCCGCACCTTGGCCGCCACGATATCGTCGGTCTCGCGATAGCCGTCCCGGCGTTCGGAGTGGCCGAGGATCACCAGCTGGGCGCCGGCGTCGGCCAGCATCTCGGCCGAGGTGTCACCGGTGAACGCGCCCGCGTCCTCCCAGTGCGCGTCCTGTCCGCCGACCAGCACCTTGGAGCCCGCCAGGACCTCACGCATGCGATGGGCGAGAATCGCTGGCGGGCAGATGGCCACCCGGGCGTGCCCGTCACCGACCTCCTTGGCCACCGCCAGCGCTTCGGCCAGCGACGACGAGGTCCCGTTCATCTTCCAGTTTCCGGCGATCAGGGGCGTAGGTCGGGTCATCTTGCCTCACGTCAGTCGGATTCCCGCGTCGGGAACTACGGCGGCGCGGTTAAGGCATGGCGCGTCGGCTGTCACCCTGCTTGCCGTCCCGAACCGGCCTCAACTATACCGGCCGCGCACCTTGCGCCCGGGAAAGGGTTTTCGTTCATGCTCGCCGCCGTTCGCAAATTTGCGAAGTCCTGGGTCGCCGCCGTCCTCATCGGCCTGCTGATCGTGAGCTTCGCCATCTTCGGCATCAACGACGTGTTCAGCGGACGCGTCGGCGACCAGGTCATCAAGGCCGGCTCGCGGGAGATCAACTCCGTCCAGTTCCGTCGGGACTACGACGAGTATCGCAAGGAACTGGAACAGCAGAGCGGCCAGGCGATCACGCCGGAAATGGCGTCCGAAGCCGGCCTGGATCGGCAGGTGCTCAACGGGCTGGCGACCCGAGAGGCGTTCGCCGAGATGCTGCACCGCATGGGCATAAGGCCCGCCGACAAGCTGCTCGTGGCCGAGATCCAGAAGATTCCCGCCTTCTTCGACCCGATCAGCGGCCGCTTCGACCGCAACACCTTCGTGCGCCGTCTCGGCGAGAACAACATGACGCCGGAGGAGTTCGATCGCTCGATCCGCGACCAGATGGCGGCCCAGCACTGGGGCGCGGGCGTCGGCGAGGGCCTGCGCGCGCCTCGGGCCTACGGCGCCCTGGCGGCCATCTACGGGATGGAAAGCCGCGACCTGTCCTACTTCACCGTGACTCCCGGGAACGTGCCCGCGGTGGCCGCGCCGACCGACGAGCAGCTGACACAGTTCATGAAGGAGAACGCCGCTCAGCTCACGCGCCCCGAGATGCGCGTCCTGAGCGTCGTGCGCTTCAGCCCCGAGCCGGCCTCCACCGCGACGCCGGTCGATCCGGCCGAGCTGCAGAAGCTGTACGACTTCCGCAAGGACACCCTGTCCCAGCCTGAAACCCGCACGGTCGTGCAGATTCCGGCCAAGGACGCGGCGGCGGCCCAGCAGATCGAAGCGCGGCTGGCCCGCAACGAGGATCCGAACGCCATCGCCAAGTCCATGGGCGTAGACGCCATCGTCTACGAGAACCGCCCCCGCACCGCCATCGCCGACCGCCGCGTGGCCGAAACCGCCTTCAAGTTGGCGGCCGGCCAGGTGGGCCAGGCCCAGGGCGAGCTCGGCCTTGCCGTTGTCAAGGTCCTGACCGTGAACCCCGGCCGCACGATCTCGCTGGAGGAGGCCCGGCCGATGCTGGAGGCCGAGCTGCGGAAGAACGCGGCCGCGCAGAAGGCCTACGAGCAGAGCCAGGTCTATGACGAAGCCCACCAGTCCGGGTCGGACATGGCGGCGGCGGCCCAACGGGCCGGCGTGTCGGTGGTCACCGTCGGACCGGTCGTGCGCCAGGGTGTCGATATGCAGGGTCGCCCCGTGGCCGGCCTGAACCCGGCCATTCTGGAAACCGCCTTCAGCCTGGCCGCCGGCAGCGAAAGCGATCTGGTGGACGCCGACGGCGAACTGTTCGCCGTTCGGGTCGAGCGGGTCGTGCCTCCCACCCTGCCTCCGCTGGCGGAGGTCCGCGACGAGCTGGCCAGGATCTGGCGGGCCCGTGAGACCGCGAGGCGCATGGAGGCTCGCGCCAACGAGCTGGCCGAGCGGGTCCGCAAAGGCGAGCCGCTGGCCAAGGTAGCCGCCTCCGCCGGTCTGCCGGTGTCGCAGGCCACCGGCCTGTCGCGCCAGAACGCTGGCCAGCGCCGGGACGTCTCGCCCCAGGTGATGAGCCGGGCCTTCGGCGCCCGCCCCGACGAGGTGTTCGTCGGCCCGTCCCAGACCGGCTTCTCGGTGGGCCAAGTGTCGAACGTGCAGATGCAGCCCGGCCCAACCGCGGCCATGTTGGCCGAACAGAGCCGCCCCGAGCTCGCCGGCACGATGTTCCGCGAAATCGCCGAGGCGGCCCAGAACGCCTCGCGCGCCAAGCTGAAGGTCCGGACCGACGTCAACCGCGCCCGCTCGGCCCTCGGCATGGAGCCCCTGGCCGCCAACACCCCTGCGGAGAAGAAGAAGTGACGCCCGAGCCGTCGTTCGAGGCGTTCAAGAACAGCTACGATGGTGGTGCGCCCCAGGTCGTCTGGCCCCGCCTGATCGATGATCTGGAGACGCCGGTGTCGGCGTTCCTGAAGATCGGCCACGGTCGGCCCTACGCCTTCCTGTTCGAGTCCGTGGAAGGCGGCGCCTGGCGCGGTCGCTATTCGATCATCACCCTTGCGCCCGACCTGGTCTGGCGCTGCCGGGGCAATGTGGCCGAGGCGGCGGAGGGCGAGGATATCGCCGCCGGCCGCTTCACCCGACAGGCCGGCGGAGCGCTGGACAGCCTGCGTGACCTCATCGCCGCCTCGCGCATCGAGCTTCCGCCGGGCCTGCCGCCCATGGCGGCGGGCGTGTTCGGAGCCGTGGGCTACGACATGATCCGGCTGGTGGAGCACCTGCCGAACGTCAATCCGGACCCGCTCGACCTGCCGGATTCCGTGCTGGCTCGCCCGTCTATCGTGGCCATCTTCGATTCCATCGCCCAGGAGATCATCCTGGTTACGCCGGTGCGGCCGGGCCGCGCCTCGGCCGAGGAAGCGTACGACGCCGCCCAGGCGCGCCTGCAGGCCGTGGTGGCCGACTTGCGGAAGGCCGCCCCTCAGCTGGCCGGCGACGCCAAGCCCGAGCCGGACGCCTTCACCACGCCGGTCAGCCGCGAGGACTATCGGGAGATCGTCGAGAAGGCCAAGTCGTACATCCGGGCCGGCGACATCTTCCAGGTGGTGCCCAGCCACCGTTTCCGCGCCCCGTTCGCCCGCGATCCGTTCGCGCTCTACCGCTCCCTGCGCCGGACCAATCCCTCGCCGTTCCTGTTCTTCCTGGACTTCGGCGACTTCCATCTCGCCGGCTCCTCGCCCGAGATCCTCGTGCGCCTCCGGGATGGAAAGATCACCATCCGCCCGATCGCCGGCACCCGCCCGCGCGGGGCGACGCCCGAGGAAGACCAGGCCCTCGAGGCCGAACTGCGCGCCGACCCGAAGGAACGCGCCGAGCACCTGATGCTGCTGGACCTGGGCCGCAACGACGTGGGCCGCGTGGCCATGCTCAAGGAGCACGGAGCCAACGAGCCCAGGCCGTCCCCCGGCAGTCCCCGCGTGCGCGTCACCGACAGCTTCTTCGTCGAGCGCTACAGCCACGTCATGCACCTGGTGTCGAACGTCGAGGGTGACGCTCCGGAGGGCCTCGATCCTGTCGATGTGGTCCTGGCCGCCCTGCCCGCCGGGACGCTCTCGGGCGCCCCCAAGGTTCGGGCCATGGAGATCATCGACGAACTTGAAATCGAGAAGCGCGGCATCGGCTATGCCGGTGGCGTCGGCTACTTCGGCTGCGACGGCTCGGTGGACACGTGCATCGTGCTGCGCACCGCCCTGTTCAAGGACGGCGCCATGTACGTCCAGGCTGGCGGCGGCGTCGTCGCCGACAGCGATCCAGACGCCGAATACGACGAGACCCTGCACAAGGCGCGTGCCCTTCGACGGGCCGCAGAGGAGAGCTGGCGCTTCGTTTGAACCAGGGAGCGGCTTTGCCCATTCCGGGTAACAGGCCGGCTTGCCGGAGACTGATTCCGTACCGAGGTTGCGGCACGGTCGCCGGCCGTGCGCGAAACGTCTGAAGGGTGCCATCTGGGTGGATGAGAGGTCGAGAGGGGGCGACGCGCTCGCCGCCCTAACCCGGCGGGAGCAGGAGCTTGGCCGACTGTCGTTCAGCTTCATGCTGGACCAGGCCACGCTCGGGATCGGCGGCCTCTCCTGCCTCGACTCGATCCTGATCATGGCCATCAACCAGGCCAACATCGCTCCGTTGACCCATGAGCCGCTGACCCGCATCCGGCATGGCCGGCTGGAGACGCCTGCGCCCGACGCGCGCCGTCGGCCGGTAAGCATCAACGCTGTGGCCAACTCTCTGCGCATGCCGTTCGAGACCGTCCGCCGCCATGTCCGGCGCCTGGAAGGTCGGGGCGCATGCGCAACCCTCCCGGGCGGGGTCATCGTTCCGGAGACCTATCTCGGCTCGCCCGCCTATGTGGAGGGCGTGATGAACAGCCACCGCCGTCTGGTTGCCTTCTTCCATCAGGCCAACGCCGCCGGGCTGGTGGAACCGCTGCCCCGTTCGGCCTATCCGCCCGAATCGTCCATTCCGGTCCGTGCCGCCGCGCGATTGCTGGCCGACTACGTGCTGCGAACGACAGACCGCCTGCTGGCGGTGGTGGACGACGTGGCTTCGGCCATCGTGCTCCTGGCCGTGCTCACGGCGCCGACCGGTCGCACGACGGTGGCCGAGACCGCCCAGCGTCTCGGGATGCCCGCCGAGACCGTCCGCCGCCACATGAAGGTGCTGCTCGAGCAGGGACAGGTCCTGCGCATCAACAGTGGCCTGGTCGCGCCGTACGAGGCCATGGAGCGGCCGGTCTGGCAGGCCTTCCTGCGGGACAACGCCGTGAATGTGCAGCGGCTGTTCGCGGGCCTGGCCGAGCGCGGCGTCATCGAAGCGTGGGGGCGGTTGATGCCGCCCGCCGTCGACGAGGCGCTCAATCCGGCGCGCCTTGCGCCACCGAGTAGGTGACCAGAGGCGGCGCCAGAACCATCGCCGTGGCGAACGCCAGGGCCGAAATCGCCAGCAGCACGGCGGCCGTCAGAACCGGCCAAATCCGCTCCGGCCGCTGGGGCCGCGCAAGCAGGACTCTAGCGCGCCTGAGCGCCTGAGGATCCAGACCCGAATCGTCGACCGTCATGGCGTGAGAGCATCCGGCTTGGCGGATGCGCCTGCAAAGCCTAATGGAGGCGCATGATCCTGGTCGTCGATAACTACGACAGCTTCACCTACAACCTGGTTCACTACCTGAACGAGTTGGGGGCGGAGACCCACGTCGTCCGCAACGATGCGCTCACCGTCGACCAGGCGCTGGGTCTGAAACCTGAAGCGGTGCTGCTTTCGCCCGGCCCCTGCACGCCCAACGAGGCGGGCATCTGCCTTTCCCTGTTGACCGCTGCGCCCCAGGACCTGCCGATCTTCGGCGTCTGTCTGGGCCATCAGTCGATCGGCCAGGCGTTCGGCGGCGAGGTGATCCGCGCAAAGGCGCTGATGCACGGCAAGACCAGCCTGATCCACCACAACGGCAAGGGCGTGTTCGCCGGCCTGAAGAACCCCTTCACGGCGACGCGCTATCACAGCCTTTCCGTGCGCGAGTCCGACCTGCCCGCGGACCTCGAGGTCACCGCCTGGACCCAGGACGGTGAGATCATGGGCGTGCAGCACAAGAGCCGCCCGATCTACGGCGTCCAGTTCCACCCTGAATCGATCGCCACCGAGTGCGGCCATGAGCTGCTCGCCAACTTCCTCGACCTGGCCGGCGTGACGCGGCTGGCCCAAGTCTGAGCCACCCGCCCATGTCCGATACGTTCAAGCCGCTTCTTTCGCGTCTGGCCGACGGCGCGACCTTGTCCGACGGGGACGCCGACGACTTCTTCTCGGCCTGCTTGCGCGGCGAGCCGACGCCTTCACAGGTGGGCGCCGCCCTCACCGCCATGCGGATGCGGGGTGAGACCCTCGGCGAGATCGCCGCCTGCGCCCGGGCCATGCGCCGGGCCGCCGTGCGGCTGGAACCCGGCTTTCCCACCATCGATGTCTGCGGCACGGGCGGCGATGGCCTGCACACGCTGAATATCTCCACCGCCGTGGGCTTCGTTGCCGCGGGCGGCGGGCTGAAGGTCGCCAAGCACGGCAACCGGGCCATGTCGTCCAAGTCGGGGACAGCCGACGTGCTCTCCGAGCTTGGCGTCAACATCGCCGCGTCCACCGAGGCTCAGTTGAAGGCGCTGGAGACCGCCGGCATCTGCTTCCTGTTCGCCCCGGCGCATCACAGCGCCATGCGCCACGTCTCGCCGATCCGCGCGGAGCTGGGCTTTCGGACCATCTTCAACCTGCTGGGGCCGCTGACCAATCCGGCCGGCGCCCAACGGCAGGTGATCGGCGTCTATGCCGAACGCTGGGTGAAGCCCCTGGCCGAGGCCCTGGGCGTGCTCGGCTCCGAGCGGGCGTGGGTGGTTCACGGTTCGGGCCTCGATGAGATGACGACGACGGGCGAGACGGCCGTCGCCGAACTGCGGGACGGAAAGGTGCGGCTGTTCACCGTCACGCCCGAGGCCCTCGGTATGCGCCGCGCAGCCCTGGCCGACATCACCGGCGGCACGCCCGCCGAGAACGCGGACGCGCTCCGGCGGCTGCTGGCCGGGGAAAAGGGGCCCTATCGGGACATCGTCGCGCTCAACGCCGCGGCCGCCTTCCTGGTGGCGGACAAGGTGGAGACGCTCCGCGAGGGCGTGGAACTCGCCGGCCAGGTTTTGGACGACGGCCGCGCGCAGACCGCGCTGGAGAGGCTTGTCGAGGTCACCGCAGCATGAGCGACATCCTGGCGCGGATCGCCGCCTACAAGCGCGAGGACGTCACTGCGCGCAAGGCCGCACGTCCCGTGGTGGAACCGGCAGCCTCGCCTCCGCGCGGCTTTCGAGAAGCTCTCGTCCGCCGCCACGCCCCGGGCAAGCTCGCCCTGATCGCCGAGATCAAGAAGGCTTCGCCGTCCAAGGGGGTGATCCGCGAAGACTTCGACCCGCCGGACCTGGCGCGCGCCTATGAGGCCGGCGGCGCCGCCTGCCTCTCGGTGCTCACCGACCAGCCAAGCTTCCAGGGTGACGACGCCTATCTGGTGGCGGCGCGAGATGCGACCGCCCTCCCCTGCATCCGCAAGGACTTCCTGGTCGATCCGTGGCAGGTGGCCGAATCGCGAGATCTCGGCGCCGACGCCATCTTGGTGATCCTCGCCATGGTGGACGACGCCCTCGCCGCGGACCTGATGTCGGAGGCTCGGCGCCTTGGCATGGACGCCCTCGTCGAGGTGCACGACGAGGCCGAGATGGAGCGCGCGGGGCGGCTCGGCGCCGACCTGGTGGGGGTGAACAACCGCGACCTCCGGACCTTCGTCGTCGATCTGGCGAACACCGAACGCCTGGCCCGGCTCGCCCCCCCGAACGCCCTGCTCGTCACCGAGAGCGGCATCTTCACCGCCCAGGATGCCGCGCGGCTCGAGCGCTCGGGCGCCCGGGCGATGCTGGTCGGCGAAAGCCTGATGCGGCAGGCCGACGTCGCCGCCGCCACCCGGGAATTGCTCGGCTGAGTCGGAATTCGCCCCGGTCGGGGCGGATTTCGCCTGATTTTACAGGGGGAACGCTCGTAACTTGACATTGACGGGGAACATCTGCAGAACAAAACGCAACGTTTGTGCTTTGTTCCAGAGGTCGCCCGAGATGCTCACCCGCAAGCAGCATGAACTGCTCATGTTCATCCACGAGCGGATCAAGGAAACTGGCGTCTCGCCGTCGTTCGACGAGATGAAGGAAGCCCTCGACCTGGCGTCGAAGTCGGGCATCCACCGCCTGATCACGGCCCTGGAAGAGCGCGGCTTCCTCCGCCGCCTGCCGCATCGCGCCCGGGCGCTCGAGGTGGTCCGGCTGCCGCAGCAGGCCACGGCCGCGGCCCCGCCCAAAGGGCGCGCGCCGTTCAAGCCGCAACTGGTGGACGCGGCCAAGGACATGCCGGTCGCCGCCAACGACACCCGCGAACTGCCGATCCTGGGCAAGATCGCCGCCGGCACGCCGATCGAGGCTATCCAGCAGGAGCGCGACCGCCTGCCGGTACCCGAGGCGATGCTGGGCGCCGGCGAACACTTCGTCCTCGAGATCCAGGGCGATTCGATGATCAACGCCGGCATCCTCGACGGCGACTTCGTGGTCATCCGCCGCACCGACAGCGCCAACTCGGGGGACATCGTCGTGGCCCTCGTGAATGGCGAAGAGGCAACCCTCAAGCGCCTACGCAAAAAGGGCGCCTCCATCGCCCTGGAGGCCGCCAACCCGGCCTATGAGACCCGCATCTTCGGTCCGGATCAGGTGTCGGTGCAGGGCCGCCTGGTGGGTCTGATCCGCCGCTATCACTAGGCTCTAGGCCGCCCGGCGGCGAAGGAATGCGAGAACGCCCGTCACGCCAGTGGCGGGCGCTTTCATGTATGCGGGCTTGAAGCGCCAGCTCAGCGCGGGTCGTACCCCCAGGTCCATGGCCGGTGGCCCCGCAGGTCCTGGGCCCAGACCACGCGCCAGCCGCCGTCGCCCCGCCGGTAAAGCTCCGCAGAGCCGCCGGCGCGGAAGTCTGCGCCCGTCAGCACCAGAGGGGCCTCGCAACGCTCCGGACGCTGATCGTTCCGCAGGACCACCACCTCGGCGCCCGCGCATAGCTGCTCCAGCCGTCCGGCCTTGAGCGGCCGTCGCAGGTTCCAGGCGGCCGCCAGCCGCACCGGCGCTCCTTGGGCAGGGGCGCAGCTCCAGCGGTCGCAGGCAAACCGCGCGTCCCGCTCTGTCTCGCTCGCCAGCGGCTGCAGGCCGCGTCGGCGGGCCCAAAGCTCGGCCCCAAACAGCTTCACGTCTGGCCGCAGGAGCACGGCCTCGCGCCCCTCTTTTACGGCCACAGCCGCGCCGTCGGCGCTGATCCAGATAACGGGCGTCGGCGGCCGGGGCGTCCAAAGGACCGACAGGGCCAGCGGCAGGCCCAGCCAGCGCAGCGGCCCGCGCCAGAGACAGACGATCAGGATGCCCAAGAAGGCGGCCGGCAGGGTCCACGCCGGCGCGCTGGGGATCAACGACTGGGCCATGGGCGCCGACGCCGCCGTCGCCGCCACCAGGTTCATCAGCTCGATGGCGAAACCCGCCACCTCGAGCGGCGCACGACCCAGGCCCAGAGGCGACAGCGCCGCCCCTACCGCTAGCGCCGGCATCAGCAGGAAGGACGAGATCGGCGCGACCGCCAGGTTTGCGAGCAGGCCCCAGGTGGAGACGCGGTTGAAGTGCTGGATCGCGAACGGCCCGGTGGCCAGGCCTGCGACGAAGCTCACCGCCAGGCTGGCGCCGATCCATGTCGCGGCCGCCTGCGGCCAGCGGATCCACCAAGGGGCGGAAATCTCCCGCACCGGCTGCGGCCATGCCTCGGCCAGGGCCACAAGGGCGGCCGTGGCGGCGAACGACATCTGGAAACCCGGCTCGGTCACCGCTTCCGGCTGCAGCAGGAGGACGCCCATGGCCGCGAGAGCCAAAGCGTGGAGGCTGATCGCCTGCCGGTCCACGAGGATGGCGGCGAAAGCCACCGCCGCCGTGATCGCCGCCCGCTCGGCCGGCGGCGGGGCGCCAGATAGCACGAGGTAGCCGCCGACCGCGCCGAGCCCCACAAGCGCCGCCAGCTTCTTGCCCGAGGTCCGAAGCGCCAGCCACGGCCAAGCCGCCACCGCCAGCCGCGCGGCGGCGAATGTGAAGCCGCCCACGATGGCCATGTGCAGGCCGCTGATGGAGACGATGTGGGCGAGCCCTGAGGCCCGCAGGTTCTCGGTCTGCTCGCGCGGGATATAGGCCTCATGGCCCGTGGTCATGGCCGCCGCGAGGCCGCCAGTCTCGGGCCCCAGCGTCTGCACGATACGTTCGGTGAGGGCCCATCGGATGGCGTTGATCCGCATGGTGAGTCTGAGGCGCCATGGCGCAGGAGCCTCCGGCGTCCAGGCCTGCGGCGGACGCAGGGCGAGCCCCACCGCTCCGACGCTCTCGAAGAAGGCGTCACGGGCGAAGTCATAAGCGCCGGGGCTCGCGGGCGGAGGCGGCGGATTGAGGATGGCGAGGAGTTGGATCGGCTCCCCCGGCCGCGGCAAGGGCGTTCCCGGGCGAAGCGTCACGCGGATGCGTACCGGTGTCGCCTCGGGCGCCAGGGCATCCACACGCACGGGCGCGATCAGCAGGCGCTGCCCGCCTTGCCCCGGCCCGGCCACATCAACCACCCAACCTTGCACCACGTGAGGGCGCGCGCTGGCTTCGGCGTCCACCGAGGCCACCGGGGCGGCGACGCTCTGCGTCCGCAGCTTGGCGATCCCGAAACCGCCCAAGGCGAAGCCGGCCAGAGCCAGCAAGGCCATGGTGGTGCGGGCGCCCGCCCAGCGGCCGGAGGTCACGAGCAGGCCGAGGGCTGCCCCAATCAGCGCCCAGGCCAGCCAAGCCTGGGGCTCCCGCGGCAGTCCGAAATAGACGGCGCAGCCCGCGCCGAACGCCACCGGGGTCCATAAGGTCCAGCGATCGGCCTGGGCCTCCGCCTGCTCTCGCAGCCAATTTGCCGCCCGTCGCAGACTGGAAGCCGAGGGAGGCCGCGTGCTAAGAGGCGCCGCCCCGGCGCCCGCGCCCGCACCCCCAGACCCCTCGAGTTCTATGGCAGACCGCCCCGTCCGCACCCGCATCGCCCCCTCGCCCACCGGCATGATGCACATTGGCACGGCGAGAACAGCGCTTTTCAACTGGCTTTACGCCCGGCACACCGGCGGAACCTTCCTGTTGCGCATTGAGGACACCGACCGCGAACGCTCCAGCGATGCGGCCGTACAGGTGATCTTCGACGGCCTGAAGTGGCTGGGTCTGGAGGCCGACGAGGAACCCGTGTTCCAATTCGGGCGGACCGATCGGCACCGCGAGGTGGTGGACGAACTGCTCGCGCGCGGCGCCGCCTATCGTGACTACATGACGCCCGAGGAACTTGAGGCTGAGCGCGAACTCGCGCGCGCCGAGGGCCGTGTGGTCCGCTCGCCCTGGCGCGACATTTCGCCGAACGACGCCCCGGACCGCCCGTTCGTTGTCCGCCTGAAGAGCCCGCTCGAAGGCGAGACGATCGTCCAGGACGCGGTAAAGGGAGAAGTCCGCTTCCAGAACCGCCAGTTGGACGACCTGATCCTGCTCCGGACCGACGGCTCCCCGACCTACAATCTCGCCGTGGTGGTGGACGATCACGACATGGGCATCACCCACGTCATCCGCGGTGACGACCACCTCAACAACGCGGCCCGCCAGACGCTGATCTACAACGGCATGGGGTGGGAGGTGCCGGTGTGGGCCCACCTACCGCTGATCCACGGCCCCGACGGGGCGAAGTTGTCCAAGCGCCACGGCGCCCAGTCGGTGACCGACTTCGAGGCCATGGGCTACCTGCCCGAGACCATGCGCAACTACCTGGCCAAGCTGGGCTGGGGCCATGGCGACGACGAGATCTTCTCGGACGAGCAGGCGATCGCGTGGTTCGACATCTACGACGTGATCAGCGCCCCGGCGCGGCTGGACTGGGCCAAGCTGAACCACCTCAACAACCACTACATCCGCCAGGCCGAACCCGTGCGCCTTGCCGCTCTCGTGGAAAAGGTGCTGGCCAGCCGCGACTGGGCGCTCGAGGCGGGGGACATCGCGGTGATTGAACGCACGATTCCTTTCGTGCGCGACGGGGCCAAGACCGTCCTGGAGCTGGCGGACGCCGTGGTGTTCGCCCTCAAGCGCCGGCCGCTCGAACTGCCGGAGAAGGCTAGGGCCGCCATGACTGACGAGATGGTCGGCCGGCTCACGCGCCTGCGCGAGGCCCTTGGCGCGCTTTCCCACTGGGACGTTCCCACGCTGGAAGCCGAAATCCGCGCCTTCGCCGAGCGCGAGGGTGTCGGCATCGGCAAGTTCGGTCCGCAGCTGCGCGCCGTCCTGTCCGGAGGCGCCCCGGCTCCCGATTTGGCCGGCGCCATGACCGCTCTCAGCCGGGAGGAAACTCTCGGCCGTCTCGACGATGCGCTTTCACGCCCGGCGTAAAGCGCTATAAGGCCGCTCGAACGAGCGTTTTATCTCGCATCCGCGAAAGGAGTCCGCATGGGCGACACGGCGAAGATCGGTATCGGCGGCAAGACCGTCGAGCTCCCCGTCCTGAAAGGCACGGCCGGCCCGGACGTGGTCGACATCCGAAAGCTCTACGGCGACGCCGACGTCTTCACCTACGACCCCGGCTTTACCTCCACCGCTTCGTGCGAAAGCAAGATCACCTTCATCGACGGTGATCAGGGCATCCTGCTGCACCGCGGCTACCCGATCGACCAGTTGGCCGAGAAGTCCAGCTTCCTCGAGGTCTGCTACCTGCTGCTGCACGGCGAGCTGCCCACCGCCAGCGAATACGCCGACTTCGAACACAACATCACCTATCACACCATGCTGCACGAGCAGTTCGATAGGTTCTTCAATGGCTTCCGTCGGGATGCTCACCCGATGGCCATCATGGTCGGAGCGGTCGGGGCCCTGTCGGCCTTCTACCACGACAGCACCAACATCGATGATCCGGAGCAGCGGATCATCTCGGCGCATCGCATGATCGCCAAGATCCCGACCATCGCCGCGCGGGCCTACAAGTACTCGCTGGGCCAGCCGTTCGTGTACCCGCGCAACGACTGCTCCTACGCGGAAAACTTCCTGCGCATGTGCTTCTCGGTCCCGGCTGAGGACTGGAAGCCGAATCCGGTCCTCACCCGCGCCATGGACCGGATCTTCATCCTGCACGCCGACCACGAGCAGAACGCGTCGACCTCGACGGTGCGTTTGGCCGGCTCGTCGGGCGCCAATCCGTTCGCCTGTATCGCTGCGGGCATCGCCTCGCTGTGGGGCCCCAAGCACGGCGGCGCGAACGAAGAAGCGCTCAACATGCTGAAGGAAATCGGGACCGTCGAGAACATCCCGGACTTCGTGAAGGGCGTGAAGAACCGCGAGCGCCTGCTCATGGGCTTCGGCCACCGGGTCTACAAGAACTACGACCCGCGCGCGAAGGTCATGCAGACCACCTGCCACGAAGTGCTGGCGGCCGTGGGGCACCAGAATGACCCGCTGCTCAAGGTGGCGATGGAGCTGGAAAAGATCGCGCTGAACGACGAGTTCTTCATCCAGCGCAAGCTTTATCCGAACGTCGACTTCTATTCGGGCATCACCCTGCGCGCCCTCGGCTTCCCGCCGGAGATGTTCACGGTGCTGTTCGCCCTCGCCCGCACCGTGGGCTGGATCGCCCAGTGGAAGGAAATGATCGAGGATCCGTCCCAGAAGATCGGCCGTCCGCGCCAGCTCTACACGGGCGCCCCCCGGCGGGATTACGTGCCGGTCGACAAGCGCTAAGCCAGGCGCCGGTCACCAAATGCAGAAGGCCGGACCTTTCGGGGTCCGGCCTTTTCCTTATGGGGCTCAGGCGGCGGAGTGGTCCGGCAGCAGACGGATGACCGCCTCGGCGGCGACCACGTTCGGATCTGGGCCGCCACGGCCCATGCGGTCCAGCGCCTCATACTGGCGGTCGACCTGCGCCGCACGCAGCGCGGGATCGTCGAGCCGCAACGCCACCTCTCGGGCCAGGGCTGGGCCGTTGCAGGCGTCCTGGATCAATTCCGGAGCGACGAAATCCTGGGCGGCGATGTTGAACAGGGTCACGTATTTCGTGCGGACCAGTCGCTTAAGGATCGCGTAGGTCAGGGGCGCAAGACGGTAGGCCACCACCATGGGACAGCCGGCCAGCGCCAGCTCGGTTGTCACCGTGCCGGAACAGGCCAGGGCCACGGTCGCGGCCTTCATGGCGTCTCGTCGGGCATCCTCACCCTCTACGACATGAGCGACAAACGGCCAGGCCGCCACCTGCGCCTTCACCATCGCGGCCACGGTGTCGGCGGCGGGCACAACCACATTCAGGCCGGGGCGTTCGGCCTTGAGCCGGGCCACCGCCACCGCAAAGGGCGGCAGTACGCGGTCGATCTCGCCAGGGCGGCTGCCCGGCAGGACCAGCAGGATCGGCTCGCCGGCGGCGGCCCCGATGCTCGCGCGGAGCCGTTCGGGATCTGCGCGGGAGAAGTCGGCGGTCAGCGCCGCGTTGCCCACGAAGGTGACCGGCAGCCCTGCCGCCTCGAAATAGGGCGCATCGAACGCGTGTATCGACAGGAGGTGGTCATAGACCTGCGCCGTGGTCTTCGATCGACCCGGCCGCGAGGCCCAGACCTGAGGGCCCACATATTTCACGAGCGGCAGATCGGGGTAGAGCTTCCGCAGGGCCTTGGCCACGCGCAGGGTGAAGCCCCAGGAATCGATCAGGATCGCAATATCCGGCTTCTCGCGCTCGGCCAGCGCCGCGGTGTCCCGCACCCGGCGCACGACCGTGGGATAGGCCTTCAGGCCCTCCACTAGTCCCAGGACCGACAGCTCTGCGATGTCGAAGGGACTGTCGATACCCTCAGACCGCATCCGCTCGCCGCCCACCCCGACGAACCGGACACGCTCGCCAAGGCGCGCCTTGAGCGCACGCATCAGCCCCGCTCCCCGGTCATCACCGGAGGCCTCACCGGCGACCAGCATGACGGTGAGCGGTTTCGGCGTCATCCGGCCTCCGGCTCCACACCCAGGATGAAGACGCCGAGTTCCTCGGCGAGGGCGATCACGGCGTCACGGTCCAGGACGAGCAGGCGCCCCGCCTCTCCCACGATACCGGCAAGGCCGGCCCGAGCGACGCCCTCGACAGTGGCAAGGCCAATGGTCGGCAGGTCGATGCGGGTTTCCTGGATCGGCTTCGGAGCCTTGGCGAGGACCCCCCGGCCGGCGCCCGCCGCCCCCTTCAGATGCGGCGGCAAGGCGGCCACTCGAGCGAGCATCGCGTCGGTGCCTTCCTGCGCCTCCACAGCCAGGACAAGTCCGCTGGCCACCACGGCGGCCTGGCCCACGTCCAGGCGACCCACCGCCCGGGCGACCTCTAGGGCGCGCTGGGCATCGTGCAGGTCCTCGTCCGAGGCCCGGCGCGCACCCAGGTAGCCAAGCGGGAGCGACAGGTCGTCCATCACCTCGTGCGCGCCGACGACCTCGAATCCTTCCTTCTCGAACTCGTCGACGAGCAGGCGTAGCAGGGCGTCGTCGCCACGGCGGGCGGCGGCCATCGCCTTCGGCAGCAGCTTCAGGCCATGCAGGTCGGGAAGGAGGCTCGTGAAATCGGGGCGCGCCACGATGCCGGCCAGGCAGACCGCTTCGCAACCGGCTCGTTTCAGCGCCTTGATGCACTTGCCCACCTCGGCAAGCCCCACTTCGGCCCCTGCATAGGGAGACAGATCGGTCGCCGCATAGCCCTTAAGCCGGATGACGAACAGCGGCCGGCCGGAGCGCTGGCAATGCTCCGCAATCTCGACGGGCAGGTCCCCGCCGCCGGCGATCAACCCCAGCTTCTTCATCAGACTTCGCGTTGCGGCAGGCAGAGGGGGCGGCCGGCGTCGGCCCGGATGAAGTCGATGATCTCCATCACCTCGGGGCTGTCCGCGTAGGTCTGGGCCGTGTCTCCGAGCCGTTCCTGGAAGGTGCCTTCGTCGGCGAACAGCAGGCGATATGCGGCGCGCAGGGTGTTGATCGTCTCCCGGTCGAACCCGCGGCGTTTCAGCCCCACCAGGTTCAGTCCCTCAAGATGGGCGTGGTTGCCCCACACTGAGCCGTAGGGGATCACGTCCTTCACCACGGCGGCCAGGCCGCCGATCATCGCGTGGCGGCCCACGCGTGTGAACTGGTGCACGGCCGCGAGGCCGCCGACAATCACGAAGTCACCGAGGTGGCAGTGCCCGCCCAAGGTCGCCTGCTTGGTCAGGATCACGTTGTCGCCCACGGTGCAGTCGTGGCCGACGTGGCTCTCGATCATGTAGAGGCCGTTGGAGCCCACCCGGGTCACGCCACCGCCGTGAGGGGTGCCGATATTCATGGTGGCGTGCTCACGGATGACGTTGTCGTCCCCGACGACCAGCTCGGTGTCTTCGCCCTTGTAGGCGGTGTGCTGAGGCGGGCCGCCGAGCACTGCGAAGGGATAGACCTGATTGCCGGCCCCCAGCGTGGTGCGCCCCTCGACCACCACGTGGGAGTGCAGGCGGGTGCCGGGCCCGATGCGGACTTTCGGCCCGACGACACAGAACGGGCCGACGCTGACGTCTTCCGCGAGCTCGGCGCCGTCGGCGATCAGGGCCGTGGGATGGATCTGACCAGCCAAGACGTTCAGGTCTCCACCACCATGGCGGCGAACTCGCATTCGGCCGCCACCTTGCCGTCCACCATCGCTTGGCCGGCGAACTTGAAGATGTCGCCCCGGTGGCGCACGACGCGGACCGGCATACGGACCACGTCGCCCGGACGCACCGGCGAGCGGAAACGGCAGTTGTCGGCCGACATGAAGAAGATCGCCTTGCCGGCGGTGTCCACCTCGAGCGACTTGGACATCAGCACCGCGCCGGTCTGCGCCATCGCCTCGATCAACAGAACGCCGGGCATCACCGGATAGCCGGGGAAGTGACCCTGGAAAAACGGCTCGTTCACGGATACGCACTTGATGCCGACGATGGACTCGTTCGGCTTGTATTCCTCGCAGCGGTCCACCAGCAGGAACGGATAGCGGTGCGGGATCCGCGACAGCACCTCTGTGATGTCGATATGGGTAGGGTCCTGCCCCGCCGGCGCTTTCCGAGTCATTCCCCAGCCCCCTTACCTTCAGGCGTCCGGCGGCTCGCCATGCGAGTCAGCCACACCGTTTCCTTCAGCCAATGCCGGATCGGACGTGCGGGAATGCCGCCCCACGTCTCGCCGGCCGGAATTTCGCTCAACACGCCGGCAGCGGCGGCTATCCGCGCTCCAGCTCCGATGGTCACATGGTCGGCCACACCCGCCCGACCGCCGAACTGCGCGCCATCGCCGATCACAACGCTGCCGGAAATCCCGGTATGGGCCGCCATGACGCAGTTCCGGCCGACCCGCACGTTGTGGGCGACCTGTACGAGGTTGTCGATTTTGGTGTTTTCACCGATCACCGTGTCATCGAATGCGCCCCGGTCGATGGTCGTGTTCGCACCGATGGTGACGCCATCCTGCACGATGACCCGACCCAACTGCGGGATGTCGATCAGCCCACCCGGTCCGGCGGTGGCGCCGAACCCTGGCTCGCCCAGCCGGGCGCCGGCCAGAATACGCACGCGATCACCCATCAAGGTGAAGCCGATGGTGACGTTCGGTCCGATGTCGCAGTGGCGGCCGATGGCCACCCCAGGCCCGATGACCGTATTCGGCCCGATCCGGGAGCCTCTGCCGATCTTGACGCCCGCGCCCAGCACCACGCCGGCGCCCAGGACGACGTCCTCCTCCAGCTCGACGTCAGGGCCCCTCGCCTCGCCGCTTGCGACGCGGGGGCGGTGCAGGCGACTAGCCGCCAGGGCATAGGCGCCGTGCGGATTGGCGGTGATCAAGGCCACGCAGCCCTCGGGCAGCGCATCGGCGTCCCCCGCCGTCACAAAGCAGGCTCCTGGCGCGCCGGACAGGCTGGTCAGATGCTTGCGGTCGGCCAGGAAGGTTACGGTGTCAGGGCCCGCCTGAGTCAGGATCGACACCCCGGCAATCAGGCGATCGCCGGCGGCTTCGACGGACAGTTCCGCCCCGCCGAGCTTCGCCAGCTCGGCGAGGGGAACAGGTCCTAGGTCCTCGAAAAAGCGTGGATCGGGCATGGTGCGCCTCCAGGAAGCCGAGCTCGATCCGCGCCCGCGTCGCTTAGCGACGCGGCGTCTGGACCGAGGCCGGAGCCGCCGCGGGCTGCTGGTCCAGGCGTTCGCGATCGAAGGCGAACTGGGTGATCTTGGAGTTCAGCGCCGTCACCACGGCAGGCGTGATGTCCATCGAGGGATTGCCCAGCACGATGGCGTCGCGGTTCACCAGGATCGAGCATTGGCGCTGCTGATAGACCTGACGGATCAGCGGCTCCATTTCCTGGCCGATGCGGGCCAGGGCCTTCTGTTCCGTGGCCTGCACTTCGCGCTCGCGCTGCTGGGCCTTGCGCTGCAGCGCATTCACGCGGACCTGCAGGGCGGCAGTGCGCTGCTCGAGGGTCGTGCGATCCATGGTGGCGCGCTGGCTGTCGAGGGTCTTGCCCTCGTTTTCGATGGCCGTGCGCTCACCGTTCAGTTCGCCGTTCACCTGCTGGATGATCTGCTGCATCCGGGTGTCGACGTACTTGCCCACGGCCGAGCCGGCGATCGCGCCGGGGATCGACATGATGCAAACGCCGGGCACGGCGGCGCCGTGGGTGACCGGCGGCGGCGCGTTGGTCTGGGCGACCGGCGGCGTCTGCGCAAAGGCTTGGCCGGCGATGGCGAGGGTCGCGGTAACGGCGCAGCCCGCCGCGGCGAAGGTCTTGAAGTTCATGAGTTTCCTAGAACCTGGTTGAGGTGGAGAACCGGAAGGTCTCGGTTCTGTCATAGTCCTCTTTGGCCAAAACACGGCTAAAGTCGAAGCGGATCGGACCCATGGGCGAGCGCCAGAAAATGCTCAAGCCCGCAGAAGCGCGCAGCGACAGGTCGTCCCGGATACAGGTGTTTCGCGTACCGGGCGTGGCCAGGTTCGGGATGTCCTGGGCCGGGTTCGCAGGATCGGGCCGCGTGGGCGCGTCACAGATCACGTCGCCCGGCTGATAGATCCGGTCCCGCTTGTCCAGCTTGCCCAGGGTGCCGAAGTCCGAGAACAGCGCCGCCTTGATCCCGTACTGTTCGGGCAGGAAGGTCGGAACGGTGAGCTCGACGGTCCCGATGGCGTAGGCCTTGCCGCCCAGGGCGTCCCCGTTGTTGCGGAACTGAGGCCGCACGTCCCGGGGGCCGATACCGGCGGTCTCGAAGCCGCGGAAGGTGTTGCCGCCCTTGTAGAAGCGGTCGTTGATGCGCACGTCGTCGCCGGCCCAGCCCTCCACGTAGCCCGCCGAGCCGGTCAGGCTGAGGATGAAGTCCCTGCTGAAGCCGTGATACCAGCCACCCTCACCTTCGGTGCGGATGTAGTTCACGTCACCGCCCAGGCCCGCCAGGTCCTGGATGAAGTCGAGGTAGAAGCCCCGCGTCGGATTCAGGAAGTCGTTGCGGCGATCGTAGCGGATGCCGTAGCCCACCAGCGAGGTGATGAACGAACCGCGCTGGTCGCAGATCACCCGGGACCGCGACGGATTTGTCGGGTCGCAGTAGAAGTCGGCCAGCTCGATCTCGTCGTTCCGCAGCGAGTAGCGGAGCGAGCCGCGGGCGTTGAGGCTGAGCGGGAAGTTGGCCCGCAGCGTCGTGCCGTAGGTCGTCGTCTTGTACGAGGTGTATTCCGAAAGGTCGTAGCGGTAGCCGTACAGGTCGATCCCCGCGGCCACGTCCCGGCCCAGGAAGCGCGGCTCGGTGAACGAGACGTCCAGCTGCTGGCGCAGCGATCCCACCGAGATCCGGCCACGCACGTCCTGGCCGCGGCCCCGGAAGTTGCGCTGGGTGATCCCCAGGTCCAGCACCAGCTGGTCCACCGAGGAATAGCCGGCGCTGAACGACAGCTCGCCCGTGGGCTGTTCTTCCACACGCACCTGCAGCGCGGTGCGATCAGGCGCCGAGCCGGGGGTCTCGGTGATGTCGACGTTCTTGAAGAAGCCCAGGCCGCGGATCTGGCGGCGGGACCGATCCACAAGGGCGCGGTTATAGGCGTCGCCCTCCACCACGCTCATCTCGCGGCGGATCACATAGTCCAGCGTCTGGGTGTTGCCGACGATGTCGATGCGGTCGACGTAGACGCGCGGTCCTTCGCGGACCTGGAAGGTCACGTCCACCGTTCGCGCTTCGCGGTTCGGCGTGTAGTTTGGCCGCACGTCCACGAAGGCGAAGCCTGCGGCGCCGGCGGCGAAGGTCAGGGCGTCGGTGGCCTGCTCGATCGCCTCGTCCTGATAGGTCTGGCCTTCCCGGATCGGCAGCAGGGCAGCCAGGACATTCTTGTCGAGCTTCTGCAGTTCGGTCTGCACCTCGACCTTGCCGAAGTCGTACTGCGGCCCTTCGTCCACCGTGTAGGTGACCACGAACCCGTTCTTGTCCGGCGCGAGCTCGGCCACGGCGGAGGAGACGCGGAAGTCATAATAGCCGCGGTTGCGATAGTGCTTCCGCAGCTGCTCCTTGTCGTACTCGAGCCGGTCGGGATCGTAGTTGGCGTTGTTGGAGAAGAACTTGTACCAGCGGCTCTCCTCGGTGACGACGACGTCGCGCAGATCGTTGTCGGAGAAGGCCTTATTGCCGAGGAAATTGACCGAGAGGATTCCACTCTTGGGGCCTTCGTCGATCTTGAAGATCAGGTCGACGCGCTTCTGCGGCAGTTCGATGATCTGCGGCGTCACGTTGGCCGAAATCCGACCCGAACGCCGATAGAGCTCGACGATCCGCTGGACGTCGGTCTGAACCTTGGCGCGGGTGAAGATGCCGCGCGGGCGGATCGACACCTCGTCTCGCAGCTTGTCTTCCTTGAGGCCTTTGTTCCCCTCGAAGATCACCCGGTTGATGATCGGGTTCTCCTCGACCGTGATGACGAGGTCGCCGTTCTGGTAGTCGATCTTCACGTCCGCGAAGAGGTCGGTGCGGAACAGCGCCTTCAGCGCCAGGTCGATCTTCTCGGGCGTGACCGTGTCGCCGGGGCCGATCGGCAGATAGGAGACGACCGTCGCCTGCTCGATCCGCTCGTTCCCTTGGACGAGGATCCGCTGGACCACCCCGCCTTGTTCCTGTTGAGCATAGGCGAGCGTCGGCGCGACGAGAGCGGTCGAGCCCAGGAGAAGGGCAAGGCCGGAGGCGAGCGCGGCGCTGCGGGCGCGGGTCTTGAGCATCGAATCAGCCGTTTTGTGAGACCGAGGGCCTAGGAGAATAGGCCGCCGAACAGATTGAACACACGCAGGCGCTGCAAATCGTTCCAGGTGGCGAACAACATCAAACCAAGGACAAGTGCAAGGCCCACCCGGTACCCTGCAGCCTGAACCTTGGCGGCAAGAGGGCGCCTTGCGACCGCTTCGTAGGCGTAGAACAGCAAGTGGCCGCCGTCGAGGACCGGGACGGGCAGCAGGTTCATGAAACCGATGCTCACCGAGATCAGCGCGGCGAGCTGGAGCAGGTTCAGACCGACGCCCAGCAACATGTGCCCGACGGAGGGCGCGCCCTCGGCGCCGATGGCGGCCACATTCTTGGTGACGCTGGCGATGCCCAGCGGGCCGCGCAGCTGATCCGTGCCCACCTGCCCCGTGACCATTCGGCCCAGGTAGTAGACGCTGGTCTCCAGCACATTCCAGGTCCGCGCCACGCCGCCGGCCACCGCCTCGATCGGCCCATAGCGCATGCGGATGAAATCGCTGGGCCGCTGGGCCGGGGCCAAGCCCAGCACGCCGACGCGCTGTTCGCCGGCCACGGCGTCGCTCTGCGTCTCCCAGCGCGGGGTCGCCACCAGCTCAACCCGCTGCCCGCCGCGCTCCACCACGAAGCGGGTCGGCACCTCGGCGCGCACGCGGACCAGCTGCTGGACCTCGTCGAAACGGCGCACCTCGCGCCCGTTGGCCTCGACGATCAAGTCCCCCGGGCGGAAGCCGGCGGCCTCGGCGGCGCTGCCCGGGTTCACCTGCGCCACGCGGAACGGGAGCACCATCTCGCCGAAGCTCATCAGCAGCGCAGCAAAGATGGTAATCGCCAGGAGGAAGTTGGCGAAGGGGCCGGCGGCCACGATCAGCGCCCGCTGCCACAGCGGCTTGAAGTGGAAATACTCGGTGAGAGCGCCCTCCCCTTCCCGCCGCGAGATCTCGCGGCGCATCTGGGACAGATCGTCGGCGTCGGGAATGGAAGCGGAGTTGTCGTCGCCGGCAAAGCGGACATAGCCGCCCAGCGGCAGCCAGCCGATACGCCATTCGACCCCTTGCCGGTCATGCCAGCGCGCCAGGGCGCGGCCGAATCCGATCGAGAAGCGGTCGATCTTGGTGCCCAGCCACTTGGCGGCCAGGAAGTGGCCCAGTTCGTGGACGGTCACCACCACGCCCAGCACGAGCAGGAACGGCACGACATACAGCAGGGCGTTCTGAAGGAACTGCATCGCGACGATCTTACTCCATCAGGCCTGCAGGCCGGCGACGACGCCGTCCGCTACCCGCCGGGCCTCGGCGTCCGTGGTCCGGGCCGATTCAACCGCATCCCCGTTGTCGGCGGCGAAACCCATGCCGTCCAGCCGCTCCAGCGTTTCATGGACGACGGAACTGATGTCGAGGAAGCCGATCCGCCGGTCAAGGAAAGCAGCCACGGCGCGCTCGTTGGCCGCATTCATGGCCGCCGGCGCATGGCCCCCGGCGCGCAGGGCGTCCTTCGCGATGCTGAGGGCGGGAAACCGGTCGAGGTCCGGATGCTCGAAGGTCAGCGGCCCGGCGGTCACCAGGTCCAGCTTCGGCGCAGGCCACGGCAGCCGGTCGGGCCATGCGAAGGCGCAGGCGATCGGCGGGCGCATGTCGGGCGGGCCGAGCTGCGCCAGGGTCGAGCCGTCGGCATACTCGACCAGGCTGTGGATGATCTGCTGGGGATGGACCAGAACTTCGATCCGCTCGGGGGGCATGGAGAATAGATAGGCGGCCTCGATGACCTCCAGGCCCTTGTTCATCATGGTCGCTGAATCGATCGAAATCTTGGCGCCCATGGAGAAGTTGGGGTGCGCGAGCGCCCGGTCGGGCGTCGCCGCGGCCATTTCCGCGCGGGTGGCCGCCCGGAAGGGACCGCCGGACGAGGTGAGGATCAGCCGGGACACCTGGGCCGCGACGGCCGGGTCGAGGACCTGGAAGATCGCCGAGTGCTCGGAATCGACCGGCACGACCGCCCCGCCCGCGAGCTTGGCGGTGCGCAGGAGCGAGGGGCCGGCGCAGACCAGGCTCTCCTTGTTGGCGAGCGCGATGACCGCGCCGGCCTTTGCGGCCGCCAGGGTCGGCGCGAGGCCGGCGAAGCCCACGATGGCCGACATGACCCATTGGGCGTCGGCCGCCGCCGCCTCCTTCACCGCCGCGGCCCCAGCCGCCGCCTCGACGCCCGATCCCTTCAGGCGTTCGCGCAGGCGCGGCAACGCCGCCTCGTCCTCGATGACCGCCAGCTTGGGCCGCCAGCGCAGGGCCTGATCGGCGAGCCGCTCCACATTGCGCCCGGCGGTGAGCGCCTGCACCTCCACCTCGACCCCGGCCTGTTCGAACAGATCGAGGGTGGAAACGCCTATTGAGCCCGTGGAGCCCAGGATGCTGACCTTGCGTGGCAGGTTCAATGCCAACCCCAGATATTTGCCAGTCGTACGACAGCCATCACCACCACGGCGAACATAAGGCCGTCGACCCGATCCAGCAGGCCGCCGTGGCCCGGGATGAGGTCGCCGGAGTCCTTCACCCCGAAGCGACGCTTCAGCGCCGATTCCCAGAGATCGCCGGCCATAGTGGCGAGGCCAACGCAGAAGCCTACAAGGGCGGCGGCGGCGAGATTGAGCTGGAAGACGCTGAAGAAGGCCATGCCAAACCCCGCCAGGGCCGAGGCGCCCAGGCCGCCGACGAAGCCAGACCACGTCTTGTTGGGCGAGAAGCGGGGCCACAGCTTGGGGCCTTTCAGGACGCTGCCCACAGCGAAGGCGCCAATGTCGGCCGCCCACGTGGCGGCAAACAGGGTCATCATCCACCACTGGCCCTGGTCCGTGGATCTCAGCCACACGAGGCAGATGGCGGCAGGCGCGATGTATATGACGCCAAAGGCGGCGTCGGCCGGGCGCTCGGCCACACCCCGCGCGACCAGGGCCGCGGCGACGGCGCCAACGCCCACAGCCCCCCAGGCCAGGGCGTCCTGTCCCTGGTAAGCCAGGAAAACCGCCGCCAGCACGGCGACCGTCACCGCGGCCGAAACCCTGGTCGGCGCCACCGGCGCGCTCATCCCGCCCCATTCCAGGGAGAGCAGTGCGACGCCGATGGCGATCAGCACCAGATACGGCCAGCCCCCGAGCCACGCCGCCCCCAGCGCGGCCGGCGCGATCACCGCGGCCGAGGCGATCCTGAGGCCGAGGTTGGACCAGTTGAACCGCTTAGCCGGCGGCGAGGACGTCATCGGCCACGATCGCGCCATAGCGCCGGTCCCGGGCAGAGAAGGCGGCGAGCGCCGCCTTCAGGTGTTCGGCGCCGTAGTCGGGCCAAAGGACGTCTTGGAAGACCAGCTCGGCATAGGCGGTCTCCCAGAGCAGGAAGTTCGAGAGCCGCTGTTCGCCCGAGGGGCGGATGATCACGTCCGGCGGAGGCGAGTCGCTCGTCGCCAACAGGCTGGCGAACCGAGCTTCGTTCAGGTCTTCCGGGCTGGCGCGGCCTGCGGCCACTTCCAAGGCGAACCGGCGCGCGGCGTCGGCGATATCGGCCTGGCCGCCGTAGTTGAAGGCGATGTTGAGGAAGAAGCGGTCGTTGCCGGAGGTGCGGGCCTCGGCGTCGTCGATGAGCCGCACCAGTTCCTCCGAGAGCCCCTGCCGCCTACCGATCACCCGTACGCGAACGCCCTCCCGTTCCAGCCGGGCGATGTCGCTCTTGAAGTAGCGTTTGGGGAGCGCCATCAGCTCGGCCACCTCGGCCGCCGGCCGGCTCCAGTTTTCGGTGGAGAAGCCGAACACCGTCAGCCAGCGGATGTCGAGGTCGCTCGCTGCCGACACCGTGCGTTTCAGCGCCTCGACGCCTTCCCGATGGCCGAGGGTCCGGGGCAGCCCGCGACGCTTGGCCCACCGGCCGTTCCCGTCCATCACGATGGCCACGTGCAGCGGCCGATCCTGTCGCACGACCTCACCTGTGGTGGGCGTGCCTGGGAAGGCCGTCTTTGTATGGGGAGCCATCGGTCGGAACGATCCTGGGAGGCTGCGTGCGGAACGCGGGCTCAGACCTGCATGATCTCTTGTTCTTTGTTTTTCAAGGCTTCGTCGATGCGCTTGATCGCCTCGTCCGTCATCTTCTGGACGTCGGCCTCCATGCGCTTCTCTTCGTCCTGGCTGATGACGTTGTCCTTCTGGGCCTTCCGGAGGTCCTCATTGGCGTCGCGGCGGATGTTGCGGACGGCGACCCGCTGCTGCTCGGCGTAACGGCCGGCGATCTTGGCCAGGTCCTTGCGGCGCTCCTCGGTGAGCGGCGGGATCGGGATGCGCAAGGTCTGTCCGTCGACGACCGGGTTGAGGCCCAGGTCCGACTGGCGGATCGCCTTCTCCACCGAGACCACCAGGGCCCGATCCCAGACGTTGACGCTGATCATCCGCGGCTCCGGCACGCTGATGGCGGACACCTGGTTCAGCGGCGTGGTGGAGCCGTAGGCGTCCACGTGGATCTGGTCGAGCAGGCTGGCCGAAGCGCGGCCGGTCCGCAGCGAGCCGAACTCTTCCTTGAGCGCGGCGACCGCCTTGTCCATGCGGTCCTTGTATCTGGAAAGCACCGGCTTCTCGGCGGTGGCCATGACGGATCTCTCCCCGTTCGAATTCAGTCGGCGGAAACTAGCGCTAGGCGATGGTCGTGTAGACCCCTTCGCCACGCAGCACCTTCAGGAAATTGCCCCGCTCGCGGATCGAGAAGACCACGATCGGAATCTGATTGTCGCGCATCAGGCTGACGGCCGAGGCGTCCATGACCCGCAGGTCCTTGGCCAGCACGTCCGTGTAGCTCAAGCTCTCGTAGCGCTGCGCGGTGGGGTCCTTCTTGGGGTCGGCCGTGTAGACGCCGTCGACGCTCGTCCCCTTGAACAACGCCTCACAGCCCATTTCGGCGGCGCGCAGGGCCGCGCCCGAATCGGTGGTGAAGAACGGCGCGCCAACACCGGCGGCGAAGATCACCACCCGCCCCTTCTCAAGATGCCGCTGGGCGCGCCGGCGGATGTAGGGCTCACAGACCGCCTCCATCGGGATCGCCGACTGGACCCGGGTATAGACCCCGATCTTCTCCAGCGCGGCCTGCAGCGCGAGGGCGTTCATGACCGTGGCCAGCATGCCCATGTAGTCGGCGCTGGCCCGTTCCATCCCATGGCCAGCCAGCGAGACGCCCCGGAAGATGTTTCCGCCCCCGATCACCAGGCAGAGCTGCACCCCCGTCCGCACCACCTCGGCGATATCCTCGGCCGTCCGCTCCAGCGTCTTGGTGTCGATGCCGAACGGCTGATCCCCCATCAGGACCTCGCCCGAAACCTTCAGCAGCACACGGTTGTAACGGGGTCTGGCGCCAAGATCAGAAGCGGGCATCGGCAGGTCCGGAATCCTTGTGGGCGGGACGTAGATACATCAAGGGCGCGGCGCGCGTCGAACGCGCCGCGCCCTCAAAGGCTCGGTTTCGGAGCGGACCTTAGCCCGCGCTCGTCATCGAGGCCACCTCGGCCGCGAAATCGTCCACCTTCTTCTCGACGCCTTCGCCGAGGGCGAAGCGCACGAAGCCCTTCACCGCGACGGGCGAGCCCGACTGCTTGGCGGTCTCGGCGATGAGCTGCTCGATCGTCTGATCCGGGTTCATCACGAAGGGCTGCTTCAGGAGCACCACTTCTTCCTGCCACTTGCGGATGCGGCCCTCGACCATCTTCTCGGCGATCTCGCGGGGCTTGCCCGATTCCATCGCCGTCTGGGTCTGGATTTCGCGCTCCTTGGCCACCGCTTCCGGGTCCAGCTCGTCCGAGGTCAGAGCCAGGGGCGGCGTGGGCGTACCGGCCACGTGCATGGCGATCTTCCGGCCCACGTCCTTCAGGACCGCCTGGTCGCCAGCGCCTTCCAGGGCCACGAGCACGCCGAGGCGAGCCACGCCTTCGCCCTGCACGTTGTGCAGGTAGAGGGCGACGGCGCCTTGGTCGACGCTCAGGCGCTGGCTGCGACGCAGCCGCATGTTCTCGCCGATCGTGGCGATCAGGCCAGTGATGACGTCGTTGATGACTTCACCGTTCTCGGTCTTGGCCTCGTTCAGGGTCTCAAGGGCGTCATGCGTCAGCGCGGTGACCGCGATCCGACGGGCGGCGTCCTGGAACTTCTCGTTCTTGGCCACGAAGTCGGTCTCGGCGTTCAGCTCGATGAGCACGCCGGTCTTGCCGTCGGCGCTCACGAGCCCGGCGACCAGGCCCTCGGCCGCGGCGCGATCCGACTTCTTCGCCGCCTTCGATAGGCCCTTGGTGCGCAGCCAGTCCGCGGCGGCTTCGATGTCGCCGCCGTTCTCTTGCAGCGCCTTCTTGCAGTCCATCATGCCGGCGTCGGTTTTTTCGCGCAGTTCCTTGACCAGCGCAGCGGTGATCTCCGCCATGGTCGGCTCCTTCAAATCTAGAATCGTGACGAGCCCCCGCGACGAGGGCCCGCCGTCCGAGTTGCGTTCAGCGAAGCGCCCGAAAGCGCTTAGCCGGCCTGTTCTTCGCTCGCCGCGTCCGCCGCGGGAGCTTCGGCGCCGGTCATCTCGGCTTCGAGGGCCGCGGCTTCCGGCGCGGTGACCTCGGGTTCAGCCGCCGCTTCCGGCGTCAGTTCGCGAGCCAGGGTGGGCTCGATCGGCGCTTCCGAGGCGCCCAGGTCGACGCCCGAGGCAGCTTGGCCGGCAGCCAGGCCGTCGAGGATCGCATCGGCCATCAGGTCGCAATAGAGCTGGATGGCGCGGGCCGCGTCGTCATTGCCCGGGATCGGATAGGTGATGCCGTCCGGATTGCAGTTGGTGTCGAGAATGGCGATCACCGGAATGTTCAGCTTCCGGGCTTCCTGGATCGCGATCGCTTCCTTGTTGGTGTCGATCACGAACATCAGGTCGGGGATGCCGCCCATGTCCTTAATGCCGCCGAGGCTCAGCTCCAGCTTGTCCTTCTCGCGGGTCAGGGTGAGCAGTTCCTTCTTGGAACGCCCCTGGCCTTCGCCGGCGACAACGCCTTCCAGTTCGCGCAGGCGCTGGATCGAGCCCGACACGGTGCGCCAGTTGGTGAGCGTGCCGCCCAGCCAGCGGTGGTTCACGTAATACTGCGCGCAACGCTTGGCCGCAGCGGCCAGCGGCTCCGAAGCTTGGCGCTTGGTGCCCACGAACAGGATCCGGCCACCGCCAGCGGCCACTTCACGGACCTTCACCAGCGACTGGTGCAGCAGCGGGATCGTCTGCGACAGGTCGATGATGTGAATGTTGGAGCGGGAGCCGAAGATGTACTTGTCCATCTTCGGGTTCCAGCGGTGCGTCTGGTGACCGAAGTGGGCGCCGGCTTCCAGGAGCTGGCGCATGGAAAAGTCAGGCAGAGCCATCGTCTGTATCTCGTCTTTCTTCCGGTTGGACCGCCGCAGGCAACCCTCTGGCGAGGACCGGAACGGTGATGGGTCGGGATGTCTCCCCGCCCACGCCGAACACCTGCGTGTGGAATGAGCCGGGCACATAGGGTCTAAGAGCCCGAAATGCAAGCCGTTCGCGCTCAGGCGGGCTCCAGGAAGCTCACCTCTACCGCGCGTCGACGTCGCCAGCCCAGCCGCTCGTAAAGAGCGATGGCGCGGGTGTTGTGATCATAGACGTGCAGGAACGGCGTTTCTCCCCGTCGCACGATCCGTTCGGTCACCAAGCTCATCAGTCCGGCCGCATAGCCACGGCCGAGAAAGTCGGGATGGGTGCAGACCGCGCTGAGCTCTGTATGACCTGGCAGACGCAGGCGCTCGCCGCACATGGCCACGAGGCGGCCACCCTCACGGACGCCAAGGAATTTGCCCAGCTGGTGGGTGCGGCTGAAGAAGGGGCCAGGCTTGGTGAGCGTGGCGAGCTCCAGCATCTCCACTGCGTCGGCGTCTCCCAGCCGCAGCACCTCGAAGTCCACCCGCACTGTTGGGGGTGACACGGCGACCATCTGGCCTATCGGATCCCCGGGCGTGATCCTGACCCCCTCCAACTCCCGCGGTGGATCAGGCTGGAACAGAGCCGCAGGGCCGGTCCTGCGCACGAGGGCGGCCAGGGCGGCAAGGCTCTCCGCCGTTCGGTCGGCCGCGGCGGCGAACAGCCCGTAGTCGGGCGCCAGGCGCCGGGCGCGGTCATCGCCCAGCGCCATGTCGGCCTGCAGGGTGGTCAGGGCCGTCCAGACAGCACGATCCAGGGGATGCTCGGCATCCAATGCGGCCACGCCCCCTCCTCCCGCCTACTTGGGCTTGCCGTAGACTGAACCCGGCTTCCACGGCTCGTAAGGCTTGAACGGCTCTGCCGGCTTGGTTGACGCGGCCCCACCGGACGGCTTGTTTGGCGACGTCCGGGGCGTCGTTGGGCTCGGCAACGGCTTGTAGGGCTGGCCGAAGCCGGGTGACTTCGGCGGCTTAGCCTGCGATCCGAAGCCCGAGCGGGTCTGCGCCTCGGCCGATCCGGCGACAGCCAGCGCAACGAGCATAGGCAACGCGGCCTTCATCATCAGACATCCTCCACGAAGACCACGCCGGGCGCGGTCTTGATCGCGCCGCGCACCGCCCCGTCCAGGGTGAAGCGCCCAGGCAACTTCACCTCCACCTCGCGCCCCATGTCCAGCGGGGCGACCAGGACGATCTCCCCGCCCCGGGGATTGGTCACGCCCTCAAGGCGCTTCTTCAGCGCCTCGATCTCGGCGCTACGGGGCGCCAGGTGGACCCGCAGACCGGCGACCACATTGGCCACCGCCTTCTCCACCGGCTCGACGTTGTCGCCGAAGAAGCGGACTTCGCCCTCATTGGCCTTCGCGCGCACGGTGATGGCCACCGCCTTGCCCGGCTCCAGCAGGTCGCGGCAGCGCTTGAGCGATTCCGGCGGGAACAGCACCTCGTACTCGCCGGTCGGGTCCGAGAAGGTGACAAAGGCGAACTTCTCACCGGAGCGGGACGGCCGCTCCTGCTTTCGCCGCACCACCCCCGCCATGCGCAGCGCCTCGGCGCCTGCCGCGGCCTTGGCCACCGCATCGGTGAGCAGGTCGGTGCGCCGTCGGCGCAGGGCTTCCACCATGTCGTCCAGCGGATGACCCGAGAGGTAGAAGCCGACCGCGGCCAGTTCCTCGTCCAGCCGTTCCGTGGGTGTCCAGGGGTCCGCCCGCGTCAGGCGCGGCCGGTGCCCGCCAGAGGGATCGTCGCCGAACAGGCTGACCTTGCCCTCGGCCCGATCAGCGGCCAGCGCCTGGCCGTGGCCGACCAGAGCGTCGGCCGATGCGATAAGCTCGGCCCGGTTCGGATGGATGGCGTCGAAGGCTCCCGCCCGGGCCAGGGTCTCGAAGGTCCGCTTGTTGACCTGCTTGGGATCAACCCGCTCCACGAAGTCGAAGATGTCACGGAACGGCCCGCCCTCGCGACGCACCTGGACGACGTGCTCCATGGCCTGCAGGCCGACGTTGCGGATCGCGCCCAAGGCGTACAGCACTTCGCCGTTCTCGACGTCGAAGTCGGCGCCCGAGCGGTTCACGCACGGCGGCCGGATCTTCACGCCGAAGCGCTTGGCGTCCTGGTAGAACACCGACAGCTTGTCGGTGTTGGCGATATCCAGGCTCATCGAGGCGGCGAAGAACTCGACCGGCGCATTCGCCTTCAGCCAGGCCGTCTGGTAGCTGACGAAGGCATAGGCGGCGGCGTGGGACTTGTTGAAGCCGTAGCCCGCGAACTTGTCCACGAGGTCGAAGATGGCCCCGGCCTGGGCGCCCGGAACGCCCTTGGCCTCGGCGCCCGAGATGAACCGCGCCCGCTGGAGGTCCATCTCCTCCTTCTTCTTCTTGCCCATCGCCCGGCGCAGAAGGTCGGCTTCGCCCAGGCTGTAGCCCGCCAGGATCTGGGCGATCTGCATCACCTGCTCCTGGTAGACGATGATGCCGTAGGTCTCCTTGAGCACCCCTTCCAGGCTAGGGTGCAGGTAGTCGATCGGCTTTCGGCCGAACTTGCAGTCCACGAAGGTCGGAATGTTGTCCATCGGCCCCGGGCGATACAGGGCGCCGATGGCGGTCACGTCTTCGATGGAGCTTGGGCGAAGCTGCCGCAGGGCGTCGCGCATGCCCTGTCCTTCGAACTGGAAGACGCCGATCGTCTGGGCGTTGCTCATCAGGTCGTAGGTGGGCTGATCGTCCAGCGGCAGGGCGTTCATATCGACGCCCGCCCCCCGCTTCTCCAGGTGCTTCACGGCGCGGTCGATGACCGTCAGGGTCTTCAGGCCCAGGAAGTCGAACTTCACCAGGCCGGCGCTCTCCACCCACTTCATGTTGAACTGGGTGGCCGGCAATTCTGAGCGCGGATCGCGGTAAAGCGGCGTCAACTGGGTCAGCGGCCGGTCGCCAATGACTACGCCGGCCGCGTGGGTGGAGGCGTTGCGGTAGAGGCCCTCCAACTCCATGGCCACCGTGATCAGACGGTCCACCGCCTCGTCCCGCTGCCGCTCCTCCTTGAGCCGCGGCTCGATGTCGAGCGCCTGGGCGAGGGTCACCGGATTGGCCGGGTTGGCGGGCACCATCTTCGCCAGCCGATCCACCTGGCCGAGGGGCAGTTGCATCACCCGGCCGACATCGCGCAGCACGGCCCGGGCCTGCAGGGTGCCGAAGGTGATGATCTGGGCGACCTTGTCCGTGCCGTAGCGCTGCTGCACGTACTGGATCACCTCTTCCCGCCGCTCCTGGCAGAAGTCGATGTCGAAGTCGGGCATCGAGACCCGCTCGGGGTTCAGGAAGCGCTCGAACAGCAGGCCGTAGCGCAGCGGGTCGAGGTTGGTGATGGTCAGTGAATAGGCGACCAGCGAGCCTGCGCCCGAGCCCCGTCCGGGGCCCACGGGAATTCCCCGCGCCTTCGCCCACTTGATGAAGTCCGAGACGATCAGGAAGTAGCCCGGAAAGCCCATCTGGGTGATGACCTGGATCTCACGCTCCAGACGGGCTTCGTAGTCCTCGGGCGGAAAGGCGTTGGCCTGCCCCGCGGCCATCCGCGCCTTCAGGCCTTCGCGGGCCTGGTGCGCCAGTTCGTCGGCCTCGGACCGGCCGGCGTCGGTGGTGAACCGTGGCAGCAGCGGATCCCGCTTGTGCACCATGAAGGCGCACCGGCGGGCGATATCGACGGTGTTGTCGCAGGCCTCCGGCAGGTCGGCGAACAGCGCGCGCATGTCAGCCGGGGACTTGAACCAGTGCTCGGCGGTCACCCGCCGCCGCTCATCCTGTCCCACGAAGCTGCCATCGGCGATGCACAGCAGCGCATCGTGCGCCCGGTACATCTGCGTGTTCTTGAAATAGACGTCGTTGGTGGCGACCAGCGGGACGTCCTCGTCATAGGCGAAGGCCACCAGCCCGCCCTCGGCGGCGGCCTCGGCGGGCATGCCGTGCCGCTGCAGCTCCACATAGAAGCGGTCCCCGAAGATGCGCTTCATCTCCGAGAGCGCCGCGCGACCTTCCTTCTCCTTGCCCGCGGCGAACAGGTTGTCCACCGGCCCGTCCGGTCCGCCGGACAGGAGGATCAGCCCGGCCGAGCGCTCGCAGACCTTCGCCCAGGGAACGTGCGGCTCCTCGCTCGCGTCGGCGTCCAGATAGGCGATGGACGAGAGCTCACAGAGGTTGAGGTATCCCTCTTCGGTCTGGGCCAGCAGCACGACCGTAGGCGTTTTGGACCAGCGCTCGGGCGGCCGGTCTCCGATCCCCGATACCGGCAGGGCGCAACCAATGATCGGCTGCACGCCGGATGCCTTGGTGGCGACTGAAAACTCGAGGGCGCCGAACAGATTGGCCCTGTCGGCGAGCGCCACCGCCGGCATGTGCCAGCCCTTGGCGAGGTCTCCGATCTTGTCGGCCTTGATCGCCCCTTCCAGCAGGGAATAGGCGGACCGGACCCGGAGGTGGACAAAGCCTTCGCTGCTATCCCCGCTCAAGCTGGCCCGCTCCCCCATACGCATGGCGTCAGCTCACGACCGACGCCAGATGACACACCATCCAGACAAAGCTGGCGACAGAGCCAAAGGCCAGCGATTCCCGCGCCAGACGAACCATGCGCCGCATCCTCCTGTGGGCGTCCCTGTGGACAACCGTTGCGTTCCTTGTTCGTTCTTATTCGCCTTTTGTTCTCACCGTCAAGCCTGCTAAGCTTGGCGGTAGAATCGGGGAGGAATTATCGTCATGCGTGTTGTCTCGAGCTTGGCGGCGCTGATCGGCGCGTCCGCGATCATGGTCACCGCCGCCCAGGCGCAATCAGGGCCTGGCCGCATGTTCCAGGCGGTCCCACCCGCGGCCTGCGCCAGCCCGCTTGGCGACACCGGCAAGCCGATCCCCTTCGGCGACCAGCCGCTGAGCGATGCGCAGCGCGGCGCCTTCGTCAGCGCCATCTTCCTCACGCTCCATGACCCGGCCGGCGACGACCACTGGCCGAAGAAGGAGATCGAGGCGGCGCCCGGCTGCCCGGTGGCCCGGTTCACGACCGAAGAGGTTGTGTGGACGATCAACGCGGGCGGCGCCGGTGTTCCGCTCCGCTGGGCCGACGCCGCCACGCGCGAAGAGCTGTTCTTCCTTGCCAAGGGGCCCAGCCTTGCAGAGGCCGAGGCCTGGGACCGGGGCGGCCGCCGCGGCTTGCCGGCCGCCACCCCCTCGCCGACCTACTATCTGATCGGGCGGATTGCTGGACTGAACTTCGTGGCCCAGGCCTACGACGGCCCGCCGTCGATGGAGCGGATGGCCGACGATATCGCGGCCCTGGTCGATGGCGATGCGCCACCGCTTGCCGTGCACGATCCGGCCGGCGACGCGATCAGCCTGTTCGTGCCCACCGAGTCCGGCCAACAGGCCGAGGTCATCCGGCCGCAGGACATCACCGCCGACTCCGGCGTTGCCCTCCTCTTCTTTCCCGATGGCCGGTTCTTCACCGATGGGGATGACGGCGCCTACGTCATGGCCGGTTCAGGCTTCGCCTGCCCCACGGCCTACGGTGACTTCAAGCGGGACATGGTCAGCATCTACAACGCGTCGACGGAAGCGCTTGAACTCAGCTGTCGCCTCGAGGGGGAGCAGCGGGTGCTGACGATCACCGTGATGCGCTCCCCGGATGCATCGGGGGACAAGGCCAGATGGGAGGCCGCGATCCGGGCTGCGGAGCAGGACACCGGCATCGCGCGGAAGCTGGCCAATCCGCCGACCGGCCCGAAGAGCGGGATCCAGGCCGGTCGAAACTGGGTCGACAACGACGGTTTCGTCCAGACGATGCTGTACCTTCGCCGGGGAGAGTACGTTTACGAGCTGATCCAGGCGAACAAGCCTGACGACATTCAGGCGGCGAACGCCGCCTTGCTGGCCGTCATCGAGCAGATCGACCTGCCGGATGCCAGATCGGCCGAGGGCTGGCGCGCCCGCCGCTAGGCTCGGGCCCAAGGCTCGAGGTGGCCGTCCTTCAGCGCGAGCACCCGGTCCATGTGGCTGGCGAGCTCGAGGTTGTGGGTGGCCACCAGAGCCGCCACGCCTTCCCGGCGGGCCAGGGCGTAGAGGTTCTCGAACACCGCTTCGGACGTCTTGGGGTCGAGGTTGCCGGTGGGCTCGTCGGCGAGCAGGACCTGCGGGGCGTTGGCCAGGGCCCTGGCGATGGCCACCCGCTGCTGCTCGCCGCCCGAAAGCTGGGCCGGCTGATGGTGGATCCGGTCGCTGAGGCCAAGCTCGCCCAGGAGGGCGGCCGCCCGTTCGCGGGCGGCGGAGCGTGTCTTGCCGGCGATCATCTGCGGCAGGGCGACGTTATCGAGGGCCGAGAACTCGGGCAGAAGATGGTGGAACTGGTACACGAAGCCGACGGTCGCCAGGCGCACCCGGGTGCGTTCGCGCTCGTTCAGGTTCGAGCAGTCCCGCCCCAGCACGACGATGCGGCCGGCGTCGGGATGCTCGAGCAGGCCGGCGGCATGCAGCAGCGACGACTTGCCTGAGCCGGAGGGTCCGACCAAGCCGACGATTTCTCCGGGATTGAGGTCGAGGTCGACGCCGCGCAGCACCGTCAGCGGTCCCGCTGCGGTGCGGTAGGTGCGCTCCAGCCCGCGGATCGAAAGCACGGGCTCACTCATAACGGAGCGCCTCCACCGGATCGAGGCGCGAGGCGCGCCAGGCGGGCGGCAAGGTGGCCAAGCAGCTCATCGCCAGGCCCCAGCTGGTGACAATGGCCACCTCGGACCAGTCGATCTTCGCGGGCACCCGGTCCAGGAAATAGATGTCGGACGAGAACAGGACCGCGCCCGTGACCACTTCCAAGGCGTGCTGGATGGGGGTGATGTAGGTGCAGAAGACGATACCGAGCAGCAGTCCGGCGATGGTGCCGATCACCCCGATGCTGGCGCCGGCCATGAAGAATATCCGCAGGATCGCGCCCTGCCCCGCCCCGATGGTGCGGAGGATGGCGATATCCCGCCCCTTGTTCTTCACCAGCATGACCAGGCCCGAGATGATGTTCATGGCCGCGATGGCCACCAGCAGCATCAGGATCAGCCGCATCATCACCCGCTCGATCTTCAGCGCGCCCCAGAAGGAGCTGTCCCGCTGGGTCCAGTCGGTGACGATGCCGGCCGGGCCCGCCGCCGCGCCGATCGCCGCCTTCATCCGCGCGGCGTGGTCCGGGTCGGCGACCCGCACCTCGATGGCGTCGGCGGTGCCTTCACGACCGAAGAAAAGCTGCGCCTGGTCGAAGGGCATGAAGATGTAGGCCTGGTCGTACTGGCTCATGCCCACGGCGAAGGTGCCCCCGACCACGTACTCCTTCTGCATCGGCGTACCGCCGAAGGCCGTCACCCCTGCGGAGGGAGAGATCAGGGTCAGGACATCGCCAGGCCCCACCCCCAGCGACTGGGCGAGGCGTTCGCCGACGATAATGGTGTCGCCCCCATACTCGCCGACCCCGAACTCATCCAGCGAGCCCTTGGTGATGCTGTCCGCCACCATCCGGGTCGCCTGCAGGTCCTTGGGGCTGATGCCGCGGACGATGGCGCCCGAAATCTGCGAGGGCCCGAGCGCGATGGCCTGGGCCTCGATGATCGGCGCCACCTGGATCACCTGAGGCGTCTGCCGCAGGCGTTGCACCGCCGCGTCGCGCTCAGGGCCGTCCAGCACCCCGCCGGTGACATAGACATGGCCCTGGAAGCCGAGGATGCGGGTCAGCATCTCGTCCCGGAAGCCGTTCATCACGCTCATGACGATGATCAGCACCGCCACGGCCAGCATGATGCCGATGAAGGAGATGACGGAGATCAGCGCCACGCCGCCCTGGCTGCGCTTGGCGCGCAGGTAGCGGCCGGCGATCATGCGCTCCCAGTAGCCGAAGGGCGGCGCCCGGCCGCCCGTGACCGCCGCCGCCTCGCTCACCCTCTGATCACCTTGAGGGCTTCCTCCAGCGGAAGGCTCTGACGCTCGCCCGTGGCGCGCCGCTTCAACTCGACCACGCCCTCGGCGACACCCTTGGGCCCGACGATCAGCTGCCAGGGCACGCCCACCAGATCCAGGGAGGCGAACTTTGCGCCCGGCCGCTCGTCACGGTCGTCCAGCAG
This sequence comes from Pseudomonadota bacterium, assembly GCA_023412655.1. Taxonomy (GTDB): domain Bacteria; phylum Pseudomonadota; class Alphaproteobacteria; order Caulobacterales; family Caulobacteraceae; genus Phenylobacterium. The sequence goes on along the minus strand of JAEYNH010000122.1, from coordinate 30,659 downwards.
CGGCTCCTTGCCGGCCGCCTGCAACGCGCGATAGGCCTGCTCAGCCACCTCGTCCACCGCCGCCTCGCCGGGCCGCAGGTTGACGACCGCCGCACCGAACGGCGCCACGCTGTCTGGCCAGATGATGCCCGCCTCGTCGTGACTGGCCTCGATGATGGCGCCCACCAGGCGCGAGACGCCGACGCCGTAGGAGCCCATGTGCACCGGCGTGTCCTTGCCGTCGGGCCCTGTGACCTTGGCGTTCATCGGCTTCGAATACTTCTCGCCGAAATAGAAGATGTGACCCACCTCGATACCCCGGGCGGTCATCCGCTTGTCCTCGGGGGCTTCCGCTTCGAAGCGCGCGGGATCGTGCATCTCGTCGCTTGCGGCGTAGAGCCGCGTGCGCTGCTCCACGAGAGGCTGCAGGTCGCCGTCCCAGTCGATATCCGGCCCGGGCGCACCCATCTCCACCAGGTCGCGGTGGGCGAACACCTCGCTCTCGCCGGTTTCGGCCAGGATGATGAACTCGTGGCTCAGGTCGCCCCCGATCGGCCCGGTGTCGGCCCGCACCGGGATCGCCTTCAGGCCGAGGCGCGAATAGATGTTCAGATAGGCGAGGAACATCCGGTTGTAGGCCCGGCGCGCCGCCGCCTCGTCCACGTCGAAGGAATAGGCGTCCTTCATCAGGAACTCGCGGCCGCGCATGACCCCGAAGCGGGGCCGGCGCTCGTCGCGGAACTTCCACTGGATGTTGTAAAGATTCTTCGGCAAGTCCTTGTAGGACTTCACATAAGCCCGGAAGATGTCGGTGATGACCTCTTCCGCGGTGGGGCCGTACAGCAGGTCGCGCTCGTGGCGATCCTTGATGCGCAGCATCTCCTCGCCGTAGTCGTCGTAGCGGCCGCTCTCGCGCCACAGATCGGCGAGCTGCAGGGTGGGCATCAGCACCTCAATGGCGCCGGCCCGGTCCATCTCCTCGCGGACCACCTGCTCGATCTTCTTCAGCACCTTCAGGCCGAGTGGCAGCCACGCATAGATGCCGGCCGCTTCCTGCCGGATCATGCCGGCGCGGAGCATCAGCTGGTGCGAGACGATCTGGGCGTCGGAGGGCGCCTCGCGCAGCGTCGGCATGAAGTAACGCGAAAGGCGCATCGTCTCGGGTATCCTAAGGATTCAGGGCGGGAAGGAGGCGCGTTGATAGCCTTCCCTCGCGAAGCTTGGCAACGCGCCTGTGGCGGTTCGGCTCCGGGGCGGGCGACTAGTAGCCCGACGGGAGCGACGGGAGCTTCACCACGCCGAGCTGGATGATGGCGAAGATCACGCCAAAGACCAGCGCCGAGATCCAGGTGGTGGTCAGGAACTTCTGCTTCAGCTTGGGATCGACCGGTGCGCCGGGGTCGCCGCCGTCGCCCTTGTCGATGCCCGCCTCGTAGTGGCTCTGGACGCCCCAAGGCAGCACGGCGAACAGCACTGTCCACCAGATGGTGAGGAAGATCGCGACGGACGTGATCGGACCCATCAGTGCGCCCCTTTCGGCGTTTCCATCAGTTCCACCAGCACGCCGCCCATGTTCTTCGGATGGACGAAGATCACCGGCGTCCCGTGCGCTCCGATGCGCGGCTGGCCGTTGTTCAGCACCGTCGCGCCCTTGGCCGCCATGTCATCGCGCGCGGCGATGATGTCGTCCACCTCGAAACAGATGTGGTGCTGCCCGCCGGCCGGGTTCTTTTCAAGGAAGCCCTTCAGCGGCGAGTTGTCGCCGGCCGGCTCGATCAGCTCGATCTGGCTGTTCGGCAGGTCGACGAAACAGACCCAGACGCCCTGCTCCGGCATGACGAACTTCTCGCCAATCTTCGTGGCGCCCAGAACGTCGCGATAGAGTTTCACAGCTTCGTCGATGGAGGGCGTGGCCACGCCCACGTGATTGAGTTTTCCGATCATGGGCGCGGTATAGCGCATAGCATCGCCGGCGTGCAGATCACCCGACGGCAGGTGGCTGCCGGATCGCCCCGCGTCAGACCCTGAGTACCGTCGTCTCGACCACGGGACGCCGCCCCCAGATGCGCTGGCAGGCCTTCTTGACCGCGCGGGAGATGGCTGTCTCGACGTCGCCATCCAGTTCGCGCTGCTCGCCCTTGAGCCGGCCGAGGGCCTCCTCGGCCTCGTCGGCCAGATCGTCCAGCGCCTCCTCCAGCGGATAGTCCTCGTCGCTGGGCAGGCCCAGGGCGCGCACGGCCGGGCCGGCGGCGATCTTGTTGCGGCCGTCGAGCACCACGGAGACGGCGACCATGCCGTTGTAGGAGGCGTGCCGCCGCTCGCGCAGGGCATCGCCGTTCTCAGGCGTCAGCACGCCGGCGTCCACGAACAGCCGGCCCGAGGGCACCTCGTCGATCACCTCGGCCCGGCCGGGCGCCAGGCGGACCATGTCACCGTTGCGGGGCGTCACCTGCTGCGGCACCTGCAGGTCCCGGGCGAAGGCGGCATGCTCCATGAGGTGGCGCCGCTCACCATGGGTGGGCACGGCGATTTCGGGCCTCGCCCACCGGTACATTTCCGCCAGTTCATCACGGCACGGGTGGCCGCTGACGTGGATGCCCGGGTGGTCGCGCTCGGTGTAGAGCCGCACGCCCCGCTCGGTCAGCTTGTTCTGAAGGTTGCGGATCGGGATCTCGTTACCGGGGATCACACGGCTGGAGAAGACCACGGCGTCCCCAGCCCCGAGGCTGACATGGGGATGGGTGCCGTCGGCGATGCGCGCGAGCGCCGCCCGCGGCTCGCCCTGGCTGCCGGTGCAGAGGTAGAGCACCTGCTGCGCCGGCAGGTGCTTGGCCTCGGTGTCATCGAGGAACGGCTGGACGTCTTGCATGAGGCCCACGGACTTGGCCGCGGCCGCCATGCGGTGCATCGAGCGGCCGACCAGGCAAACCCGCCGCCCCGCGGCCTCGGCAGCCCGGATCACACTGTCCATGCGCGCGACATTGGAGGCGAAGCAGGCCACCGCCACCTTGCCCTTCAGGCCACCGATCAACGGCGTCAGGGCCGCACGGACCTCGGCCTCCGAGCCGGCGTGCCCATCCTGGAAGACGTTGGTGCTGTCGCAGACCATCGCCAGCACGCCCTCGTCACCGAGTTCGCGGATCCGGTCGACGTCGGTCGGACCGCCCAGCAACGGGTCGGGGTCGATCTTCCAGTCCCCCGTGTGCAGCACGGTGCCGAGCGGCGTCCTGATGGCCAGGCCGTTCGGTTCGGGTATCGAGTGGGTCAGGGTGATCAGCTCAAGGCTGAACGGGCCAAGCTCGATCTGGCCGCCCAACGGCACCTCGGTGATCTGCGCCTCGTCCAGCAGGTCCGCCTCCCGCAGCTTCTCGCGCAGCACGAAGGCGGTGAAGGGGGTCGCATAGATCGGCGCCTTCAGGCGGGGCCAGAGCCAGGCGACGGCGCCGATGTGGTCCTCATGGGCGTGGGTGAGCACGATGCCGAGGATGCGGTCGGCGTACTCCTCGATGAACTCTGGGTCGGGGAGGATCACCTCGACGCCGGGGGTGGTCTGGTCCCCGAAGGTCACGCCAAGGTCGACGACGATCCACTTACGATCATGCGCCGGCCCGAAGCCGTAGAGATTGAAGTTCATCCCGATCTCGTTCGACCCGCCCAGGGGCAGGAACACGAGTTCGTCGGAAGCGTCTGTACGGGGCATCAAGCCTTGCCTTGGTTGCGGCGCCAGATCTCCAGCATGCCGCGAATGGTGAGGTCGGGATCGAACTTGTCGATCGCCGCGGTGGCGCCGTGGAACAGCGAGGCGACGCCACCAGTGGCGACCACGGTCATGGGTTCGTCGCGCTCCGCCTTGATGCGGGTGATCAGGCCTTCGATGAGGGCGATGTAGCCCCAGAACACGCCCGACTGCATGGCGCCCACCGTATCCGTGCCCACGACCCGCTGGGGTCTCTGGATGGCGACCCGGGGAAGTTTCGCCGCCGCGGTGTGCAACGCCTCCATCGAGAGGTTGATCCCCGGGGCGATCACGCCGCCCTCGAACCCGCCGTCAGCGGCGACCACATCGAAGGTGGTGGCCGTTCCGCTGTCGATGACGATCAGCGCGCCCGGGTAGACGATGTGGGCGCCGATGGCGTTGACGAGGCGGTCAGCGCCGGCCTCGGAAGGCTTGTCGATGCGCACCGGGATGCCGAGTTCGGCGTTCTCGCCGATCACCAGCGGCTCCACCTTGAGGTAGCGCCGGGCCAGGTTGCGCAGGTTGAAGATCGACTGCGGCACTACGCTCGAGATGATGCAGCCGTCGAAGGCGCCAAGGGCCAGGCCCGCCATGGACAGGAGTTGCGACAGCCAGACCGCATACTCGTCGGCGGTGCGGCTGGATTCCGTGGCCGACCGCCACTGGGCGATCCAGCGTTTGCCGTCATAGACGGCGAACATGGTGTTGGTGTTGCCCTGCTCGATGGCCAGCAGCATCAGATCGCCCCCCCGAAGAACACGTCGCCCGCCGTTATGCGCTCAAGATCGCCGTCGTCCAGCCTGAGCCTCAGCGCGCCGTCCGCGTCCATGCCTTCCGCCACACCGATCAGCGTCCGGTGGGGCAGTCGCGCCTCGCAGCGTCCGCCCAGGCCGACGGCGCGGGTGGTCCAGGCGTCCGCAATGGCCGCAAAGCCCTGCGTGGCCCATGCCCGGCGCCAGCGTTCAAACGCGGGGGCCAGCACATCCAGCGCCGCCCGCGGCTCAGGTGGCGGCCCTTGCATGTAGTCGGCGAAAGCCGCGGCTGGCCGCTCCACGTCCTGCGGTGCGTGCGCCAGATTCACGCCGACGCCCACGGCCAGCCAGAGCCGCCCGTCGCCGCGAGGGCCTGACTCCACGAGAATGCCCACGGCCTTGCGGCCATGGATCAGGACGTCATTGGGCCATTTGAGCTGGGCGACGCCGACGCCAAGGCAGGCGTCGGCCAGATCGCAGGCGGCCAGCGCGGCCACGAACGAGAGCTGGGCCGCCTCGCCCGCCGGCGCCTCGGTGGCCATCAACAACGTCGCGGCAAGGTTCCCTGGCCGCGTGGACCAGGGCCGCCCGCGCCGGCCGCGGCCGGCGGTCTGCACCGCAGCGGTGATGCAGACCGGTCCCGCCTCGCCGGCCTCGGCGCGTCGGCGCGCCTCGGCGTTGGTCGAGTCGAGGCTGTCGTAGGCCTCGATCGGCGCGTGATCAGCCAAGCCCGAAGGCCTGCGCCGCCTGGCCGGCGGCCGGATAGATCCAGACCAGGGCGGCGAGCACCAGCGGGAACGAGAACAGGCCGAGGGCGAGAGCCGTCCCGCGCGCCTCCATCGGCGGCTTGTCGGTAGCGCCGGCGCTGGCGTCGAACCACACCGACTTCAGAAGGCGCAGGTAGTAGAACGCGGCCACGACCGAACCCACCAGACCCAGCACCGCGGGGACCCACAGGCCAGCGTCGATCGCGGCCTTGAAGACGAAGACCTTCGCCCAGAAGCCCGAGAAGGGCGGCAGGCCCAGCGCCGAAAGGGAGAAGGCCGTCATGGCCAGGGCGAGGCCGGGCTGTTCCTTGATGAGGCCGGCCATGTCGTCGATGGTTTCCATGGCCCGGCCCTGGCGTGACAGCGCCGCGAGGCAGGCGAAGAAGCCCGTGACGTCGATCATGTAGAGCACCATGAAGACGAGCATGGACTGCACGCCCTCGTTGGTGCCGGCGGCCAGACCCAGGGTGGCGTAGCCGATATTGGCGATCGAGGAGTAGGCCCACAGGCGCTTCAGGTTCTTCTGAACCAGGCCGGCGAAAGCCCCCACCGCGATCGAGATCAGCGCGATGGCGACCAGCACCTGCTGCCATTGACCCGTCGCGCCCGGGAAGGCCTCGGCGAGCGCCCGCGCGAACAGCACCATGGCCGCCAGCTTCGGGGCCGCTGCGAAGAAGGCCACGACCGGCGTCGGCGCGCCTTCGTAAACGTCGGGCGTCCACATGTGGAACGGCGCGGCCGAAACCTTGAACGCCAGGCCGCAGATCAGGAAGACGAGGCCGAACAGCGCGCCCGTACCCGCACCGCTCTGGACGGCGACCGCGATCTCGCTGAACACGGTCGAGCCGGCGAAGCCGTAGATCAGGCTGGCGCCGTAGAGCAGCAGGCCCGACGAGAGCGCGCCCAGCACGAAGTACTTCAGGCCGGCTTCGGACGCCTTCGCGTCGTCCCGGTACATGGCGGCCAGGACGTAAAGGGCGAGCGAATGCAGCTCGACGCCGATATAGAGCGAGATCAGGTCGCCCGCCGACGCCATCATGCCCATGCCCAGGGCGGCGAGCAGGACCAGGACCGGGAACTCGAAGTTGCGCACGCCGCGGCGTTCGAACCACGGCTGCCCCAGCGGGATGGCCACGGCCGAGGCCACATAGATGGCCACCTTGGCGAAGGCCGAGGCGGCGTCCGAGATCAGCCCGCCGCCAAAGGCGACGCCGAACGGCTGGGTGGCGGCAGCCACCGCGGCCGCCAGGAGGGCGACCACGGCCGCGGCGCCCACGGCCGCGGGGGCGCGCGGGGCGAAGGCGCCCACCACCAACAGCGCGAGGGCGCCGACGGCGAGGATCAGCTCCGGAAACGCGAGCGAGAGGTCAGCAGCGAAGTTCATCTAGAGGCCCCTCACCCGCCGGTGGCCGCCCGGTAGGCAGCGACGAGCTGGTCCACCGAAGCCGCGGTCAGGTTGAAGACGGAATTGGGCTGGATGCCCAGATACAGGGTGGAGATGATCAGCGGGGCGAAGATCGCCACTTCCCGCCAATCGAGGTCGGTGATGGTGGCCAGCTTCGGGTTCGCCAGCTCGCCGAAGACCACGCGCCGGTAGAGGGTGAGCGCATAGACCGCCGACAGGATCATGCCGGTGGCGGCGAGCGCCGCCGTCCAGGTCGAGGCCTGGTAGGCGCCGGTCATGGTCAGGATCTCGCCCACGAAGCCCGAGGTGCCCGGCAGGCCCACGTTGCCCATGGTGAACAGCATGAAGACGGCCGCGTACCACGGCATGCGGTTCACGAGCCCGCCGTAGAAGGCGATCTCGCGGGTGTGCATGCGGTCGTAGACCACGCCGACACAGAGGAAGAGCGCGCCCGAGATCACCCCGTGGGAGATCATCTGGAACAGGGCGCCCTGCTCGCCGGCGGCGTTGCCCGAGAAGATGCCCATGGTCACGAAGCCCATGTGGGCCACCGAGGAGTAGGCGATCAGCTTCTTGATGTCGGTCTGCCGGAAGGCGACCAGCGAGGTGTAGATGATCGCGATCACCGACAGGGCGAACACCAGCGGGGCGAACATCTCGGAGGCGTTCGGGAACATCGGCAGGCTGAAACGCATGAAGCCGTAGCCGCCCATCTTCAGCAGGATGCCCGCCAGGATGACCGAACCGGCCGTCGGAGCTTCCACGTGGGCGTCCGGCAGCCAGGTGTGCACCGGCCACATCGGCATCTTCACCGCGAACGAGGCGAAGAAGGCCAGCCACAGCCAAGTCTGCACCCCGCCCGGGAAGTCATAGGCCATCAGCTCGGGGATCGAGGCCGTGCCGGTCGTGCCGATCATGTAGAGGATCGCCGCCAGCATGAGCACCGAGCCCAGCAGGGTGTAGAGGAAGAACTTGAAGGCCGCGTACACGCGCCGCGCGCCGCCCCAGATGCCGATGATCAGGAACATCGGGACCAGGCCGAACTCGAAGAAGATGTAGAACAGTACGAGGTCAAGCGCGCAGAACACGCCGATCACCAGGGTCTCGAGGACCAGGAAGGCGATCATGTATTCCGGCACCCGCTTCTCGATGGAGTTCCACGAGGCGGCGATGCAGAGCGGCATCAGGAAGGCCGTGAGCAGGACGAACAGGATCGAGATCCCGTCAACACCCATGCGGTAGCTGAGGCCCGCGAACCACGGCGCCTCTTCCACGAACTGGAAGCCTGGATTGGCCGGGTCGTACTGGACAACCAGCAGCACCGAGAGCGCGAAGGTCGCCAGGGTGGTGACGAACGCGATCCATTTGGTCGCGCTGACCGTCCTGGCGTCATCGGCCTTGCCGAAGAGGCGCAGCGCCAGGATGCCGGCGACGCCGATCAGCGGGGCGTAGGTGATAAGGGAGAGAAGCGGCATTGGTCGTTATCCCCCTCAGGCGTTCCAGGCCCAGAGGGCGTAGGTCAGCAGGCCCGCGACGCCCAGGAGCATCACGAACGCGTAGTGGTACACATAGCCGGACTGGAGGCGGCCGGCGCCCTTGCCGACCTTGACCGACAGCGCCGAGACGCCGTCCGGACCCAGGCCGTCGATGATCTTCTGGTCCCCGCCCTTCCAGAACAGGTCGCCGAGGAACTTGGCCCCGCGCACGAAGGTCGCGTTGTACAGCTCGTCGAAGAACCACTTGTTGTAGAAGAACGTGTAGAGCGGCCCGCCGCGGGCGGCCAGGCGCGCGCCCAGCCCTTCCCGCATCAGGTAGATGTAGGCGGCCACCAGCAGGCCCAGCACCGAGGCGAGCAGCGGGGCGAGATAGACCCACAGCGGCGCGTGGTGGCCCTCGGCCTCGGCTTCCGCGCCATGCGGCGGGGGCACCGGTCCGGCGGCGTTCTGAGCCGCTTCGGTGGCCTCCTGGCCAGCCGTCGCGGCATGAGCGGCGCTCGGGCCGTGGTCAGCAGCGGCGTCGTAGATGGCGCCCTTCCAGAACTCGGCGTTGTGCTCGCCGATGAACTGATGGTGGAAAGCGAAGCCGGCGAAGATCGCGCCGATGGCCAGCAGGATCAGCGGCAGGCGCATGTTCCAGGGGCTCTCGTGCGGCAGCGCCGGACCATGGCCGTGGGCGTGCTCGGTCGGATGGTCCGCCAGCGGCTCCTCATGGGTTTCATGCTGGGCTTCGCTGATGTGGCCGCCGTGCACGCCGGGCGTGTCGAGGTGGTCGCGGTTGTGCCAGTGGTGCTCGAGGTCCTCGCTGGTCCAGCGGGGCTTGCCGTTGAACGTGAAGAACGCCAGGCGCCAGGAGTAGAAGGCCGTCAGGCCCGCCACGAGCACCCCGATGATGAATGCGAACCAGCCGATGGCGTGGCCGGCTTCGGCGGCCTCGTAGGCGGCGTGAATGATGGCGTCCTTCGAGTAGAAGCCGGCGAAGCCGAGCTCCAGGGCGGGCATGCCGAGGCCGACGCCCGGGAAGCCCAGGCCGGTGATGGCGATGGTGCCGATGGTCATCACCGCATAGGTGACCGGCAGGTACTTCGCCAGGCCGCCGTAGCGGCGCATGTCCTGCTCGTGGGCCATGCCGTGGATCACCGAGCCGGCGCCCAGGAACAGCAGGGCCTTGAAGAAGGCGTGGGTGAACAGGTGGAACATGGCCGCCTGGTAGGCGCCCAGGCCCGCCGCGAAGAACATGTAGCCCAGCTGCGAACAGGTCGAATAGGCGATCACCCGCTTGATGTCGTTCTGAGTCAGGCCGACCGTAGCCGCGAACAGGGCGGTGACCGCGCCGATCACGGTGACGATGTTCTTGGCCACCGGGGCGTACTCGAACATCGGCGACAGCAGGCAGACCATGTAGACGCCGGCCGTCACCATGGTGGCGGCGTGGATGAGGGCCGACACCGGGGTCGGGCCTTCCATGGCGTCAGGCAGCCAGGTGTGCAGGAAGAACTGGGCCGACTTGCCCATGGCGCCGATGAACAGCAGGCCGCAGGCCAGATCCATCAGGCGCCAGTCGCGGCCAATGAACGCCCAGGTGCGGTCGGCGTTGGCGACGACCTGCGGGAAGATCTCGGCGAACTGGATGGTCCCGAACGCCCAGAACACCGTCATGATGCCGAGGGCGAAGCCGAAGTCGCCCACGCGGTTCACAACGAAGGCCTTGATCGAGGCGGCGTTGGCGGTGGGCTTCTTGAACCAGAAACCGATGAGCAGATAGCTCGCCAGACCCACGCCTTCCCAGCCGAAGAACAGCTGCATGAAGTCGGCGGCGCTGACCAGCGCCAGCATGGCGAAGGTGAAGAGCGACAGGTAGGCGAAGAACCGCGGCTTGTGCGGATCATCGGCCATGTAGCCCCAGGAATAGAGGTGCACGAGCGAGGAGACGCTGGTCACCACCACCAGCATCACCGCCGACAGGCCGTCCAGGCGGAACGACCAGTTGGAGACGAAGTCGCCCACGTGGATGAAGGGGGCGTAGGTGATGGTGAACGGCTCCAGGCCGCCCCAGGTCCACTGGCTGAACACCACCCACGACAGGGCGGCCGAGAGGAACAGCAGGCCCGTGGTGACGGACTGGCTGACCTTCGCGGGGATCACGCGGCCGAACAGGCCGGCGGTGATCGCACCCAGCAGCGGGCCGAACAGAATGACGGTGACGAGGACTTTCGGATCCATAGCGCTCGCGCTCAGCCCTTCATCATCGAGGCGTCGTCGACGGAGATGTCGCCGCGGTTACGGAAGAAGGTGACAAGAATGGCCAGGCCCACGGCGGCCTCGGCGGCCGCGACCGTGAGCACGAACATGGCGAAGATCTGCCCCACCACGTCGCCCAGATAGACAGAGAACGCCACCAGGTTGATGTTCACAGCGAGCAGGATGAGCTCGATCGACATCAGGATGACGATGATGTTCTTCCGGTTCACGAAGATGCCGAAGACACCGATGGTGAACAGGATCGCCGCGACGGCGAGATAGTGCGCAAGGCCGATGGTCATTCGCCGATCCCCTCGCCCGGCTTGATGTCGATGACGCGCATGCCGGTCTTCGGCGAGCGCAGAACCTGGTCGGCGACGAGCTGGCGCTTGACGCCGGGCTTGTGGCGCAAGGTGAGTACGATCGCCCCGATCATCGCCACCAGCAGCACCAGACCCGCCGCCTGGAAGAAGTAGACGTAGTCCGTGTAGAGCACCCGCCCGATGGCCTCGGCGTTCGTCACATCGCCGGCCGCGGCCATGGGCCCCGCGCTGTCAGCGGCCGCGCCGCGGTTGGCCACCGAGGAGGAGACGACGATCATCTCCACCGTCAGCACGCCGGCGATCAGCAGTCCGAGCGGCATATAGCGAGCGAACCCCTGTCGCAGGGCCGCGAAGTCCACGTCCAGCATCATGACCACGAACAGGAACAGCACCGCGACCGCGCCCACGTAGACGACGACCAGCAGCATCGCGAGGAACTCCGCGCCCATCAGGACGAAGAGACCCGCGGCCGAGAAGAAGGCCAGGATCAGCCACAGCACCGAGTGCACCGGGTTGCGCGCGGAAACCACGCCGAAACCGGCTGCGACGGTGACTGCCGCCATCAGGTAAAATGCGATCGCCTGCAGGGCCATTCGGCTCTCTTTTCGTCCCTCGGATGTGCCCGTCGAAACGGGCGGCGGAATCGCGCCGCGGGTTTAGCGGTACGGCGCGTCCAGTTCCAGATTCTTCGCGATCTCCCGCTCCCAGCGGTCGCCGTTATCCAGCAGGCGCTCCTTGTCGTAGTAGAGCTCCTCGCGGGTTTCGACAGCGAACTCCAGGTTCGGGCCTTCCACGATGGCGTCCACCGGGCAGGCCTCCTGGCACAGGCCGCAGTAGATGCACTTGACCATGTCGATGTCGTAGCGGGTCGTCCGGCGGCTGCCGTCGGCGCGGGGTTCCGCCTCGATGGTGATCGCCTGGGCGGGGCACACGGCCTCGCACAGCTTGCAGGCGATGCAGCGCTCTTCCCCATTGGGATAGCGGCGCAGGGCGTGCTCGCCGCGGAAGCGCGGGCTCTGCGGGTTGCGCTCGTGCGGGTACTGCACGGTCTTCTTCGGCCGCACCATATGCTTCATGGCGAGGCCGAAGGCGCCGGCGAAGTCCAGCAGGGCCGCTCCCTTCACCGCCTGACCGATCCGGTTCAACATCTCAGTCTCAGTCCTTCTGGCAGGTCCAGTGGTCCAGACGCCTGGAGTCCCCCTGGTCCCGAAGCTTTAAGGTCAGCCCCCTCGCGGCGCAGGCCTGCTGCGCCTCACGGAGGGCGTCATAGGTGGCGAGGCCTTCATCGCGGTAGGCGGGCGCGCTCGCGCAGGCGCCGAGCGCCACGAGGCTGAGCATGACCGCCACCGTCCTCACGCGCCCGCCGCCGGCCGCAGCACGAACAGCGCCCAGCCCGAGATGAAGAAGATGGCCAGCAGCGAGAACGGCAGGAACACCTTCCACCCCAGCCGCATCAGCTGGTCGTACCGATAGCGGGGCACGATCGCCTTCGCCATGGAGACGAGGAAGAAGAAGAAGATGACCTTCAGGAAGAACCACATGAAATAGAAGAAGCTCGCCGCCGTCGGATGCCAGGCGTCCGTGAACGGCGTCGGGAACGGCGCGGTCCAGCCCCCGAAGAACAGGATCGTGGTCATCGCGCAGATCAGCACGATGTTCGCGTACTCGCCGATCATGAACAGCAGGTACGGCGTGGACGAGTATTCCACCTGGTAGCCGGCGACGAGTTCGGACTCGGCCTCCGGAAGGTCGAACGGCGGGCGGTTGGTCTCGGCGAGACCCGAGATGAAGAAGATCACCGCCAGCGGGATCATGGCGAGCAGCAGCGGCAGCTTCTCGATGCCCCCCGGACCGCCGAACACGTACCAGTTCCAGAACCCGCCAGCCTGGCTGCTCACGATACCCTGCAGGTTCATGGTGCCGGCCAGGACGATGACGGCCACGATGATGAAGCCCAAGGAGACTTCATACGAGACCATCTGGGCGGCGCTGCGCAGCGAGCCGAGGAAGGGGTACTTCGAGTTGGAGGCCCAGCCTCCCATGATGATCCCGTAGACGCCCAGCGAGCTGATCGCGAACAGGTAGAGGATGCCGACATTGATGTCGGACACCACCCAGCCTGGGGCCAGCGGCATCACGGCCCAGGCCGCGAACGCCAGGGTGAAGCTGATCAGGGGCGCCAGCAGGAAGACCGCCTTGTCCGCCCCGGACGGAATGACGATCTCCTTGAGCACGAACTTCAGGAAGTCGGCGAAAGACTGCAGCAGGCCGAACGGGCCCACCACATTGGGTCCCTTGCGCATCTGCACGCCGGCCCAGATCTTGCGGTCGGCCAGCAGCAGGAAGGCCAGCGACAGCAGGATCCAGATCATCACCGCCAGGATCTGGCCGATGGTGAGCAGGGTCCAGCCGCCCGGGGTTTCCCAGAAGGAAGTCTGCATCGCCTACTCCGCCGCGATCTTCGTGGCGCCGGCCGCGAGCGCGGCGCATTCGGCCATCGTCACGCTGGCGCGGGCGATGGGGTTGGTGAGGTAGAAGTTCTTCACGCCGCTCCAGAAGGGCTCGTCCGAGACATCGCCCTTGGCGCCCAGGACGCCCAGGTCCAGCGCCGCCGGCGTCTCCGGCACATAGTCGATGCGCCCGAAGCTCGGATGGTCGGCGAACAGCTTGGCCCGCAGCTGGTCGAGGCTGTCGTACGGCAGGCGCGCGCCCAGACGTTCGGACAGCGCCCGCAGGATCGCCCAGTCCTCCCTCGCCTCGCCCTTCGGGAAGACGGCCCGGAAGCCGAGCTGAGCCCGGCCCTCGGTGTTCACATAGATGCCGTTCTTCTCGGTATAGGCCGCGGCCGGCAGGATGACGTCCGCGCGGTGCGCGCCGGCGTCCCCGTGAGTGCCCATGTAGACGACGAAGGCGTCCGACTTCGACAGGTCGATCTCGTCGGCGCCCATCAGGAACAGCACGTCCGCGCCGCCGGGCTGCACCAGCTCGCGCGCGGTCCGGCCGCCGGCCGCCGGCACGAAGCCGAGATCGAGGCCGCCCACGCGGCTGGCCGCCGTGTGCAGGACGTTCCAGGTCATGCCGAACGCCTTGGCCACCGACGCGGCCGCCTGCAGCACCGCAGCGCTGTCGGGGCGCGAGAGCGCGCCGGCGCCGATGATAATGGCCGGGGCCTTGGCGTCCTTCAGGGCTTTGACGAAGTCGCTCTTCGAACGCGCCAGCCCCGTCAGGCTGGCGGGACCGGCGCCGAGGTGGTCGTAGTTGTAAGTCAGGTCCGCGGACTCGCCGACGACGCCCACGCGAAGCGCACCCGCCAGCCAGCGCTTGCGCAGCCGGGCGTTGAGCACCGGAGCCTCGATCCGCGGATTGGCGCCGACGATCAGCACCACGTCCGCCTCCTCGATCCCCATCAGGGTCGAGTTGAACAGCCAACTCTCGCGCGGGCCATCGCCCAGCGCCATGCCGTCCTGACGGCAGTCCAGGCTGGCGACGCCCAGGCCGCCGAACAGGTCCTTGGCCGCCTTCATGGACTCCACGTCCTGCAGGTCGCCGGCGATCACGCCGATCCGGTCGGCGGGCGTGACCTGCAGCTTGGTCGCCACCAGGTCGAGGGCTTCGGCCCACGCGGCCACGCGCAGCTTGCCGTTCTCGCGGATGTACGGGCGGTCGAGGCGCTGGCGCGACAGGCCATCGATGGCGTAGCGCGTCTTGTCGGAGATCCACTCCTCGTTCACCGCGTCGTTGATCCGCGGCAGGACGCGCAGCACGGCCGGGCCGCGGCTGTCGACGCGGATCGCCGAACCGAGGGCGTCCATGACGTCGACGCTTTCGGTCTTCTTCAGCTCCCACGGACGGTAGTTGAACGCCCACGGCTTGTGGGTCAGAGCGCCCACCGGGCACAGGTCGATGACGTTGGCGCTGAGTTCCGAGCTCACGGCCTTGTCGAGATAGGTCGTGATTTCAACGTCTTCGCCACGAGAGATGAGACCGATGTCGGGCACGCCGGCCACTTCGGTGATGAAGCGGACGCAGCGGGTGCATTGGATGCACCGGGTCATGACCGTCTTGATCAGCGGACCCATGTACTTCTCTTCGACGGCCCGCTTGTTCTCCTGATAGCGGGAATCGTCCCGGCCATAGCCCATGGCCTGGTCCTGCAGGTCGCACTCGCCGCCCTGGTCGCAGATCGGGCAGTCCAGCGGGTGGTTGATGAGCAGGAACTCCATCACCCCGTGACGGGCCTTCTTCACCATCGGCGTGTCCGTGAAGATCTCCTGCCCCTCGGCGGCCGGCAGGGCGCACGAGGCCTGCGGCTTCGGCGGGCCGGGCTTCACCTCCACAAGGCACATCCGGCAGTTGCCGGCGATCGACAGCCGCTCGTGGTAGCAGAAACGCGGGATCTCCTTGCCGGCCAGTTCACAGACCTGGAGGACGTTCATCCCCGGCTCGAACTCGACCTCGATCCCGTCGACCTTGGCGATAGGCATACCCGACTACTCCGCCGCGATGGACGCGCCGGCATAGGAGCCCTTGCGCGCGCGGTAGTTGTTGATCCGCTCCTCCACCTCGTGGCGGAAATGGCGGAAGAGGCCCTGGATGGGCCATGCGGCCGCATCGCCCAGGCCGCAGATCGTGTGCCCCTCGACCTGGCTGGCGACGTCCAGCAGCAGATCGATCTCGGACATCTCGGCCTCGCCGGTGACCATCCGCTCCATGACCCGCCACATCCAGCCGGTGCCTTCACGGCACGGCGTGCACTGGCCGCAGCTCTCGTGCTTGTAGAAGTAGCTGGCCCGGGCGATGGCCTTCACCAGGTCGGCGTCCTTGTCGAAGACGATCATGGTGCCGGTGCCGAGGCCCGACCCGCGGGCCTGCAGGTCCTCATAGGTCATCACCGCTTCCTCGGCCTCATGGGCCGGGATCATACGCACGGAGATGCCGCCGGGGATCACGGCCTTGAGGTTGCCCCAGCCGCCGCGGACGCCGCCGAAGTGCTCCTCGATGAGCTGCTTGACCGGAATGCCCACCGCATCCTCGACGACGCACGGCGTGTTCACATGGCCTGAGGCGGCGAACAGCTTGGTGCCCGTCGATTTCTCGGTGCCGAAGCCGGCGAACCAGTCGGCGCCCCGGCGCAGGATGGTGCCGACGACAGAGATGGACTCGACGTTGTTGATGGTGGTCGGGCAGCCCCAGATGCCGGCCCCCGCCGGGAACGGCGGCTTGAGGCGCGGCTGGCCCTTCTTGCCTTCCAGGCTCTCCATCAGCGCGGTCTCGTCGCCGCAGATATAGGCCCCGCCCCCGTGCTGGACGCGCACGTCGCAGTCCCAGCCGTGGATGTTGCCGGGGCCGATCAGCTTGGCGTCATAGGCCTGCTGGATGGCCGCCTGCAGGCGCTCGCGCTCATGCACGTACTCGCCGCGGATATAGATGTAGGCGGTGTGCGCCCGGATCGCCCGGCAGGCGATCAGGCAACCTTCGATCAGCAGGTGCGGATCGTTGCGCAGGATGTCGCGGTCCTTGCAGGCGCCCGGCTCGGACTCGTCGGCGTTGACCACCAGATAGTGCGGCCGCTCGCTCTCCTGCTTGGGCATGAAGGTCCACTTCAGCCCGGTGGGGAACCCTGCCCCGCCCCGGCCGCGCAGGCCCGACGCCTTGATCTGGTCGCAGATCCACTCGGGCGTCTGGGCGATGATGTCCGCCGTCCCGTTCCAGCAGCCGCGCTTCTTCGCACCTTCCAGGCCCCAGTCGTGCAGGCCGTAGAGGTTGGTGAAGATGCGGTCCTTGTCGGCAAGGATACCTGCCATCACGCCTTCTCCTTCGCCGGCAGGTTCGGGATCTTGATCTTCTTCGCCCGCGAGCCGTCGTAGAGGCCGGCGTCGAGCAGCGTCTTGGGCCCACCCTCGGGCGCCGAACCCTGGCGGCCGATGGCCGAGCCCGGCGGCGGCGTCCTGCCCTCCGCGAATTCGTCCAGGAGCTTATCGAAGCTCTCGGGCGTCAGGTCCTCGTAGTAGTAGTCGTTGATGGCGGCCATGGGCGCGTTGGCGCAGGCCCCCAGGCACTCGACTTCCTGCCAGTAGAACTTGCCGTCGGCCGAGCGATGGTTCTGCTCGCCGATACGGCGCTTGCAGACCGCCATCAGCGCCTCGGCGCCGCGGCTCTGGCACGGCGTCGTACCGCAGACCTGCACCAGCGCATGGGTGCCCACGGGCTCCAGCATGAACATGGTGTAGAAGGTGGCGACCTCCAGCACGCGGATGACCGGCATGCCGAGCAGCTCGGCCACGGCGCGGATCGCCGGCTCGGAAATCCAGCCTTCCTGCTTCTGGACCAGCCACAGGACCGGCACGACGGCCGACTGCTGCTTGCCCGCCGGGAAGTTGGCCATCCAGGCCTGGGCCTTCTTCAGCGTCTCGGGGCTGAAGGCGAAGCTTTCCGGCTGGACGGGTGAAAGCCTACGGACGCTCAACGGTCGATCTCCCCGAACACGATGTCGAGCGAACCCAGGATGGCCGAGACATCCGCGAGCATATGGCCGCGGTTCATCCAGTCCATCGCCTGCAGGTGCGGGTAGCCCGGCGCGCGGATCTTGGCGCGGTACGGCTTGTTGGCGCCGTTGCTGACCAGATAGATCCCGAACTCGCCCTTGGGCGCCTCGACGCAGGCGTACACGTCGCCCGGCGGCGTGCGATAGCCTTCGGTGTAAAGCTTGAAGTGGTGGATGAGCGCTTCCATCGAGCGCTTCATCTCCCCGCGCCGCGGGGGCGAGATCTTGTGGTCGTCGACCAGCACCGGTCCCGGCGTCTTCAGCAGGCGGTCGCAGCACTGCTTCATGATCTTGGTCGACTCCCGCATCTCCTGCATGCGGCACAGGTAGCGGTCGTAGCAGTCGCCGTTCACGCCCAGCGGAATGTCGAACTCCATCTCGGAGTATAGCGCGTAGGGCTGGTTACGGCGCAGATCCCAGGGAATGCCCGAGCCCCGCACCATCACGCCCGAGAATCCCCAGGCGATGGCCTCTTCCTTGGTCACCACGCCGATGTCGACGTTGCGCTGCTTGAAGATGCGGTTGTCGGTGATCAGCCCCTCGATGTCGTCGAGGACCTTCGGGAAGGCGTCGCACCAGTCCGAGATGTCCCGCACCAGTTCTTCGGGCAGATCCTGACGGACGCCGCCGACGCGGTAGTAGTTGGCGTGCAGACGGGCGCCCGAGGCGCGCTCGTAGAACACCATCAGCTTCTCGCGCTCTTCGAAGCCCCACAGCGGGGGCGTGAGCGCGCCGACGTCCATCGCCTGGGTCGTGACGTTCAGCAGGTGGTTCTTGATGCGGCCGATCTCGTCATACAGCGTGCGGATCAGCAGGGCGCGAACGGGGGGCGTGACGTCGAGCAGCTTCTCGATGGCGAGGCAGTAGGCATGCTCCTGGTTCATCGGGGCCACATAGTCCAGGCGGTCCATGTAGGGGATCGTCTGGGCGTAGGGCCGCGCCTCCATCAGCTTTTCGGTGCCGCGGTGCAGCAGGCCGATGTGCGGGTCGACCCGCTCCACCACCTCGCCGTCCAGCTCCAGCACAAGGCGCAGTACGCCGTGGGCCGCCGGGTGCTGCGGGCCGAAGTTGATGTTGAACTTGCGGACCTTGGTCTCGGGCAGACCCTGGACGTTGGCGTCGTTGGGAGCCGCGGGCGTGGTTTGACCGGTCATGGCTTGGTCGCCTCATCGGACTTCTCGTCGCCGGGCAGAATGGGCGCGAAGCCGCGCTCCGCCCCTTCCCACGGCGAAAGGAAGTCCCAGTTGCGCCACTCGACCGACTTCACGGGCTCATAGACCACCCGCTTCAGCTCGTCGTCGTAACGGACCTCGACGTAGCCGGTCATCGGGAAGTCCTTGCGCAGCGGATGGCCGTGGAAGCCGTAGTCGGTGAGGATGCGGCGCAGGTCGGGGTGGTTGTCGAAAAAGACGCCGTACATGTCGAACGCTTCGCGCTCGTACCAGTCGGCGTTCGGGAACACGGAGGTCACCGAGGGTACGGCGGTGTCCTCGTCGGTCTGCACGCGTAGGCGGATGCGGCGGTTCTTGGTGAACGACAGCAGGTGGTAGACCACGTCGAAGCGCCGCTCGCGCTCCGGATAGTCCACGCCGCAGAGGTCCACGAGTTGCTGGAAGCCGTAGGAGTCACGCAGCAGCGTCAACGCCTCGACCACCCGGCCGGCCGGACCGCTCAGCGACAGCTCCCCATAGGCCACGTCGTAGCTGCCGAACAGGCCGGCGCCGTTGGCCACCAGCTCCTGGCCGAGCGTCTCCAGCTCGGCGTTGGTCATGGGCCAGCTCATCGCACGATCGTCCCGGTGCGGCGGATCTTCTTCTGCAGCTGCAGCACGCCATAGACCAGGGCCTCGGCGGTGGGGGGGCAGCCCGGGACGTAGACGTCCACCGGCACCACGCGGTCACAGCCGCGCACCGTCGAGTAGCTGAAGTAATAGTAGCCGCCGCCGTTCGCGCACGAGCCCATGGAGATCACGTACCGCGGCTCCGGCATCTGGTCGTAGACCTTGCGCAGCGCCGGAGCCATCTTGTTCACCAGGGTGCCGGCGACGATCATCACGTCCGACTGACGCGGGCTGGCGCGCGGAGCGAAGCCGTACCGCTCCAGGTCGTAGCGCGGCATCGAGGCCTGCATCATCTCGACTGCGCAGCAGGCGAGGCCGAACGTCATCCACATCAGCGAGCCCGTGCGCGCCCAGGTGATCAGGTCGTCGGCGGCCGCCGTGACGAAGCCCTTGTCGGCCAGGCGCTGCGAGACACCGTCGAAATACGGGTCGTGCAGCTTGGGGTCATAGCCTTCGACGGTCGTGCGACCGGCGGAGCCCGCGGGAACGATCACTCCCATTCCAGGGCGCCTTTCTTCCATTCGTAGATGAAGCCCACCGTGAGGACGCCCAGGAAGGTCATCATCGACCAGAAGGCGAACTGCGCCACGTCGGGCGGCAGCTTCATGAGCGACACGGCCCACGGGAACAGGAAGGCCACTTCCAGGTCGAAGATGATGAAGAGGATCGACACCAGGTAGAACCGGATATCGAACTTCATTCGCGCATCGTCGAACGCGTTGAAGCCGCACTCATAGGACGAGAGCTTTTCAGGATCCGGGGCCTTCGGCGCAAAGATGGCCGCGGCCAGGATGAAGGCGATGCCCAGCGCCGCCGCGATCCCTAGGAAGATCACGATGGGCAGGTACTCGAGAAGGAACGCGTTCATGGAGTCCTCGGGAGGAGTCGGGCGCCCTTCTAGACCACCCGCTCCGGCGTTTCAAACAGCCGCACGAAGTTGCGAAGCACTCGCAATCAGGAGCTCGTGAAGCGATCAAAATGCTCGTCTTGTCACTCTGCCGTTGACACGATTCCGACGCGACCATATGAGAGCCGCCTCGCACGGCCCCCGGGCCAAACGCGGGTGTAGCTCAGTTGGTTAGAGCGCCGGCCTGTCACGCCGGAGGTCGCGGGTTCGAGCCCCGTCACTCGCGCCACTTCCCCTCGGAAGTCGCGTGAAATTCCCGAAAATCAGGGTTTCAGCTCGATCCGCTCGATGCGCCAGGCCCGCTGCTCGGGCGTGGAGCCCGGAACGTCATTGGTGCGGCGCAGGACGGCCTTGCCCGACTGGTGGACCTCCTGCCCGGTTTTCAGCCGCCCGTAGATCACCAGCGGCACTTCGACGAACAGGGAGCCCGCTGCGCCGTCGATCTCGCCGGGGGCGCCGACCTGGGCGTCGTAGCTCGAATAGGCCGTCACATCCGGCGGGGCGGCGTCGCGCATCAGCTTCGCCGCCTCGGCGGTCCTGCCGCTGGACAGGTAGGCGTAGAAGCTCTGCACGACATTGGCCGCGCCCTGGGCGCTCTCCGGCGTGAACGGGGCCTCCGATATGGGCGTGCGATCGTCCGGCAGCCCGCCGGGGGTTCCCGGCGCCGGCGGCTCCACGGGCGGCGGATCGCCCGACCAGCAGAGCACCGACTCGCCGCTGGCGATGTCCTCCCCAGGCTTCAGGGTCGCGAGATAGGCGTCGTCGCCCTTCGTCCACCACTGGATGCCATAGCCCACGTAGCGCGCCCCGCTGGCCGACATGGCGATCTTCAGCGGATAGGGCCGCCCCTCCACCTTGACCACGGCCGTGTCGGTGTCGGGATAGCCCGCCTCGATCTGTCGGCCGTCTTCACAGGTGTAGAGCCTGACCTTCGGGTCGGGGTTCACGGCGGTGGACGCCGCGGCGGGCGAGTCGTCCGACCGCTGGCAGGCGCCGAGCGTCATGGCGGCGACGGGAATCAGCAGGACACGCATGGTCCTCTGGAAACGCACCGTTCAGGCCGCCGTTTCGGGGGTTCGCTCCAGCACATAGTCCTCGGGATTCGGCGCGAGGGTGGCCCGCCAGTAGTCGATCAGGCCGAAGGGCCAGTTCTGGCTGACCCGGCCGAGCGCGTTCTTGTACCAGCTGGAGACGTGGGGCGAGCCCCAGGCCCAGCCCTGATTGGCCTCGTCGACCCTGGCGTTGAAGGCGTCATGCACCTCCCGCCTGGGCTCCAGGGCGACCGCGCCCGTGTCAGCCAGCAGTTTCAGGCAGCCGATGATGTAGCGGACCGCGCACTCGGAGAAGAAGATGATCGAGCCGTTGACCACGATGTTGGTGTTCGGCCCGTAGGTGAGGAACAGGTTCGGGAACCCTGGGAGGGTGATCCCCAGATAGGCCCGGGCGTCCCCGCCCCAGGCCTCGTGAAGGTCGCGCCCGCCCCTACCCTTCACCTTCAGGTACGACAGGAAGTTCGAGGCCTGGAAGCCGGTGCCGTAGATCAGCACGTCGGCCTCGTGCAGGGTTCCGTCGGCGGTGACGACGCCCTTCGGCTCGATCCTCGCGATCCGCTCGGTGACCAGCTCCACGTTCGGCCGCTTCAGCGCGGCCAGCCAGACGCCGTTGTCGAGAACCGCCCGCTTGCCGCCGATCGGATACTGCGGGACCACCTTCTCCAGCAGGTCCGGCCGGTCGGCCACCTGCT
Source organism: Pseudomonadota bacterium (assembly GCA_023412655.1). Classification (GTDB taxonomy): domain Bacteria; phylum Pseudomonadota; class Alphaproteobacteria; order Caulobacterales; family Caulobacteraceae; genus Phenylobacterium. The sequence continues at coordinate 8,925 of JAEYNH010000122.1, read as the reverse complement.
CGGCGATGGCCTGGGCGCACAGCTCGCGCAGCATGGCGTTCTCGGGGCCCACCGCAGCCGGCCCGCCGTTCCAGGCGGGGTCAGCCTTCACCATCGGCAGGAAGCCGTCGGTGGCCATCCAGAACAGCCAGAAGCGGTACCACTTGTCGTAGTAGGGCACGTGCTCGAGCAGCCACTTCACCCCTTCCGGCACATCGTCGTGATAGTGCGGCGCCGGCAGCCCCCACGGCGGGGTGCGCTGGAAGACCTTCAGCTCGGCCACCTCCGGGGCGATCTCCGGGACGAACTGGTAGGCCGAGGCGCCGGTGCCGATCACCGCCACCCGCTTGCCCTTCAGGTCGACGTCATGCCGCCATTCGGCGGAATGGAAGGCCGGGCCTTCGAAGCTGCCCAGGCCCTCGACGTCGGGATACTTCGGCCGGTTCAGCTGTCCCACGGCGCTGATGACGGCGTTGGCCTCGACGTACTCGACGCCGCCGTTGCTGGCCCGCAGGCGGGCCCGCCAGACGTCCCGCGTCTCGTCCCAGGCGATCTCCTCGGCGAAGGTTTCGAACCGGATATGCCGGCGCAGGTCGTACTTGTCGGCGATGCCCCGGAAGTAGCTGAGCAGGACCGGCTGCGGCGAGAAGTGCTGAGGCCAGTGGTGGCTGGGCTCGAACGAGTAGCTGTACATGTGGTTCGCATTGTCCACCCGGCAGCCCGGATAGGTGTTCTCGAACCACGTGCCGCCCACGTCGGCGTTCTTGTCGACGATCTCGAACGGGATGCCCGCCTGGCTGAGCCGGATGCCGGCCAGAAGCCCCGACATGCCCGCCCCGATCACCAGCACCTTCAGCCGGCGGGCGCCCTCCTTGAGGCGCGGCTGGTCGAACTGCGGATCCTTGGACGACGTGCCGTTGAGGGCGAGTTCGTCGGTGAGGAAGTCGGCGTAGCCCTCGGGTATGGGAGCGCCCGCCACGAAGTCGATCATGCGCCGCAGGGTGGCCGCATCGGGCTCCCACAGCTTGGCGGGCTTGCCCGCGACGAAGTGCTCGTACAGCACGGCCTTGGCCGCATGCCGGATTTTCTCCTGCTCGGCTTCGGGTATGCCGATGTCGCCGCGCTCGAAGGGATTGTAGGTGGGCGCCCATTCCGGCCTCACCCAGCCGGGATCGCCGGTCAGGTGCACCAGCGCCGCCATCAGCGCCGGCAGGTGCGCTTCCTTGAGGACCTCGTCGAGGTCGGCGCCCGCTTCGGCCATGTTCCTACCCTGAGGTTATCGTTGTTCTCTGGGAAGGAGCATGACTCCCGCGGGCCAGCGGCGGAAGCCCTCACCCCACGTCAGGCCGGGCCTTGCGCCGCCCGGATCCGGGGCAGCAGGCCCTCCGGCAAGGCCATGCCGGATGTCGCTGCGTTCTCGACGAGATGCGCCATGCGCGTGGCCCCGAACACCGCGCAGCTCACGTGGGGATTGGCCAGCACATAACCCAGGGCCGCCTGTGAACCGGAGAGCCCCTCCTGGCGGTGCAGGAACCGGAACCTGGCGCCTCGGGCGAGTTCATCCCGATGGCGGGCAAGCGCCCGGGCCGCGTACCAGAGGTCCTGTGGTCCCCGAAGGCGCGAGATCAGCGGCCGGGTGTGGCCCATGGCCAGGGCCATACCCGCCAGGACGCCCTTGCCGGCGGCGGCCGCGCGGGCGATCAGCGGCTCGCGCTCAGGGCGAAGGACGTTGTAGTCGACCATCACCACGTCGAACGCCGGCAGGCCGATCACATGGTCGATCACCGCGGGATCGAAACTGTTCACGCCCAGCGCCCGCACCAGTCCCCTCGCCTTCAGGTCGGCCAGGGCGGTGAGCAGTGCGTCGCTCAGTTCCGGGATGGCGGGCCCGTGCAGCTGCAGCAGGCCCAGGCTGTCGAGACCGAGGTTCGCCAGGCTGCGCTCGGCGCTCGCCACGATGGCGCCCGGCGAGAAATCCCGCCCGATGCGGCCCGCGCCGGCGTGATAGGTCCCCGCTTTCGTGGCGATCACGAGCCTGGAGGTGTCCCGGCCGCGGAGCGCGCGGCCCAGGCGCGGCTCGGCTTCGCCGGCCGAATAGCTGGCGCCGGTGTCGAAGAAGGTAAAGCCCAGGTCCAGGGCGGCATGCACCAGCCCCAGCGCCTGCCGCTCAGGAAAGCGCGGCTTTCCCCACCAACTGGCGCAGCCGAAGCCCAGCTCGGACACGGTCAGGCCGGCTTGGCCCAGGGGCCGGACGCGCATGCTCACTCCTCCCCGGGGCCAAGCCGTCGCAGATCGCGCGAAGGATGGTGGGCGGCGAGGGATTCGAACCCCCGACCCTCTCGGTGTAAACGAGATGCTCTAACCAGCTGAGCTAGCCGCCCGTCTCCGCGCTTCTACGGCGCCGTTCGCCCGGCTCCAACCGCCTCATGACTGAGAAGCTTGGCGAAGAACCGGCCGACCAGCAGGAAGATGACTGCGGCCCCGGCCGCGATGCCCGCATGCATCAGCCAGAAGTTGGTCGCCGGCATCTTCTCCAGCAGCGTCCCCAGCTTGCCGACCGTGGCGTTGCCGATCACCAGATGCAGATAATAGACGCCGATCATGGTGCCGAGCACCGCCGGCGGCGAGGCCCGCGCATACAGCGCCAGCGACACCGGCAGCATGTTGGCGAAGGCTGCGCTGTTGAAGATCTCGAAGGCGATCAGCCACCAGAGGCTGACCTTGGTTCCGGTGGCGGCCGCCACCGCGGCCCCGGCGGCGAGGCTGAGGGCGCCCAGGACCGAGATGAACGTGCCGATGGTCAGCTTGCCGATCTCGTCGGGTTCCTTGAAGCGCGTGGCCCAGGTGCGCCAGAAGACCACCATCAGCGCCAGGAACGAGACTGAGACGATGCTGTCGAGGGTGATCAGCCAGGTGGTCGGCAGGCGCTGGCCGAAAAGCGTCATGTTCACGCTGGTGTCGGCCCAGACCAGGTAGGCGTTGAAGATCTGCTGGTTCACCAGCACCGAGGCGGCAAGGACCGGAAGAAGGGCCACAAGCACGGCGATGGTCCGCCAGTCGCGGGCGCTGAGCTTGGGGCGCTGGGCCCGGTCGGCGGCCCGGTCGGCCACTCGGCGCAGCGGCGGATCGGGGGGCAGGTACTTGCGGCCGGCAAGATAGATGCCGAGGGCGATCAGCATACCGACCCCGGCGGCGCCGAAGCCGTAGTGCCAACCAACGCCCTCGCCCAGGGTGCCGGCGATCAGCGGCGCGGCGATCACCCCGGCGTTGATGCCCAGGTAGAAGATCTGGAAGGCGTCGGCTCTCCGCAGGTCGCCCTCATCGTAAAGCCCGCCCACCTGACCGGCGATGTTGCCCTTGAAGCAGCCGGTGCCCAGCACGAGGCACAGGAGGGCCAGCAGGAACGAGGCGTCGAAGGCCATCAGGAAGTGGCCCGCCGACATCAGCAGGGCGCCGACGATGATGGTGCGGGTCCGGCCCAGCACCCGGTCCGCGATCAGGCCGCCGAGGATCGGCGTGAGGTAGACCAGGCTCGTGTAGAGGCCGAAGATGGTGGAAGCCACCTCCTGATGGGAGGCGTCCCGCCCGAGGCCGTAGAGCCCACCGATGAAGGCCCGGAAGCCCTCGAAGCCGATGATGGTGTCCACCTGCGGCGTCAGCAGCAGCTGCTTGACCATGTACAGCACCAGCAGCGACTGCATGCCGTAGTAGGAAAAGCGCTCCCAGGCCTCCGAGAAGGCCAGGTAGCCCAGCGCCCTGGGGTGGCCGAGGAAGGCCTTGTCGCCGCCGCCGGCCATGCTCTGCGAGGTCATCAAATCGCCCTTTCGGTCAAAGCCCTAGCGCGCGGGGCTTTCGCTGGCGAGGCCAGATTCTGCACTCCATCAGAGGGCGGCCACCAGCACCCAGACCCCGATCACGGCGAACAGGACAGCAGCGCCGATCCGCACGTATTTAAGGGGGACGACCTTGGTGACGGCTTCGCCCAGCAGCACCGCCGGAACGTTGGCCACCATCATGCCCAGCGTGGTGCCGAGGGTGACCAGGGCGACATCTTGGAACCGCGCCCCCAGCAGGGTGGTGGCGATCTGGGTCTTGTCGCCAATCTCCACCAGGAAGAAGGCCACCAGAGTGGTCAGGAAGACGCCGCCGTGGCTGCGCGCCCCCGCGCCCTCGTCTTCCTTGTCCGGGATCAGGGCCCACAGCGCCATGGCGACGAAGGCGGCGCCCACCAGGATCTGGAAGGTGGGGCCCGCCAGATACTTGGCCACCAGGACGCCCAGCGCGGCGGCGGCCGCGTGGTTGAGCAGCGTCGCGGCGAGAATGCCTAGGATGATCGGCACGGGGCGGCGGAACTTGGCCGCCAGCAGGATGGCCAGCAGCTGCGTCTTGTCGCCGATCTCGGCGATCGCCACGACACCCGTGGAAATAAGCAGGGGTTCCAAACCAAGGACTCTCGGGGGCGCGGTGGACACGACGATGCCTGGCTCCGTCGCGCCCGCGCCGAAGCCGCATCGCCGGTCTCGCCAATCCGGACCCGAAAGGTCCGCCGCCTGCGCCATGCCGCCCGAGGACGGCAAGTCTGTTGACGCGAGGCTCCGCTTCTCCGCGGACGGCTACTCCCCGTAGACGGCGTGCTGATAACGTGATTGCCGCGCCGGCCGCAAATGAAAAGGCGGCCCGTCAGCGGCCGCCTTCCCCACAGACCGCCCGCTCAGCTGTTGAGCGTGGTCTTCAGTCCCTCGCCCACCCGGAAGCGGCAGGTCGCGCTTGCCGGCCGGCGGACCTTCTCGCCGGTGCGGGGATTGCGCGCCATGCCGGCGGCGCGCTTGACCGGGACGAAGCTGCCGAAGCCCACCAGGCGCACCTCGCGCCCGGCCTTGAGCGACGTGGAGACCGAGGCGATGAAGGCGTCCAGCGCCTCCTTGGCCTGCGTTCTGTTCAAGCCCGCCCTGTCGGCGATCGCCGAGACGAGTTCGGCCTTCGTCATGTGCAGTCTCCCACCAACGTTATTCTTATCGGCGCTTTGCCTGCGCCCGTCGGTCCGTCGGCGTCCCCAACCGCGCCGTACCAGCCTCCGCAATTAAGGCCTCTCGGCCGGAGGCCGTCAAACAAAGCGGCGCGGGATCTCTCCCGCGCCGCGCGCTTGTCACAGATTGTGATCGTCCGGCTGACCGGACGCTCTGAGGTCAGTGCGTGATCACCGCCTCGACATCGGCCGTGTCGGACTCTTCCGCGGCGACCTCCACCGGCGCGGTTTCGTCCCACTCGATCGGCGTCGGCTGGCGAACGAGCGCCTTGGCCAGCACCTGGTCCATGGTGGAGACCGGGATGATCTCCAGGCCGGACTTCACGTTGTCCGGGATGTCGGCCAGGTCCTTCTCGTTCTCCTCCGGGATGAGCACCGTCTTCACGCCCGAGCGGAGCGCCGAGAGCAGCTTCTCCTTCAGGCCGCCGATGGCGGTGACCCGGCCCCGCAGGGTGACCTCGCCGGTCATGGCGACGTCGGCCTTGATCGGGATGCCCGTCAGCACCGAGACGATGGCGGTGGCCATGGCCGCGCCCGCGGAGGGCCCGTCCTTGGGCGTCGCACCGTCCGGCACGTGGATGTGAACGTCGGTCCGCTCGAAGATCGGCGGCTCGATGCCGAACTTCGTGGCCCGGCTGCGGACATAGCTGTTCGCCGCCGAGATCGACTCCTTCATCACGTCCTTCAGGTTGCCGGTGACGGTCATACGCCCCTTACCCGGCATCTTGACGGCCTCGATGGTCAGGATGTCGCCGCCGAACTCGGTGTAGGCCAGACCCGTGATGATCCCGACCTGGTCTTCCGCGTCCGTCTCGCCGTAGCGGTACTTCTTGACGCCCGCGTACTTCTCCAGCCGCTCCGCATCGATGGTGATCGAGGGCGCGTTCTCGCGGGCCAGGTCCCGGACCGTCTTGCGGGCCAGGTTGCCCAGCTCACGCTCCAGGCTCCGGACGCCCGCTTCCCGCGTGTAGTAGCGGATCAGGTCGCGGATGCTCTCCTCCGGCACCACGAACTCCTCGGGCTTCAGCCCGTGGTCCTTCGTCAGCTTCGGCAGGATGTGGCGCTTGGCGATCTCGACCTTCTCATCCTCGGTGTAGCCGGGGATGCGGATGATCTCCATGCGGTCCAGCAGCGGCTGGGGCATGTTGAGCGAGTTGGCCGTGGTGACGAACATCACCGGCGACAGGTCGTAGTCCACCTCCAGGTAGTGGTCGGCGAAGGTGGAGTTCTGCGCCGGGTCCAGCACCTCCAGCAGGGCCGACGACGGATCGCCGCGCCAGTCCGAGCCCATCTTGTCGATCTCATCCAGCAGGAAGAAGGCGTTGGTCGTCTTGGCCTTCTTCATCGACTGGACGATCTTGCCGGGCATGGAGCCGATGTACGTGCGTCGGTGGCCACGGATCTCGGCCTCGTCGCGCACGCCGCCAAGGGCCACGCGCACGAACTCGCGCCCGGTAGCCTTGGCGATCGACTTGCCCAGCGAGGTCTTGCCGACGCCGGGCGGGCCGACCAGGCACAGGATCGGCCCCTTGAGCGAGCCCACGCGGCTCTGGACCGCCAGGTACTCCAGGATCCGTTCCTTGACCTTCTCCAGGCCGTAGTGGTCCTCGTTGAGGATGTCCTCGGCCCTCTGCAGGTCGATCGGCTTGGTCTTGGCCTTGCCCCACGGGATCGACAGCAGCCAGTCCAGATAGTTGCGGACGACGGTGCTCTCGGCCGACATCGGGCTCATGTTGCGGAGCTTCTTCAGTTCCGCCTCGGCCTTTTGACGAGCTTCCTTGGAAAGTTTGGTCTTCTTGATCCGCTTTTCCAGCTCGAGCAGCTCGTCGCGATGGTCGTCCTGCTCGCCCAGCTCGCGCTGGATCGCCTTCATCTGCTCGTTCAGATAGTACTCGCGCTGCGTCTTCTCCATCTGCCGCTTCACGCGGTTGCGGATCTTCTTCTCGGTCTGCATGACCGAGATCTCGCCCTCCATCAGGGCGTAGACCTTCTCCAGCCGCTTCACGACGTTGAAGACCTCGAGCAGTTGCTGCTTCTCGGCGATCTTCACCGACAGGTGGCCGGCGATGCGGTCAGCCAGTTCCGAGGGGTTGTCGATCTGCGGGATGGCGGCCAACGCCTCCGGCGGGACCTTCTTGTTCAGTTTGACGTAGTTTTCGAACTGCTCGATGACCGCGCGGCTCAGCGCCTCGGCCTCGGGCGAGTTGGCCCCGTCTTCCTGCACATAGGCGATCTCGGCCTCGTAGTAGTCGGCCTGGTCGGTGAAGCGGGTGATGCCCGCCCGCGCACGGCCTTCCACCAGCACCTTCACAGTGCCGTCGGGCAGCTTCAGCAGCTGCAGGATCGTAGCGACAACGCCGACGTCATAGATGGCGTCCGCCGCCGGATCGTCGTCGTCCTTGTCCTTCTGGGTCGCCAGAAGGATCTGCTTGCCCTCCCCGCGCATCGCCTCTTCGAGCGCGCGCACGGACTTCTCGCGGCCGACGAAGAGCGGAACCGGCTGGTGCGGGAAGACCACGATGTCCCGCAGCGGCAGGATCGGGAGAATCTTAATCTCGGACATGATGCTTCAACTCCTGGCCGGCCCGTTTGCTCACAGACCTGGCCCCCCGGATCGCCGTCACTCAGACGATGCGCCTGAGTCGTTCGACCCGTCCCGTCGACGTTCGACGGCTGTTCGGTGATTTATGTGGACGGTTTCGCGGAGGGTTCAAGCGCCGCAACGACCGTGCGCGACATCCCGCCTCATCGACCCCGTTGCGCCAGCTTGAGCGGGAAAGACGCGGGTCGGCGCGCAAGCCTTGCCCGTTCACGACATGAAGATAGGAACTCCCGCCCCCCGCCTCAAGCCGCGCGTCACGAGTCGCGCGCTCAGAGGCGGTCCATCCTCAGCCAGGCCACCTCACCCGCCCACGCCCGGCGGAGCGCCTGCCGCGCCGCGGCGGCCTGGACCTTGCGCCCCTGCGCCCCTTCGCTCTGGGCTAGGCCATAGAGCGCCCAGCCGTTGTCCGGCGCCTGGGCCAAGGCCGTGCGGAACGCCTCGCTCGCTTCGCCCGGCCTACCGGCGAGGAACAGCGCCGCGCCGAGCGACTGGGCTATGGGATAGGGCCAGTACGGCGGCTCCTGGTACGGCAGCCGCTGCTCGATCGCCATCGCCGCGCGGTAGTGGCCGGCCGCCTCGTCGTAGCGCCCCTCGGCTGTCGCGAAGCGCCCGCGCGCCACCGCCGCGGCCATCGCGATCAGGTCGGGCGCCGGCACGCCCTGCTCGATCATCCCGGCGAAGGCGTCCGATGTCGCCAGGGCCTGCAGCGCGGCCATCTCGGCCTCGAACCGTGGCTTGTCTCGCAGCTGCGCATAGGCCAGGGCGCGGGCGTGTCGGCGCATGGCGGCCGCGTAGGGCAGCCGCCCGTCCGGCTCGGGCATCGCCAGGATGTCCGCCGGCGCAGCGAACTGCGCCATGGCCAGGTACGGCGCGGCGTCGATGACCTGCACCCAGGCGATCCGCGCCGAGGTCTCCGGGTCGAGGAGAGTCCGCAGGCGGCGCGCCTCGGCGATCGCCGTCGGCATATCGCCCGCCATCTGCGCCGAGGTGACGATGAAGTGCACGTTGTGCGGATAGTAGCCGTACCGGACGAGGCCATGGTCGCCCGCCGTCTGGATGAACGCCTCGTCGGCCCGCGCCGCGGCCACGTTTACCCGTATGGCGTCCCGGTAGCGTCCTCGCCGATGGTAGATGTGCGACGGCATGTGGACCAGGTGCCCGGCGCTGGTGGCCGGGCTCGAGGAGAGATGATCCGCCGCCGCCTCGGCGCGCTTCGGATCGGCGGCCTCAAGCAGATGGATATACAGATGCGCCGCCTGGGCGTGCGTGGGATTGCGGCGGACGACGGTCTCCACGAGGCGGACCGCCTCCCCGCTCC
>JAEYNH010000078.1 GCA_023412655.1 Pseudomonadota bacterium | reverse complement strand
CGAACTCGTCCTCGTCTTCCTCCTCCCAGTCGATCTCGTGCCAGGTGAGGGTCTCGACCCGGCTGCGGACGGCGTCCCAGTGGCGGCGGCTGGCGAGCTCGCGCTCCCGCGCCTGGATGGCGGCCTCGTCGCGGTCGAGGCTGCGGACGTCCTTCCGGAGCTTCACCCGCAGGGCATAGGTCAGGCGCACCGAGCGGCTGACCCCCTCAAGCCCCTTGGCGAGGGTCGCGATCTCGGAGGCGTCCTCGGCAGCTTCTGCCATCCGGTGGAGCTTGTCGGCCAGGGCGAGCTGCAGGCGGGCGACGTGGGCCAGGCCCGCGTCCATCTCCTCCAGCATCTCGCTATCGCTCAGCATGAACAAAACTAGAACACGAAAACCGCGAAACGCCAAAAATTATCTGCATCGCCGGCCGGGCGGCGCCGGAGCGCCCGGCGCTAGAGCGCGGCGAGGATGTCGCGGGCGAAGGCGGCTTCGTCGAAGCGCTTGCCGGCCGGGTCGAACCCGCGACGGACGATGACCACGCGCTTCTCCGGGACGATGAACACGTACTGCCCCCGGTTGCCGTTCATGGCGTAGGTCCCGGCCGGCAGGCCCTGGGCCTCGCCGTAGAGCCAGAAGAAGGCGCCGTAGCCGGGGCCGGCGGGCGGCTGGGCCGGGGCGGGGGTGGTGACGAACCTGACCCAACCCTCCGGCAGCAGGCGCTCGCCGTTCCAGACCCCGTCGTTCTGGTAGAGCAGGCCGAGCCGCGCGAGATCGCGGGCGGTGGTCCACACCTGGCTGGAGAGGATGTAGCTGCCCCGCCAGTCGGTCTCCGGCGTGGTGCGGCTCATGCCGATCTTCCAGAGGAGTTCGGCGAAGGGGAAGTCGAGGGCCGCCTGTCCGTCACCCAGGGCGGCGCGGACGGCGCGGGCCGCCAGCAGGGTGTCGTTGTTGGCGTAGCGGAAACGCACCCCGGGCGCCGCCTCCAGGGGCATGGCGGTGGCGGTCTCGGTGACCAGGGCCCCGCCCACATAGACCTCGTCCGTGCGGTTGCCGGGGCCGTCCGTCCACAGGCCCGAGCCCATGTGCATCAGCTGGGCCAGGGTGATGGCGCGGCGGGGATCTCCGGCCGGCCACTCGGGGATGTCGGCTGGCGCCTCGACCCGCACATGGCCGAGCTGGACCGCCCGGCCGACCACGGTCGCCGCGAGGCTCTTGGCCACCGACCAGGTGCGCTGGGACGTGTGCGGGGTGAAGTCGGGCCGGTACTGCTCGGCCACGATGCGGCCGTCCTTCACCACCACGACGGCGGTGGTCTTGGTCCCGGCGCCGTAGCCGGCGCCGTCGAAGGCCTTGGCCACGGCGGCCTTGAGGGGTGCGGACGGCCGCGGCCGGATGCCGGCCTCGCCATCGGGCCAGGGGCGGGCGTCGCTCAGCCCGGCGGGGCGGGACACACTGAGCTTGGGAAGCTGGGCCGCCAGGCCGGCCTCGGCGCCGACGGGAAGCTGGGTGCAGCCGAGGTCGGGGCGCCAGGCGGCGATGCGCGGGGGCAGCTGCTCGTCGAAGGCCACGCTCACCCGGCGGGCCTGGCGATCGATGTCGGCCGGCAGCTCGCGGACCAGCTTCTGGTACTCGGCGTAGATGCCTTCCAGGTCGTCCTGCGCCACCTGTTCCGGGGTCATGCCGGCGTTGAACAGGTTGCTGCAGAGGAAGGACGCCTTGTAGCCGGCGGCCAGGGCGCGGGCATGGGCGTCGGGTGCGGGCTGGGCCTGCGCCGGGGGCCCCACGAGGGAAATGGCCGTGACCGCGGCGGCGATGATCAGGTTGCGCATGACGTCCCTCCCAATGGGCCTCCCAATGGGCCTCCCAACGACAGAAACCCCATACCTTCGCCGTAGCCGTTCGGCGACGCTGGAAAAATCGGCGGGGGAAAATTGGCCGGCCAGGGAAAACCCATGTCGGGGACCTTCGGCGCCCGCCGTCTACTGTAGAGGCAAGGAGGTTTCGCCATGAGGTACATGCTGCTGATCTACGATCCGGCGGGCGGCTATGACGGCCTGGACGGCGAGGGCCTGCTGGAAGAGGTGATCGCCGGGCACAACGCCCTGGCCGAGGAACTGGGCGGGGCGGGCGTGCTGGTGGACGGGGCGGGCCTGCAGCCGCCGGAGACCGCGACCACGGTGATCCGCGGGGCCAACGGCCAGCTGGCGGTGCTGGACGGCCCCTTCGCAGAGACCAAGGAACAGCTGGGCGGCTACTATGTGGTGGAGGCCGAGGACCTGGAGGCCGCCCTGGCCATCGCCCGCCGCATTCCCGGCGCGCCGGGCACCAAGGTGGAGGTCCGGCCGCTGATGGCCGAGGGCTGAAACCGGTTCATCCGCAGATCGCCTCGGGCCGGGGCCGCCGGCCCGAGGTGGACTTCCGCAACGTCGAACCGTAACCCAGGACATATGGACGCCGAGCTCCGCACCTCGACCGCGCCTTACCGGGATCCGCGCTATTCGCCGCGGCGGCTGGTCGTTGAGGAACGCCCGGGCGGCGAGTTCGTGCTAACGAACCCCACGCCCTATTCCACCCGCCATCTGACCATGACCTCGGCCCTGGACCAGTGGGCCGAAGAGGCGCCCGACCGCGTCTGGCTGGCGGAGCGGTCCGGGCCGGGCGACCGCGGCTGGCGGACGCTGACCTTCGGCGAGGCGCGCGAGCGGGTGGCCGCCCTGGCCGGCGGGTTGCGCGACCTCGGCGTGGTGGGCGGCGGGCCGCTGCTGATCCTGGCCCGCAACGGCATCGACCATGCCCTGATCTGCTATGCGGCCATGAGCCAGGGGATGCCGGCGGTGCCGGTTTCGCCCCAGTACGGCCTGCCCGGCGCCAATCTCGCCCGGCTGGAACATGCCTGCGCGTTGCTGAAGCCGGCGGCGGTCTATGTGGAGGACGCGGGCCTGTTCGCCGACGGGCTGTCGGCCCAGGCCCTGGCGGGGCTGCCGGTGATCGCCGGGCGCAACGGCGGCGCGGGCCATATCCCGCTGGAGCGGCTGTACCGCGAAGCCCCGGCCGGGTTCACGGCGCGTCCCGAGGACCCTGCCAAGTACCTGCTGACCTCGGGCTCCACCGGCCTGCCCAAGGCGGTGATCTGCGCCCACCGGGAGATCAGCCTGAACGCGGCCCAGATCACCGCCTGTTTCGACGATCCCGACCCGCCGGTGATGCTGCACTCCGCCCCCTGGAGCCACAGCCTGGGGGCCAACGCCATCCTGCACATGAGCCTGCACCGGGGCGGCACGCTCCATATCGACGCCGGCCAGCCCACCGCCGGGAAGTTCGCCGAGACGGTGCGCAACCTGCGTGAGGTGCAGCCGACCTACATGAACATGGTGCCGGCCGGCTGGATGCTGCTGGTGGACGAGCTGGAGCGCGACGAGGCCCTGGCCCGCAACTTCTTCGCCCGGGTCCGGCTCCTGCAATACGGCGGGGCGGCCCTGGGCCAGCCCACCGCCGACCGCATCCAGGACGTGGCGGTGCGCACCGTGGGCGAGCGGATCAGCTTCGGCTCTGGGTATGGGGCCACCGAGACGGGGCCCACCGCCTGCAACGTCCACTGGACCAACGGGCGGATGGGGATGATCGGCGCGCCCCTGCCCGGCACCTCGGTGCGGCTGGTCCCCGAGGCGGGCAAGCTGGATTTCCGGGTGAAGGGGCCGCAGGTCACGCAGGGCTATCTCGGCCGGCCCGAGCTGTCGGCCCAGGCGTTCGACGAGGAAGGCTTCTACCGGCTGGGCGACGCCGCCCGGCTGGTCGATCCCGCCGACCCGCGCGAGGGCCTGATCTTCGACGGGCGGCTGTCCGAGAACTTCAAGCTGGCCTCGGGCACCTTCGTCACCGTGGGCGACCTGCGGATCAAGGCGGTGGGCGCCGTGGGCGGGGCGGTGACCGACGCGGTGGTCTGCGGCGAGGGCCAGGAGACGGTGGGGCTGATGTTCTATCCGAACCCCAACCTGCCCCGGGCTGAGGTCGAGGCGGCGGTGCGCGCCGGCCTTGCCCGCCACAACGCCGGCGCCCCCGGCGGGGCCCGGATCGGAAGGGCCCTGGTGCTGGACGGGCCGCCCGACCCGAACAGCGGCGAGATCACCGACAAGGGCTACATCGCCCAGAGCCTGGCGCGGGCCAAGCACGCCCAGGCGGCCGCCCGGCTGCACGCCGATCCCCCTCCTCAAGACGTGATGGTGTTCTAGAGCATGAACGGCGCCGACGCCCTGATCTCGACCCTGGTGGCCAATGACGTCACCGCCTGCTTCGCCAACCCCGGGACCAGCGAGATGCAGTTCGTCGCGGCCCTGGACGGCGTGCCCGCCATGCGGCCGGTGCTGTGCCTGTTCGAGGGCGTGGCGACCGGGGCGGCCGACGGCTATGGCCGTATCGCCGAAAAGCCGGCCTGCACCCTGCTGCACCTGGGCCCCGGCTACGGCAACGGCGTGGCCAACCTGCACAACGCCCGGCGCGCCTTCACCCCGATCGTCAACGTGGTGGGCGACCACGCCACCCATCACCGCCAGTACGACGCGCCGCTGAATTCCGACATCGCCACCCTGGTGAAGCCGAATTCGCTGTGGGTGCGCTCGGCCGACACGCCGGACGAGGTGTCGGCCCTCACCGCTGAGGCGGTGGCCGCCAGCTATGGCCCGCCGGGCGGCCCGGTGAGCCTGATCCTGCCCGCCGACAGCGCCTGGCTGCCGGCCCGCGGCGAGCCGGTGATCGCCCAGAAGCCGGTGCGGCCCGCCCCCACGACCTCGGCGGTCGAGGAGACGGTGCGGGCCATCCGGGGGGCGAAGAAGCCCGTCGTCCTTTTGGGCGGCCATGCCTGTTCCGAAGCGGCGCTGAAGCAGGCGGCCCGGCTGGAGGCGGCGGGGATCACCGTCTATTCCGACACCTTCACACCCCGGCAACGGCGCGGGGCCGGCGTCTTCCTGCCCAAGAAGATGCCCTACTTCGGCGAGATGGCCCTGGCCGAGCTGGAGGGCGTCGACCTGATGGTCTTCGTGGGCACCACCATGCCGGTGGCCTTCTTCGCCTATCCGGACCGGCCCAGCGTGCTGGTCCCCGAGGGCTGCGACACCATCGGCCTCGTCGGCCAGGGCGAGGACTCGGAGGCGGGGCTGGCGGCCCTGGCGAACGCCCTGGAGGCCCCGCGCGAGGGGCCGGCGCAGTCGCTGGCGGTGGCCGAGGCGGCGCCCAGCGGCGGCCTCAACGCCTATCACGCCGGGACCTCCATCGCCCGCCACCTGCCCGAGGACGCCATCCTCTGCGACGACGCGGTGACCTCGGGCACCGGGGTCGCCGTGGGCACGGCGACCGCCCGGCCGCATGACGTGCTGGCGCTCACCGGCGGGGCCATCGGCATCGGCCTGCCGCTGGCCATCGGCGCCGCCGTGGCCGCGCCCGACCGCAAGGTGGTGTCGCTGAACGGCGACGGGGCGGCCATGTACACGGTGCAGTCGCTGTGGACGATGGCGCGGGAGAAGCTCGACGTCACGGTGGTGGTCTTCGCCAACCACACCTATCGGATCCTCAATGTGGAGATGACCCGGACCGGCGCCGGCCAGGCGGGGCCTCAGGCGGGACGGCTGCTGGACCTGGGCGACCCGAGGATCGACTGGGTGTCGGTGAGCCGGGGCCTGGGCGTGCCGGCGGTGCGCTGCGAGACCGCCGAGGCCTTCGACGCCGCCTTCGCCGCGGCCATGGCGCAGAAGGGGCCGACCTTCATCGAGGCGGCGATCTGAAGCCGCCGCCCGAACCCGAAACCACCGACCAAGAAAAAGGCCCGCGGATCGCTCCGCGGGCCTTCGTCTTTTCCGTCAGGCCGGCCGGCTCAGGTGTTGCCCTTGAGCTTGCAGTTGCCGGCGAAGGCGCAGCCGAGGGCGCCCACGGCGTTGACCTTCGGGGCGGCCTGATACTCGATCACATACCCCTTCAGGCCGTCGGCGCAGGCGACTTCCACGAACATGGTGCCCTTCTCGCTGCGGCCGACCACCCGCGATTCCGACACGTCGCAGGAGTTGAAGTTGAACTTCTTCAGGTCGGCGGTGAGGTTGGCGTAGCCCTGATCCTTGGACAGGCTGCACTTGTAGCCGGCCACCGGCGCGCGGCCGCAGTCGATCACCTGGCTGCCGCCGCCCGAGGCCTTGAACAGGCCGATGGCGCCCGAGCCGTCCTTGCAGACCAGCTCGACGTTCTCTTCACCCGGCTTCGGCGGGAACAGGGCGTAGCGCTCGACTTCGCACTTCGAACCGGCCGCCTGGGCCAGCTTGGTGTAGAGCGCCGCCTGCTCGGTCTGGGCCTGGCGGGCGTCGGTCAGGGTGCAACCGCCCAGCAGGTGGCTGGCCTTGGCGCAGTCGAATGTCTCGGCCAGCTGACCGCCGGAGACCTTGTAGATGTAGCCCTTGCCGTCCTGGCACGAGGCTTCGAAGTACTGGGCGTTGTCCTTGGCGGCGCCGACGAAGCGGCGATCCTTGACGGCGCAGCCGTTGTTGGCGGCGGCGGCATAGCGGTCCACGACGGCCAGGCGCGCGGCCTTCTCGGTCAGGGCGCATTTGATGTTGGTCTCGGCGTCGTCATAGAGCAGGCAGCTCTGCGCCTGGGCCGGCTTGGCCGCATCGAACGGCGCGCTGGCCATGATGATGTAGCCGTCGCCGCCCTGGCAGGCGACTTCGAGGTAGGTGTTGGTCTTGGTCTGGCCGATGCCGCGGGCCTGTTCGGGCAGGCACTGGACGTTGTTGGCCTGGAAGATCGGGGCCAGGGCCGCCTTCGGGTCGGCGTTGCCCGGCAGCATGCAGGGCGCCGACGGCTGCTGGCCGGGCGCCGGCGGGGTGTTGGCCTCAACGCAGGTGAAGACCGTGGCCGCGCCTTCGGCCGGCGCCTGGAGGACGTAGCCCATCTGGCCCGTGCCGCAGGCGACCTCGTAGTAGGACGTCTTGCTCTTCTTGTCCTCGCCGATCTTGCGGGCGTCGGACACCTGGCAGGGCAGGCCCGCCGCCGTCACGATCGCGGGGGCTTCCGCCATGCCGCTCTTGCGCGCGGCGGCCGGGACGTCGGCCGCCTTCTTGCCTTGCGACACGGCCGCGGCGGGCACGAGAACCAGCGCCGCCAGCGCCGCCGCGAGCCCGATAGCCTTGGGCGTCTTCACCTGAGCTTCTCCTGGGATTCCTTGGGGGATGGTCTTGTTTGGGCTGCACATAAGCGCTGCATAACCCTCCGGGTCAAGCTGCCCCCGCGAGACGGCGCAAGTGTGGCGCCGCCCGCCGTTTTCACCGGCCGCAGGGCCCACAATCCGGCCCGTCCGGGCGACCGGCGTTACCCGATCAGAGCGGCCGGACCGTCAGCCGCACGCCCGATATTCCGATCACCTCGACCCGCGCTCCCGCCTCCAGCCGGGCGTCGGTCTCCAGGTCGGCCGGCCACTCCTTCCCGTCGATCAGCACCCGCCCGGCGCCGCCCCGGAACGGCTGGACCGCCGCGCCCGAGCGGCCCACGAGGCGCTCCACGTTGTCGTTGATGTCGCCGGCGTCGGCGAGGACCGAGCGGGGAAAGTAACGCCGGGCCAGGAGGGTCGAGACGATGGTCAGACCGGCGAAGACCAGCACCGCCATGGGGAACGACATGTCGGCGAAGGCCGCGGCCACCGCCACCACCCCCGCCGAGGCCGAGGCCCACAGCAGCCAGCCGCTGCCGGTCATGATCTCGATGGCGATGAGCGCGGCGCCCAGCGCCACCCACAGCCAGAAGGGCTGGGCGGCGTAGAGATCGGCGAGCATCTGCATGGCTCAGGCTCCGGTGGCCGGAACCGCCCCGCGGCCGCGCGACGGCGGCGGGCGGGGGGCTGGTCGGGTTGCTGGCGGCCCATCGGCGCCGATGGCCTTCACCAGTTCGCCGATGCCGCCCACCGAGCCCACCAGGGCGCTCATCTCGGCCGGGACGATGACGGTCTTCTGCTGGGGGCTGTTGGCCAGTTGGGCGAAGGCTTCCACGTACTTCTGGGCGACGAAGTAGTTGATGGCGTTCACGTCGCCCCGGGCGATGGCGGTGGAGACCAGCTCGGTGGCCTTGGCCTCGGCTTCGGCCTCACGCTCCCGGGCCTCGGCGTCGCGGAAGGCGGCCTCGCGGCGGCCCTCGGCCTCGAGGATGGCCGCCTGCTTGGCGCCCTCGGCCCGGGCGATGGCCGCGGACTTTTCGCCGTCGGCCTCGGTGATCACGGCCCGGCGCTCACGCTCGGCCTTCATCTGGCGGGCCATGGCGGCGGTGATGTCCGGCGGCGGCTGCAGGTCCTTGATCTCGATGCGGGCGGCCTTGACGCCCCAGGGCCCGGTGGCCTCGTCGATGACGTTGAGCAGGCGGGTGTTGATGGCGTCGCGCTGGGACAGCACCTCGTCCAGCTCCATGGAACCGACCACGGTCCGCAGGTTGGTCATGGCCAGCTGCTGGATCGCATAGTTGAGGTTGTCGACCCGATAGGCGGCGGCGGCGGCGTCCATCACCTGGATGAAGACGATGCCGTCCACCTGGACGGCGGCGTTGTCCTTGGTGATCACTTCCTGGCGCGGCACGTCGAGCACCTGCTCCATCATGTTCACGCGCCGGCCGACCCCTTCGACGAAGGGGGTCAGGAAGCTGATGCCGGGCTTCAGGGTGCGGGTGTAGCGGCCGAAGCGCTCCACCGTGAATTCGCGTCCCTGCGGCACGATCTTGATGGCGTTGAAGGCCACCACCACGGCCAGGAACAGAAAGACGCCTGCGACTGCGAGCTCCATGGCCTCATCCTCCCCCGTCTTGCCGATGGAGCTTATAGAGCCTGCGCAACCCACGCTACGGAAACCGGCTCGCCTCGCGCTCAGGTGGCTCGCGCCCGGGTCTTCGGTCTGCTAGCGCAGGAGCCATGATCCGCCCCGCCACGCTCCTGCTGGCCATCCTGGCGCTCGCCGCGCCTGCGCAGGCCCAGCCCGCCGCCAAGGCTCCGCCCGCCAAGGCCGCCACCGCGCCCGCGGGGGCGCATGACGCCACCAATCCCCAGAGCCTCACCCAGCTGCTGACCGAGGCGGGCGCCACGGTGGCGGCCACCCGGCGCGAAGAGGACGGGGTGTTCCTGTCGATCACCTCGCCGGCGGCCAACTTCTCGGTGCAGTTCGCCGGCTGCAACGCCAACGGCCGCGCCTGCCAGGCGGTGCTGTTCGACAGCCTGGCGGCGGCGGGACGCCCGACCCTGTCGCAGATCAACGACTTCAACCAGACCTCGGTCGCCTGCCGCATGTACCAGGACCGGCAGGCCCGGCCGCACGTCACCTACGCGGCCCTGCTGCTGCCTTCGGACACCCGCGAGAGCGGCCGGACCCATCTGGCGGCGTGGCAGGGCTGCCTGGCCGAGGCGGCCACCTTCGCGCGCGATCCGAACGCCTATCTGGCGATCGCCCCGTAAGCGCCGAGCTTCACGCCCACTTTCAGGCCGGCGCCAGCACCCGCCCGCGGAGGGCGGCCACGCGGTCGATGGCCGCCTCGGCCTCGGCCACGATGGCGGCGACGATCTCGCCGGCCGGGCGCACGTCGCGCACCCCACCCGCCGACTGGCCCATGGCGAAGCACGAGCGGTCGGCCTCGAGGCCTTCGGTCTGGCCGCCGATGCCGCCCATGACCCCGTTCTGGTAGGAGACCATGGCCTGGGCCGGGAAGGGCTGGATCTCGGCCGGCCGGCTTTCCCAGTCCTCCACGTAGGGGTTCTTCTTCACCCGCATGGGCTTGCCCGAGTAGCACCGGGTGCGGACGGTGTCCTCGTCCGAGGCGGCGACGATGGTGTCGCGGTACATCTGGCCGGCGTGCGCCTCCTTCGACGCGATGAACCGGGTGCCCATCCAGACCCCCACGGCGCCCAGGCTCAGCGCGGCGGCCAGGCCCCGGCCGTCATACAGACCGCCGGCGGCGACCACCGGAACCTTCACCGCCTCCACCGCCTGGGCCACCAGAGGCATGGTGCCGACGAGGCCGGTGTGGCCGCCGCCCTCGCCCCCCTGGCAGATCACCGCGTCGCACCCGGCCTGCTCGGCCTTCACTGCGTGCTTCACCGCCCCGCAGACCACCATGACCTTGAGGCCCGCCTTCTTCAGCTTCTCCAGGATCGGCATGGGCACGCCGAGGCCGGCGACGAACGAGGAGGCGCCCTCCTCGATGATCACGTCCACCGAGGCGGTGAGGCTCTCGGGGCTGGCGGCCAGCAGGTCGACGCCAAACGGCTTGTCCGTGAGCTGGCGCACCTGGCGCATCTGTTCGCGGATGAAGTCCGGGCCCTTGCCCGCCATGCCCAGCACACCGTAGCCGCCGGCGTTGGACACCGCCGCAGCCAGCTCGGCGTAGGAGACCCCGCCCATGCCGGCGAGCATGACCGGATGGCGGACGCCCAGCAGGTCACAGAGCGGCGTATGCAGGGTCATGGCGTCCTCCGGCTTCATGATGATCGGCCGAGGATGGCGCCGGGTCCGGGGCTTGGAAACCGTGACGCGAGGTCAGCCGGCGCTGGAAACCGGGGCCGATGCGTCAGTCGGGGCGGAGCACGTCCAGCGCGGTCAGCTCGGCCACGGCGAAGTCCAGGAAGGCCCGCACCCGCGGCGGCGTCAGCCGGGCGCTGGGCGTCACCACCTGGACCGGCAGGGGCGCGGGCTCGAACTCGGCCAGCAGCCGGACCAGCCGCCCATCGGCGATCTCCCCGGCCACCTGGTAGGACAGCGCCCGGGTGATCCCCTTGCCGGCGACCACGGCGCCGATCACCGGCTCCATGGCGTTGATCATCAGCCGCGGCCGCAGGCGCACGGAGACCGGCCCGCGCGGCCCCTCGAAACGCCATTCGGTGGGCCCGGCCACGGTGCTGCCGAAGATGATCTCGTGACCGGCAAGGTCGGCCGGCGCCCGGGGCGCGCCGCAGCGGTCGAGATAGGCCGGCGCCGCCACGATCATCCGCCGCACCTCGCCAAGCTTGCGGACGACCAGGCCGGAGTCCGCCAGCCGGCCGATCCGCACGGCCAGGTCGAGCCCTTCGTCCACCAGGTCGAGGTTGCGGTCGTTGAGCACCAGCTCGGCGGTCACCGCCGGGTGAGCGTTGAGGAAGCGGCTGACCACCGGCGCCACATGCCGACGGCCGAACTCCACCGGCGCGCTGAGCCGCAGATGGCCGCCGAGCCGCCCGGTCTCCTCGCGCTCGACCGTCACCTGGTAGGCGGCCAGGGTCCGGCGGGCGTCCTCGGCCACATGGCGGCCCACCTCGGTGACCGCCAGGCTGCGGGTGGTGCGCTCGATCAGCCGGGCGCCGACCCGGGTCTCAAGCGACGCCAGGGTGCGGGTGACGGCCGCCGGCGAACGGCGCAGCCGCCGGGCCGCGCCAGCGAGGCTGCCGGTCTCCAGCACCGCGAGGAAGACGGCGAGTTCGTCCAGCCGGTCCATTGTTCCGTATCGCGCAATTCTGATTTTGGGATTTGGCGTATTCTGGCCTTGTTGCGCAACGCCTAGGCTTCGCGACCCAAGCCGGAAGGAGCCGCCATGAGCGAGAGGATACGCCTGCACGGCGTGCCGCTGTCGGGCCACACCCACAAGGTCGAGCTGTTCCTGCGTCTGCTGGGCTTGCCGTTCGACTATGTCCACGCGCCCCGGGAGACCTGGTCCAGCGAGGCGTTCGGCAGGCTCAATCCCCTGCGCCAGATCCCGGTGCTGGAGGATGGGGACCTGGTGCTGACCGACTCCAACGCCATCCTGGTCTATCTGGCCCGGCAGTACGATCCCGACGGGCCGTGGCTGCCCGAGGACCCGATCGGCGCGGCCGAGACCCAGCGCTGGTTCTCGCTGGCGGCGGGCGAGGTCCGGTTCGGCCCGGGGATGGCGCGGCTGATCAAGCTGCTCGGCGTTCCCGGCGACCTGGAGGGCGCCCAGGCCATGGCGAAGCGGCTGCTGGGGGTGATGGAACTGCGCCTGACCGCCGCCCCCTGGCTGGTGGGACACGGCCTCACCCTGGCGGACATCGCCTGTTATCCCTACGTGGCCTGCGCTCCCGAGGGCGGCGTGCCCCTGGACGGCTATCCCGCGGTGCAGGCCTGGATCGCCCGGCTCGAAGCCACGCCGGGCGTGACGCCGATGCCGAGCCTGGCGCGGAACTGAGCCATGGACGGCGCATCCGGCCAGGGGCCCTGGCATGTGGGCGAGCGGCGCGCGCAAGCGCTCGCGGGGGGGGAACGCACCCCGGCCAGCGGGGGCGTGCGCGACTTCATGCCGGACCAGCACCGGGAGTTCTTCACCCGCCTGCCCTTCGTGGTCGCCGCGACGGTGGATGGCGCCGGCGCGCCAACGGCCACACTGCTCACCGGCGGAGAGGGCTTTGTGGGCAGTCCCGATCCGTGGACCCTGGCGATCGCCGCGCACGCCCCCGACCCGGCCGGCGCATGGCTGGTCAAGGACGCGCCAGTGGGCGTGCTGGGGATCGAACTCCACACCCGCCGGCGCAACCGGGCGAACGGATGGATCACCTACGCCGGCGAAGAGGGCCTGATCGTCCGGGTG
>JAEYNH010000072.1 GCA_023412655.1 Pseudomonadota bacterium | reverse complement strand
GAGGCGTTCGACGACCTCATCGACGACGCCGTCCATGAGGAGGTCGCCTCCGGGACCCTGTTCACCGACGACCTTGCCGACCAGGTGGGCCGGGTGCTGACCCGCCTGGGCTTCACCATCGCCCCCGACGGCGCCGTGCGCCGCACCACGCCCGCCGCCCCGTCACCGGAGCCGGCGGGCGAGCCCGCCTGGCAGGGCTCCGGCTAGCGCCCCCCGCGAAGCGGCCTACCCAAGGATCAAACCCCCGGACCACACGGAAGACACGGACGGCGCCGCCGCTTTCCGTGCCGTGCGTGTATTCCGTGATCCCTTCCTCACCTCGTCTCGGGACGGGAAGGGCGCCTGCGGCGCCAGCGCACGCGTCTCGCTGACGCGGGCGACCGTTGATCCCGTTGGCGCCCGGCTCGACACAGTTTAGACCCGACCCTCTTGGCGGCGCCCCCGCGCCTCGGAGCGACTCTGACTTGAATCCCCCCGAAGGACAGGCTGGACCCGAGACGGCGACGCCCCGGCGTGGGCTTGCCGTGGCCGCCGTGATCTTCCTCGGTCTCGTCGCCGTCGCCGCCTTCTGCGTGGCGATTTACGCGGCCTGGCTGTTCCACGACATGCCCGACGCCGGCGAACTGGTGGACTATCATCCGCCCACCGCCACCCGCGCCTATGCCTGGGACGGCACCCTGATCGGGGAGTTCTCCCGCGAGCGGCGCATCTTCGTGCCCTATGAGGCGATCCCCAAACAGACCGCCCAGGCCTTCCTGGCCGCCGAGGATCACGGTTTCTTCCGCCACCGCGGCGTGGATTTCAGCGGCCTTGGCCGGGCCATGGCCAAGAACGTCCGCAACCTGATCCAGGGCCGGCGGCTCGAGGGCGGCTCCACCATCACGCAGCAGGTGGCCAAGAACATCCTGCTGACCAGCGACGCCACCATCGGCCGCAAGCTGAAGGAGGCGATTCTGGCCTCGCAGCTCGAGAGCACCCTGACGAAGGAGCGGATCCTCGAGCTCTATCTGAACGAGATCTGGCTGGGCTACCGCTCGTACGGCGTGGGCGCGGCCGCCTACAACTACTTCGGCAAGTCGGTCAGCGAACTCACCCTGGCCGAAAGCGCCTACCTGGCCTCCCTGCCCAAGGGGCCCGACAACTACCATCCGATCCGCCGCAAGCGGCAGGCCATCGCCCGCCGCAACTGGGTGCTGGACCAGATGGCTGACCTGGGCATGGTCAGCCGGGCCGAAGCGCGGGCCGCCCAGGCCGAGGACCTCAAGGTTCAGGCGGCGCCCACCCGCGCCCAGTACCGGGACGCCGACTATTTCGTGGAGGAGGTGCGCCGTCGCGCCCTCGGCATGGAGGAGCTCGGCGACGAGCGCCTGAACGCCGGCGGCTACTATGTGCGCACCACCCTCGATCCCCGTCTGCAGAGCGCCGCGCGTCTGGCGCTGATGAACGGGCTCGAGACCTATGACCGCCGCCACGGCTGGCGGGGCGCCTGGGGGCATGTCACGACCCTGGCCGGCTGGGAGGCCGAGGCCAAGAAGCAGGCCCGCCCGGCCGAGCGCCGCTCCTGGCGTCAGGCGGTGGTGACCAGCGTCGCTGGCGGCTCCGTTCAGGTCCGCACCATCGAGGGCGACGAGGGGGCCCTGGCCGGCGAGGACGTCGCCTGGGCCCGCCGCGGCAAGGGCATCGGCACCGGCGACCTGATCTTCGTCGCCCCCAACGAGAACGGCCCGGGCTACCGGCTCAAGCAGGTGCCGGCGGTGAACGGGGCCATGGTGGTGATGGAGCCCAACTCCGGCCGGGTGCTGGCCATGGTCGGCGGCTACTCGTTCTCCCTGTCCAGCTTCAACCGGGCCACCCAGGCCTATCGTCAGCCCGGCTCGGCCTTCAAGCCGATCGTCTACGCCGCAGCGCTGGAGAGCGGCTACACGCCCGCCAGCACCGTGCTCGACGCGCCGATCACCCTGCGCGGCGCCAACGGCCAGGCCTGGAGCCCCGAGAACTACAACCGCGACTACTTCGGCGCGCTCACCCTGCGGCGCGGCCTTGAGCTGTCGCGCAACACCATGACCGTGCGCCTCGCCCAGGGCGTCGGCATGACCAAGATCAGCGACCTGGCCGTCCGGATGGGCGTCACCGGCAAGATGGACAAGGTCCTGGCCATGGCCCTGGGGTCGGGCGAGACCACCGTCTTCCGCATGGCGGGGGCCTATTCCTCGTTCCTCAACGGCGGCCGCAAGGTGGAGCCGCACCTGATCGAGCTGGTGGAGGACCGCAACGGCCGGGTCATCTACCGGGCCGACCGGCGCGAATGCCCCCGCTGCGACGCCGGCTTCTCGGGCGCCGAGAGCCCGCGCATCCCCCGCAGCGGCGCCCAGGTGATGGACCCCATCACCGCCTACCAGATCACCTCCATGCTCGAGGGCGTGGTCCAGCGCGGCACGGCCACCTACGCCTCCCGCGTCGGCAAGCCCCTCGGCGGCAAGACCGGCACCACCAACGACTACCGCTCGGCCTGGTTCATGGGCTTCTCGCCGAACATGGTGGTCGGCGTCTTCATCGGCTTCGACGACAACCGCAGCCTGGGCGAGGGCGAGACCGGCAGCCGATCGGCCGTGCCGATCTTCACCGAGTTCATGGAAGAGGCCCTCAAGGACCAGCCGTCGACGCCGTTCAAGGCGCCCACCAACGCCAAGTTCGCCATGGTGCGCGGCATCCGCGAGGCCTTCCGACCGGGCACCGAACCCCAGGCCGCCCAGGCCCCCGTGGGCGCCGCCGGCATGCCCCAGGGGCCGCAGCCCTACAACAAGGTCTGGCAGGACGGGCTCACCGGCGCTCCGAACGCCGGGGCCGCCGTCGCCCCGCCGCCGCCCAAGAAGCAGGACGACCTGTTCGATCTGTTCTGAACCCCGGCCTTTTCTGAACGCCCGCCTTGTCGTGAGGTCCGGCGCGGACTATCTCGGCCGGCCTGAGATCTGGAGTGTCCCATGAGATTGGATGTCGAGGCCGCCAAGGCCGACATCGAGCAGTCGGTTGAACTGCTCAGGAGGCGTCTTTGACTGGGAGCCAGCGCTCCGAAAGCTCGATGAGCTGAACGCCCGGGTCGAGGATCCGACCCTCTGGAACAATCCCGACGAGGCCCAGGCCGTCTCCCGTGAACGCTCCCGCCTGGCCGGCCAGGTCGAGGCGGTGCGCGCGCTCGAACGCGACCTCGCCGACGCCCTCGGCTATGCCGAACTGGCGGACGAGGAGGGCGACGAGGCCTCCCTCGACGAGGCCCGCGCCCAGCTTCGCGAGATCAAGGAACGGGCGGTCCGCGCCGAACTCGAGGCGCTGCTCTCGGGCGAGGCCGACGGCAACGACGCCTACGTGGAGATCAACTCCGGCGCCGGCGGCACCGAGTCCAACGACTGGGCCGGCATGCTCCTGCGCATGTACACCCGCTGGGCCACCGCCCACGGCATGAGCGTCGACATCATCGAGGAGACGTCGGGCGAACAGGCCGGCATCAAGTCGGCGACCCTGCAGGTGAAGGGGACCAACGCCTACGGCTGGCTGAAGACCGAGGCCGGGGTGCACCGCCTGGTGCGCATCAGCCCCTATGACTCCAGCGCCCGCCGGCACACCTCCTTCGCCTCGGTGTGGGTCTATCCGGTCATCGACGACAACATCGAGATCGAGATCAACCCGGCCGACGTGCGCACCGACACCTACCGCGCCTCCGGCGCGGGCGGCCAGCACGTCAACAAGACCGACTCGGCCGTGCGCCTGACGCACATCCCCACCGGCATCGCCGTGGCCTGCCAGACCCAGCGCTCGCAGCACCAGAACCGCGAACAGGCCTGGAAGATGCTGCGCGCCCGTCTCTACGAGCTGGAGCTGGAGAAGCGCGAGGCCGCCCAGGCGGCCATCGAGGACCAGAAGACCGACATCGGCTGGGGCCACCAGATCCGCAGCTACGTCCTCCAGCCGTACCAGATGGTGAAGGATCTGCGGACCGAGGTGGAGACCTCGGACACCGCGGGCGTGCTGGACGGCGACCTCGACCAGTTCATGGGCGCGGCCCTGGCCCAGCGGGTCGGGGCGACCCGGGACGCCGCGGCCTAAGGGGCTACTCCGCCGCCTCGGCGATCAGCAGGGGTTCGGCGGCCGCGGCGGGGGCCAGAACCAGGCTGCGCCCCTCGAAGTGGGCGCCGGCCTCGATCGACAGCTCGGCGTGGCGGATGTCCCCGTCCACCCGGGCCGAGGCGCAGAGCTTCACCTGGCGGGCCGTGATCGAACCGGTCACCCGGCCGCGGATCTCGACTGCCTCGGCGCTCACCGCGCCCTGGACCCAGCCGGTCTCGCCCAGGGTCAGTCGTCCGGCGGCGATGTCGCCCTCGACGCCTCCGTCCAGATGGACGTCGCCCGCGGTGACGATGTCGCCGCGGATCGCCACCTCGGCGGCGATCAGGGACGCGACTGCGGTCTTACGGGACTGGGCGCCGGCGGCGGCGGGTTCGGAAGCCTTAGTCGCCTTGCTGAACATACTGACCGGCCTTCAGGAAGCGGCCCGGGTTCTGGGCCCGGCCGTTCACCCATACCTCATAGTGAAGGTGGGTCCCAGTCGAGCGGCCGGTCGAGCCCATGGCCCCGATCCTCTGTCCCAGGGCCACGCGCTCGCCCGGCCGGACGGCGATGCCGGACAGGTGGGCGTAGCGGGTCTTCAGGCCCCGGCCGTGGTCGATCTCGACGGTCTTGCCGTAGCCGGGACGCTGGCCGGTGAACGAGACCACGCCCGGCCCGGTGGCCTGGATCGGGGTGGCGTGGCCGCCAGCGAAGTCCAGGCCCGAGTGGAAGGCCGGCCGGCGGGTGAACGGGTCGAAGCGCACGCCGAACCCGCTGCTCTGGGCGGCGTTCGTCGTGGGCCGCGCCAGGGGCAGGTTCTGGACGGCGTCGGCGAGGGCCCGGGCCTCCGAGACTCCCTGCGCGGCGCGCTGGATCCGCACGGCGAAGTCCTCGTCCACGTCCAGCACGGCGGCCAGGGCGCGCGGGTCCTTGGATTCGATCAGGGGACCGCCCAGGGAGCCGCTCTTGGGAACGAAGGCCGAGGGCGTCAGACCGGCCATGCGGAACGCGAGCCGCAAGCGGTCGGCCCGGCTCCTGGAGAAGCTGTCGGCCGCATCCAGAAGCTGCTCCTGGCCCATCCGCACCATCTCCACCCGGCGGGTGGGACTGGCGGCTTCGTGGGCGAGGGCCTTGTTGATGGCCGGAGTCAGGGCGTCGGCGGCGCCCGGCGCGGCCTTCAGGTCCGTAAGCAGCAGGGCCAGGGCCGCGTGCCGCTTCTCCATAGCCGCGGCGACGTCGGCGTTGGAGCCGGACGCCGCGTCCAGCCGGGCGAGGGCGCTGTCCAGCCGCGCCTGGCGGTCGGCCACATAGCGCTCGGACTGCGCCTTCAGCTGGGCGATCTCGCGGTCGGTGGCCGAGGCCGAGAGCAGGTTCACCAGCATCGCCGCAGTGCACACGCCCATCCACAGCGCGCCTCCGGCGACCACGCCTGCGATGGCCATCTGTTTGGAAGAGGAGAGGGTGAAGGCCTTCATGGCCCCGCCGGAACGGACGTAGAGGTGCCGCTCCGGAAACAGCTCATCGAGCGAATCACGAAGTCGCGCCAAGCGTGTCATGTGTTTCGCTGCAAAGCCCCCGCCCCAAGAGACGAAGGCGATCTACGGGCAAAATTTGAGGGGAGGCAAGCCGTCTTGACGTAAAATTAACGGAAAGCGGCGCGTAGCCGCAGGCTGCGGCGCCGATTCAGTTTCGTCCAGCGGGTGGAGCGCGGATGTTCACCACCGCGGCAAATCGGCCACAGCAGCGTCAGAGCGCCTGCGCCGCCTCCAGCACCTGCTGCGCGTGGTTCGGCACCCGCACCTTGCGCCAGATCCGCACGATCTTGCCGTCCCGGATCAGGAAGGTGGATCGATCGATGCCCATGTAGGTGCGGCCGTAGAGGGTCTTCTCCACCCAGGAGCCGTAGCGTTCGATCACCGCCCCGTCCGGATCCGAACCCAGGATGATGCCTAGGCTGTGCTTGGTCGCGAACTTCTGATGCGACTTCACGCTGTCCTTCGAAACGCCGAGGACAGTCGCTCCCGCCTTCGCGAAGTCGGCGGAGAGCGCCGTGAAGTCCTGCGCCTCGCGCGTACAGCCGCTCGTGTCGTCCTTGGGATAGAAATAGAGCACCAGCGTCTTGCCGGCGAAGTCCGAGAGGCGGACCACGCCATCCGCCGTGTCGAGTTCGAAGTCCGGCGCAGCAGCGCCTTCGGTCAGGTCCGCCATCTCGTCGCTCCTCAGACCGGCTTCACCAGCACGATCTTCTTCTTGCCGGCAGCCAGCTTCGCCACGCCATCGACGAGGTCCGCGGCTGTCACGATCCTGGCGCCATCGGTGACCTGCTGGTCGTTGAGCCGAAGGCCGCCACCTTGCGCGAGCCGACGGGCCTCGCCCCGGGAGGACGCAAGCCCGGCGTCAGCCGCCAGGGCCGCCAGGGCGATCCCGGCCTCGAGGTCGGCGCGGTTCACCTCATGGGTCGGCAGGTCGCCGGACAGGCGGCCTTCCTCGAACGCGGCCCGCGCCGCGGCCTCTGCGGCCTGTGTGGCCTCGGAGCCGTGCAGCATCCGGGTGGCTTCGTTGGCTAGGACCTTCTTGGCCTCATTGATCTCGGCGCCCTGGAGAGCCTCCAGCCGGACGATCTCGTCGAGCGGCAGATCGGTGAACAGGCGCAGGAAGCGGCCAACGTCGGCGTCCTCGGTGTTGCGCCAGAACTGCCAGTAGTCGTAGGGGCTGAGCAGATCGGCGTTGAGCCACACGGCGCCCTGGGCGGTCTTGCCCATCTTGGCGCCCGAGGCGGTGGTGAGCAGCGGAGTGGTGAGGGCGAACGCCGCCTTCTGGTCCATCCGCCGGACCAGCTCCACGCCATTGATGATGTTGCCCCACTGGTCGGAGCCACCCATCTGCAGCTGCACGCCCATGGTCCGGTTGAGATGCCGGAAATCGACGGCCTGCATCAGCATGTAGTTGAATTCGAGGAAGGTCAGCGGCTGCTCGCGCTCGAGTCGCAGGCGGACGGAATCGAACGTCAGCATGCGGTTGACGGTGAAGTGCGGGCCGAACTCACGCAGGAACTCAAGGTAGCCGAGCTTCGATAGCCAATCATCGTTGTTGACCATCACTGCGTCGGTGGGCCCGTCGCCGAAGGTCAGGAACTTCTCGAAGACGGTGCGGATGCCCGCCAGGTTCTCGGCGATCTTCTCGTCCGTTAAGAACGGGCGCTGAGTGTCCTTGAAGCTGGGGTCGCCCACCTTGGTGGTGCCGCCGCCCATCAGCACGACGGGCTTGTGCCCGGCCTGCTGCAACCGGCGCAGCATCATGATCTGGATCAGGCTGCCGACGTGCAGCGATGTGGCGGTGGCGTCGAACCCGATGTAGGCGGGCACGACGCCCTTGGCGGCGGCCTCGTCGAGTTCCTCGGGATGGCTGATCTGGTGGATGTAGCCGCGGGCCTGCAGTGTCTTCAGGAACTCGGACTTGAAGGCGGGCTCGGACATGGGGGGACTCGCAGGACTTTGGTGGCCGGGCTCTAGCACGTCGGAGGCGCGGATTTCGAGGGACATGGCGGGCTCCTTTGGGGAAGGGCCGGCGTCCTGCTGTCTCTGGAAGGGGCGCCGGCCGGAGAGGGCAGGCGCGAACGATCGGGCCTGCGCTAGGGCAGGCGGTAATAGCGGCCGGTCAGGGGGCGCGATCCGATCATGCGGCTAGCTACGGGCGAGCGGGCGTGGCAGTCAAGCTGAATGCGCGTGCTGGGATTCATGACGGGGACCTCCCTCGACGCCGTCGACATGGCGGTGCTGGAGACTGACGGCGAGGCGATCCAGGCCTTTGGGCCGGCCGGCGAGCGCAAGCTGACCGACGCCACCCGGGACCTCCTGCTGGACGCGACTCATCAGGCCCTGAAGTGGGCGCGGGGGGAGCCTGAACCCGCCATCTTCGCACAGGCGCGGGAGGTGGTGGCGCGGGAGCACTTCGCCGCCGCCCAATCATTCATCGCGGAGCACGGTCTCACCTGGGACGACCTCGACCTCTTGGGCATGCACGGTCAGACGGTGCTGCATGAGCGGCCCAAGCCGGGGCAGGTGGGGCGCACGGTGCAGTTGGGAGACGCGGCCCTGCTGGCCAAGCTTACTGGACGGCCGGTGGCGCATGACTTCCGCACGGCGGATGTCGCCTCCGGCGGCGAAGGCGCGCCCTTGGCGCCCGTCTATCACCTGGCGCGGGCGCAGGCCTCAGGCCTCCAGGCTCCCTTGGCGGTGCTGAACGTGGGGGGCGTGGCTAATGTCACCTTCTGGAACGGCGGGAACGAGATCGCCGCCTTCGACACAGGTCCCGGCAACGGCATGATCGACCTGCTGGTGCAGGCGCGGGGGGCGGGTCGGTATGACGCCGGCGGCCGTTACGCCAGCGTAGGCCGTTCTGACGAGGCCGTGGTGCGGGCGTTGCTCGCCCACCCCTATTTCGAGGCGCCGCCGCCCAAATCGCTCGACCGCTACGACTTCTCGATGGAGCCGTTGGACCGGCTGTCGCTCGAGGACGCGGCGGCGACCCTGGTGGCCTTCACCGCAGAGGCCGTGAAACGCGGGTTCGAGCTGATGGGAGCGACGCCCAGCGGGGTGATCGTCACCGGGGGCGGCCGACACAATCCCGAGATCATGCGGGCGCTGGCGGAGCGCCTTCCGGCGCCTGTCACCTCGGCGGAAGACCACGGGTGGCGCGGTGACGCCATCGAGGCCGAAGCCTTCGCCTATCTGGCGGCCCGAACGGCGCGAGGCCTGCCGATCTCGTTTCCAGGCACCACGGGCGTGGACCAGCCGATCACGGGCGGGCGCATCGTAGAATTCTGAGGAAAATGAGGGGGAAGGCATGAGAGCTTACTGGATTGCAGGCGCAGCTATGGCGCTGGCGCTGACCGCTGGCGTGCCGGCGCGGGCCCAGGAGGCGGCCGGACCGTATGACGCCGCCGTCTTCGCCGCAGCCCAGAAGGTCCAGCCCAAGGTCGTCGCCTGGCGGCGCGACATCCACCAGCATCCGGAACTCGGAAACCAGGAGGTGCGGACGGCCAAGCTGGTGGCGGACCACCTGAAGAAGCTTGGCATCGAGGTCCGCACGGGTGTCGCCAAGACCGGCGTGGTCGGTGTGCTGAAGGGAGGCAAGCCCGGGCCGGTGGTGGCGCTCCGCGCCGACATGGATGGCCTGCCGGTGACCGAGCAGACCGGCCTGCCGTTCGCCTCCAAGGTGCGCACCACCTTCAACGGCCAGGAGACGGGCGTCATGCACGCCTGCGGCCATGATGCGCACGTGGCGATCCTCATGGGCGCGGCCGAGATCCTGGCCGGCATGCGCGAGCAGATCCCGGGCACGGTGGTCTTCGTCTTCCAGCCGGCCGAGGAAGGCCCGCCCGCTGGAGAGGAGGGTGGCGCCCCCTTGATGGTCAAGCAGGGCGTGCTCGAGAACCCAAAGGTCGACGCGATCTTCGGCCTGCATGTGGTGCCGGGCGATCCGGGCCAGCTGCTGTGGCGGCCCGGCCCGATGATGGCCGCGTCTGACCGTTACGAGATCAAGCTGAAGGGCAAGCAGACCCACGGCGCCAATCCCTGGAGCGGGATCGACATCGCCTCGATGCAGGCCGAGATCGTGCTGGCCTTCAACCAGCTTGCTGCGCGCCAGATCAACGTGACGCGCACGCCCACCATCCTGACGGTGGCCACCGTGCATGGGGGCGTCCGCTACAACATCATTCCGGACGACTTCACCCTGGCCGGGACCCTGCGCACCTTCGACCCGGAGTTGCGCAAGCAGATCATGGCCAAGGCAGAGGCGACAGTTGAGAGCATTGCCGCCCGGTATGGCGGCAAGGGCCAGATCGAGTGGGGCACGCCCAACCCGGTCACCACCAACGACCCCGCGCTCACCGCCAGGATGAAGCCGACGCTGGCCCGCGCCGCCGGCGGCCGGATCAAGGACGACATCGACTACATCACCGGCGCCGAGGACTTCTCGTACTACCAGCAGAAGGTCCCTGGCCTGTTCTACGACCTGACCATCGGCAACCCGCCCGGGGTCAACCACTCACCCTTCTTCGACGTGGTCGATGAAGGGGCCATGGAGGTCGGTGTCCGCGCCCAGGTGCTGACCGCCCTCGACTTCCTGTCCAGCGGCGGGAACTGACCGTCCTGGCTCCCCTGGGTCCGCCTGGGGGAGCCAAACGCAACGCCTTCACTCCACGTCACCCTTGCCGGTCAAACGATCGTTCGGCACGCTGCCCGCTGATAACAAGGCGGGAGGTACGCCATGGCCGATGACGCCAGCATGGTCGACGACCTGGGCTTCGATCCGGGTGCGCTCGCCCGGAAGTACCGCGAGGAACGCGACAGGCGGCTACGGGCTGACGCCAACGCGCAATATGTCGAGATGGCGGGGCGCTTCGCCCACTATCTCGAAGATCCCTATGTGGAGCCCGGCTTCAGCCGCCCCCCGCTGACCGATGAGGTCGAGGTGGTGGTGGTCGGCGGCGGCTTCGGCGGGCTGCTGGCGGGCGCCCGGCTGCGCGAGCAGGGGATCGACGACATCCGCATTATCGAGAAGGGCGGCGATTTCGGGGGCACCTGGTACTGGAACCGCTATCCGGGCGCGGCCTGCGACATCGAGAGCTACATCTACCTGCCGCTGCTGGAGGAGGTGGGCTACATGCCCGTGGAGAAGTACTCCCGGGCCCCGGAGATTCTCCGCCACAGTCGGGCCATCGGGGAGAAGTTCGACCTTTATCGCAACGCCGTCTTCCAAACCGAGGTGACCGACCTCTCCTGGGACGACGACGTCGCCCGCTGGGTGATCCGCACGAACCGCGAAGACGCCATGAAGGCGCGGTTCGTGGTCATGGCCAATGGGCCGCTGCACCGACCCAAGCTGCCGGGCATCCCCGGCGTGGAGACCTTCAAGGGACATTCCTTCCACACCAGCCGGTGGGACTACGGCTACACCGGCGGCGACTCCAACGGCGGCCTCGCCCGGCTGAAGGACAAGCGGGTGGGGATCATCGGCACCGGCGCGACCGCGGTGCAATGCGTGCCGCACCTCGGCGAGTGGGCCAAGGAACTCTACGTCTTCCAGCGGACGCCGTCGTCCATCGATGTCCGCAACAACCGGCCGACGGACGCGGAGTGGGCCAAGAGCCTGCCGCCCGGTTGGCAGCAGCACCGCATGGACAACTTCAACATCCTCGTCTCGGGCGGCTTCGCCGACGAGGACCTGGTCAACGACGGGTGGACCGACATCATCGGCAACATCCTGCTGCTGGCGCGCCGCAAGGCCGAGGCCGGGGAGCCCGTGCAGGACCCCGCGGCCCTGATGCAACTGGCCGACTTCAAGAAGATGGAGCAGGTGCGCGCCCGGGTGGATGCGATCGTCAAGGACCAGGCGACCGCCGAGGCGCTTAAGCCCTGGTACAACCAGTTTTGCAAACGGCCGTGCTTCCACGACGAGTACCTGGCCACGTTCAACCGGCCGAATGTGCATCTCGTGGATACACAAGGGCGCGGCGTGGAACGGATCACGGAGCGATCGATCATCGCCGCGGGGCGCGAGTACGAGATCGACTGCCTGATCTACGCCACCGGGTTCGAGGTCGGCACGGACTACACCCGCCGCTCAGGCTATGAAGTCCATGGACGCGGCGGACGGACTTTGACCGAGGCCTGGAAGAACGGTGTCGAGACGCTGCACGGGCTGCTCAGCCGGGGCTTTCCGAACTGCTTCATCGTCTCGAACGTGCAGTCTGGCTTCTCGGCCAATTTCCCGCACATGCTCAACGAGCAGGTGAAGCACATCGCCTACATCATCCGGAACGCCGAGGACCGGCAGGCCCGCACGGTGGAGCCCAGCCAGGACGCGCAGGATGCGTGGGTCGACACCATCGTGAAGCTGTCGGTGATGCGCGAGCAATTCCTGAAGGAATGCACCCCGGGCTACTACAACAACGAGGGCAAGGTGGAGCTGATGAACAAGAAGAACAGCTCCTACGGCGCCGGCCCGGTGGCCTTCACCAAGGTCCTCGAAACCTGGCGCGCGGAGGGAGACCTCAAAGGCCTGGAGCTGACCTCCTGACGCTTCTGTTCTAGAGAAGACCAGCGACCCGCGTGGGGTCGCTGGTATGCGTAGGAGCCATCATGTCTGAGCAGAATCTGCGGCCCGAGACCCTGGTCGTGCACGCCGGCTGGCGAGCCGACCCCACCACCGGTTCGGTGGCCGTGCCGATCCATCAGACCACCTCCTACCAGTTCCGCGACGCCGACCACGCCGCGTCCCTGTTCGCCCTCCAGGAACTGGGCAACATCTACACGCGGATCATGAACCCGACGACGGACGTGCTGGAGAAGCGCGTCGCCGCCCTCGAAGGCGGCGTGGGCGCGCTGGCAGTCGCTTCGGGCCAGGCCGCCTCGGCCTTTGCGATCCAGAACCTGGCGCGGGCCGGTGACAACATCGTCAGCTCCACCGCCCTTTACGGCGGCACCTGGAACCTCTTCGCCAACACCCTGAAGGATCAGGGCATCGAGGTCCGCTTCGTCGATCCGTCGGACCCGGAGAATTTCCGCCGCGCCACGGACGAGCGGACGCGCGCCTACTACGGCGAGACCCTGCCGAATCCGAAGCTGGAGGTGTTCCCCATCACGGAGGTGGCCGCTATCGGCCGCGAACAGGGCATCCCGCTGATCATGGACAACACGGCGGCGCCGTTCCTGTGCCGGCCGCTGGAGCATGGCGCAGCGGTGGTGGTCTATTCGGCCACCAAGTACCTCGGCGGGCATGGCACCTCGATCGGCGGCCTGATCGTCGATGGCGGCGCCTTCGACTGGGAAGCGAACCCAGAGCGCCAGCCGCTGCTGAACACGCCGGACCCGTCTTACCACGGCGCGGTCTGGACCCAGGCGGTGAAGCCCCTGGGCCCCATCGCCTATATCCTGCGGGCGAGGGTCATCCTGCTGCGCGACCTGGGCGCGGCGCTGTCGCCATTCAACGCCTTCCAGATCCTTCAGGGTATCGAGACCCTGGCGCTGCGGATGGAGCGCCACTGCGCCAACAGCCAGCGCGTGGCCGAACACCTGGCCAGCCGCAGGGGCGTCACCCGGGTCATACATCCCTCCAACCAGTCGGGCGAGACGCGGGCGCGGGCGGACCGCTATCTAAAGGGCGGCTATGGCGGCCTTCTGGGCTTCGAACTGGAGGGCGGGGTCGAGGCCGGCCGCCGGTTCATCGACGCTCTCAAGCTGTTCTATCACGTGGCCAACATCGGCGACGCCCGCAGCCTGGCGATCCATCCGGCGTCGACGACCCATTCACAGCTCACCTCGGAGGAGCAGGCCGCCACCGGCGTCTCGCCGGGGTATGTGCGGCTGTCGATCGGCATCGAACACATCGACGACATCCTGGCGGACCTGGAACAGGCGCTGTCGGCGGCCGGCGTCTAGGGACTGCACGGCTTCTGCAAACGAAAGCGGCGGGGCTTGCAAGGCAGGTCCCGCACAGCCTGACATGGCGCGACTAGCCAGGGCCGAAATCCAGGGAAACCCGCCATGTCCTTCGGCTTCCAGCTCAGCGAGCCCTCCAGCGGCGGCGCTTCAGCGCGCGTTGACGGGGGCGCGGAAGCCCGGATCATGGACGCCATGCCCGAGGTCCTTGTCGTCGACGACGATCCGCATATCCGCCAACTCCTGGTCTTCGCCCTTGCAAAGGCGGGCCTCGCCGCGCGAGAGGCGGAAGATGGGGAGGCAGCCCTCGCCGAGATGGCCCGGCAGGCACCCGACCTCGTCATCCTGGACATCAACATGCCCAAGCTGGACGGGCTGGAGGTCTGCCGGCGGCTGCGCGCCCAGGGCGACCTGCCGATCCTGTTCCTGTCTTCACGGGACGACGAGATCGACCGCGTGCTCGGGATCGAGCTCGGGGGCGACGACTATGTAGTCAAGCCGTTCAGCCCGCGGGAGGTGACCGCCCGGGTCCAGGCTATCCTGCGGCGGGCCCGCACCAGGGCGGCGGCGCCCGACGGCGCGGAGACGGGCCGGACCCTGCGCCACGGTCGGCTCGCGCTGGACCCGGAGGGGTGGGCCGCCGCGTGGGATGGGGTGGAGGTCAGCCTCACCGTCACCGAACTGCAGATCCTGAAGGTGCTGATGAGCGCGCCGACGCGGGTGTTCAGCCGCGACGCCATCATCGACCGCCTGCACGGTCCCGGCTTCGCCATCACCGACCGCACAATCGACAGCCATATCCGCAACCTGCGGGGCAAGTTCGCTCGGCTCGGCGCTCATGACGTGGTCGAGACCCGCGCCGGCGTGGGCTACCGCCTCGGCGCCTGCCAGGGCGGCGCGCGGGGAGACCGGCCGGCGTGATCGACGCCGCCAAGGGCCTCCTAAAGCGGCATTGGCCGGCCCTGCGGCTGCGCGACATCCTGCTGGCGGTCTTCCTGTTCACGGCCGCCATGCCCGGCATCGCGGCCATCTCTTTGCGGGTCTTCGAGAACACCCTGGTTCGCCAGACCGAGGCGGAACTCGTGGCCCAGGGAGCCGCTCTGGCGGCCCTGGCGGCAACCACATGGCCCGGGGCTCCTGCACCGAGGCCGCGGCCCGCCGATCCGCCGCCGGACTATTTCCAGCCGGAGCCCACCACCATCGACCTGTCGCGCTCGCCCATGCTTCCCGAGCGCCCAGCGCCGGCCCTTGCGGCGGGACCAGTGGATGCGGCGGCCCTGGCCACCGCGGTGGAGATCGCGCCGGTGGTGGAGCGAACCACGCGGACGACCCTCGCTTCGGTCGTGCTGATCGACGGCGAAGGCCGGGTCGCCATGGGCCAGGGCCAGGGCGGCGATCTTTCAGCCCTGCCGGAGGTGCGCGAGGCCCTGGCCGGGCGGCCCCGCACGGTGTTCCGGCGGAACGGCGACTACCAACCGGTCTACCCCTTCGAGTGGCTCAGCCGCGCCTCCGCCGTGCGCCTGCACCACGCTCGCCCCATCGTGGTCGACGATAGGGTGGTGGGCGTGCTGCTGCTGTCCCGCTCGCCCCGGGCGCTGTTCCGGGGGCTGTACGAGGATCGCGGCAAGCTGCTCATCGGCGGCGGCGTGATCCTGGGCATCCTGGTGGTGATGGCGGGCCTCGTCTCGAGGGGCGTCACCCGGCCGATCGAGGAGTTGAGCGCCGCTTCGCGTCAGGTGGCCGCCGGCGGAGGCGAGATCCCTGAAACACCGCCGACGGCGGCGGTGGAGATTCGCGCCCTCTACGAGGATTTCCGGGCGATGGCCGAGAGGATCGAGCGCCGCAGCCGCTACCTGCGCGACTTCGCCGCCGCCGTGAGCCACGAGTTCAAGACACCCCTGGCGGGCATCGGTGGCGCTGTGGAGCTGTTGCAGGACCATCTGGACGAGATGTCGCCGGCCGAGCGTCGCCGCTTCCTCGACAACATCGCCGCCGACGCCGAGCGCCTGTCGCAGTTGGTGACCCGGCTGCTGGACCTGGCGCGGGCTGACATGGCCATCCCAGAGCCCGGCGCCGCGGCCGACATCGTCCCGCCCATCGCACGGGCCGTTGACGGCGAGCGAGGACCGGGTTTTGCGGTGGAGGTGCGCCGTCCGCCGGCGCTCCCGGCGGCCGCGGTTCCTGCGGAGACGGTGGAGAAGGTCGTGGCCGTGCTGTTGCAGAACGCCCGCCAGGCGGGCGCCGGCCAGGCGCTGGTGGATGTGGCGGTGCAGGGCGACGCCGTCACGGTCACCGTCTCGGACGATGGCCCCGGCGTGCCGGCGGCGGACCGCGAGCGCCTGTTCGAGCCGTTCTTCACCGGCCGGCGGGCGCAGGGCGGCACGGGCCTTGGCCTGCCCATCGCCCGCTCGCTGCTGGCCGCCAGCAACGGGCGTCTCGAGCTGCTGGCCGGGGAGGGCGCCGGCGCCGCGTTCCGCGTCAGCCTGCCGTCGGCGGCAATCTGATCTGCATCGAAACTCCACACGCGCCCCGGCGCCGCCTGCACGGCCGGCCGCGACCTTGGCCACATGGACGAGCCTCTTACCCCAACGCCCGACGGCTGCCGCTTCTCCCTCCGCACCGCGGGCGAGGCCTGGTCCTGGCGGCTGACCACGCCGGAAGGCGAAACCGTGGGCGGGCTGGCCCCCGATCCGAACACCGCCCGCAGGTCAGCCGCCTTCGCCGCCTATGCGGTCACCGCCCTGAAGCGTACGCGCCGGCGCAGGTTCTGAAGGCCGCCCAGGATCGGCCGCTTTCCTGGTCTGGGCTGCCGGGGCAAGCTTGTCAGTCCGTCCGAGAGACCTGATTCATGCGCGCCGCGCCCTTCGCCGCCCTGCTGCTGTCGAACCTGATCCTCGTCGGCTGCGATAGCGAGGCGACCGCATCCCGTGCGCCGCGCCCGCCCGAGGGGGCTCCGAGGGCAGAGACTAAGGGCCCGACCCCGCTGCCCGCGCAGGACGCAGCCGGGCCGCAGTTCGTTGTTCCGGTCGCGTGCCAGATCGGCACGGACTGCGAAATCCAGCGCTACATGGACCGCGATCCCGGCCCGGGGGTTCTAGACTATCGCTGCGGCGCAGCCACGAACGACGGCCACGAAGGCGTGGACATCCGCCTGCCGGATATGGCCGCACAGGCCCGGGGCGTGGCGGTGCTCGCGGCAGGGCCGGGGACGGTCCTGCGGGTGCGGGATGGCGTGCCCGACGTCTCGGTCCAGGCGGTCGGCGTCGCGGCGGTGAACGACATCGGCTGCGGCAATGCGGTGGTGATCGACCACGGGAGCGGTTGGACCAGCGCCTACTGCCACATGGCGCAGGGCAGCCTGCAGGTGAAGCCGGGCGACCAGGTGACTGCGGGCCAGCCGATCGGCCGTGTCGGCCTATCCGGTCTCACCGAGTTCCCGCACCTGCATTTCAGCGTCATGCATGATGGCGTGCTCACCGATCCTTTTGCCCCAGGCGCGGTGGCGCCCGGCGCCTGTGCGGCGCAGCCTTCGCTGTGGACCGCCGAGGCCGCGCGCAGTCTCGGCTATCGGCCGGGCGTCATCCTGAACGCGGGCTTCGCCGGCGAGCCGCTGGACATGGACCGGCTGGAGACCGGCCGGTTCGCCGCCGCAGGCTCAGATGCGCCGGTCCTGGTGGCCTATATGCGCGCGATTTCGATGCTGGCCGGCGATGCCCTGCAACTCACCCTGACTGGACCGGGTGGAGAGGTGCTGGCCGAGGCCACGACGCCGCCCGTCACCCAAACCCGTGCGCACCAGTTGCAGTTCGTCGGCAAGCGGCGATCATCCGGCGTCTGGCCGCCCGGCGTCTACCGGGCCGAGCTGCGCATCCTGCGCGACGGCAAGGTCTGGGATGAAAGGCGCGTGGAGACGCGCCTCTAGGTGAGGGTGACGTACAGCTCGCTCTCGATCACCCACTGGCCGGTGACCTTGCGCCAGACCGCGAGATATCGGCCGCCCATGGGAGGTCGCCCCTTCCAGTCGGCGGTCCAGCGACCGGTTTCGGCCGCCCGCAGGCCTTCCGCGTCAGGCTCCACCGCCTCGGTTTCACGGACATAGGTGACGAAGGTCGGGTCCGAGAACTGGGCCGCGAACGCCTCCACGACCTCGCCCGCACCGAGGATCAGCGCCCCATCGCCGACCACCAGCTTCACGTCGGGGGCGAAGAACGGCCGCAGCCGCGCCGCCTCGTGGGCGGCGATCAGCTTGTTGGTCAGCCGGCGTCGGGCGCGGATGGCGTCCTCGGGGGACGTCGACATCAGGCCGGGTTCGCCTCGAGGCGCTTGTCCAGATAGGCGCCGACGCGGCTTTCCACGTCGGGGAGGTTCTCCATCCAGAAGTGGCTGGCGCCTTCGACCACGTCGTAGTCGATGACGATGCCCTTCTGGGTGCGCAGCTTGGAGACGACGCGCTCCACCTCGACCGGCGGCACCACCGTGTCGTTGCCACCGTGCAGGATCAGGCCGGAGGCTGGGCAGGGCGCCAGGAAGGAGAAGTCGTAGGCATTGGTCGGTGGCGAGACCGAGATGAAGCCGTCCGTTTCGGGGCGGCGCATCAGCAGCTGCATGCCGATCCAGGCGCCGAACGAATAACCGGCCACCCAGCACTGGGAGGCCGCCGGATTGGTGGATTGCAGCCAGTCCAGGGCGGTGGCCGCGTCCGCGAGCTCGCCAATGCCGCCGTCGAACTCGCCCTGGCTGCGCCCCACGCCCCGGAAGTTGAAGCGCAGGACCGAAAAGCCGCGCTTCATGAAGATGTGGAAGAGCTGAACGGCCACAGGGTTGTTCATTTGGCCGCCGGCCTTCGGGTGCGGGTGCAGGATGAGAGCGACCGGCGCGGTCTCGCTCTTGCCCTGCGAATAACGGCCTTCGATCCGCCCGGCGGCGCCGGTCAGAACAACCTCTGGCATCTAGACCCCTCTCAAGTCGGTCCCGAATACTTGACTACGGCGCTTGGTCTTCCTAAGTCGCGACCATCTGGAAGCGACTGGTTCCAAAGCCCCGCGCGAGGCGCGGCTTGTAGCACAGGCCGCTCTGGATGCGCGCGAAAACTGCATCGGGTTCAGACTCATGCGTCTCTCGACGAAAGGCCGCTACGCCGTCATGGCCATGGCAGACCTCGCCCGGCGCGAGGGCGAGGCCGCGCGTGCGGTGGCTCTCGCCGACATTGCCGCGCGGCAGGAGATCTCGCTCTCCTACCTGGAGCAGCTGTTCGCCCGCCTGCGTCGCAAGGGGCTGGTGAAGTCGGCCCGTGGACCTGGCGGCGGCTATCGGCTGGCGCGGCCGGCGGACGCCACCACCATCGCCGAGATCGTTCATGCGGTAGATGAGCCGCTGCGCGCCACCCGCTGCGAGAAGGCGGGGCAGGGCTGCATGATCCGCGGTGAGCGCTGCCTCACCCACGATCTGTGGGCCGATCTCGGCCGCCAGATCGAGGATTATCTTGCCTCGGTGAGCCTGGCCGACGTGGTCGGCGGCCGGCTGCGTGGCGGGCAGGTCGCCGCATGAACGAGCCCGTCTATCTCGACAACAACGCTACCGCGCCGGTTCGACCTGAGGCGGTCGAGGCCGTCGTGAACGCGCTGGGCGTCACCGGCAATGCGTCCTCCATACACGCTTGGGGGCGCGCCGCCCGGGCGATGATGGAACACGCCCGCGAGGACGTGGCGGCCTTGGTGGGCGCAGCGCCCGCCAACCTGGTCTTCACCAGTGGCGGAGCCGAGGCCAACAACCTGGTTATCGACAGCGCCGTCGCCGCGGGGGCTCGCCGCCTCGTGGTCTCGGCGATCGAGCACGCCACCGTGCTGGAAGCGGCCAAGGCCTCGGGCGTGGCCGTCGAACTGCTGCCGGTCACCCGTGATGGAGTTGCGGACCTCGGCTGGCTTGGTGAACGACTCGCGCGCTGGGACGCCGCCGATGGGCGACCGTTCGTCGCACTGATGCTGGCCAACAATGAGACCGGGGTGATCCAGCCCGTCATAGAAGCCGCCCAGCTCGTCCGGGCGGCCGACGGCTGGCTCCACGTGGACGCCATCCAGGCGCTGGGCAAGATGCCGGTGGACATGGCGGCGCTTGGCGCCGACACCCTCGCGCTCTCCGGCCACAAGATCGGCGCGCCGCAAGGCGTCGGCGCCCTGGCGTTCGGGGCTCGGGCGGTACTGACCCGCCGCCAGCATGGTGGCGGGCATGAGCGGGGCCGCCGGGCCGGCACCGAGAACATCCCCGGCATCGCCGGCCTGGGCGCCGCCGCCCGGGTGCTGCGAGCGTCCCTGGCTG
Source organism: Pseudomonadota bacterium (assembly GCA_023412655.1). Classification (GTDB taxonomy): domain Bacteria; phylum Pseudomonadota; class Alphaproteobacteria; order Caulobacterales; family Caulobacteraceae; genus Phenylobacterium. Next base: position 37,908 of record JAEYNH010000072.1, on the reverse strand, counting down.
ACAATACGCGTCAGGCCGCCTGGCGCGACGCCGCCGCCGCGCGCCTCAAGGCAGCCGGCGCCACCGTCATGGGCGAGTCATCTCCCCGCCTGCCCACCACCCTTAATGTCGCCGCCCCAGGCTGGTCTTCCGAGCTGCAGGTCATGGCCCTGGACCTGGCCGGGATCATGGTCAGCGCCGGCTCGGCCTGCTCGTCGGGCAAGGTCAAGGCCAGCCACGTCCTCCTGGCCATGGACCAGGGCGACCTGGCCGGTTGCGCCATCCGCGTGAGCGCGGGCTGGAACACCACCGAGGCGGACTGGAGCCGGTTCGCGGACGTCTGGCTGGAGGCTCACGCCCGCCATGTCGCCCGCCACGGCGCCCCGCGGAAGGAAGTTGCGTAAATGGTCGCCGTCAAACAGACCGTCGAACACGTCCAGAGCCTTGAGAAGTACAAGCACGGCTTCGTCACGGACATCGACCAGGAGTTCGCGCCCAAAGGCCTGAACGAGGACATCGTCCGCTTCATCTCGGCCAAGAAGGACGAGCCGGAATGGATGCTGGAGTGGCGGCTCGACGCCTTCCGCCGCTGGCTCGCGCTCGAAGAGCCGGACTGGGCCAAGGTCAGCTTCCCACGCATCGACTACCAGGACCTGCACTACTACGCCGCGCCCAAGGCCAAGGATGGCCCCAAGAGCCTGGACGAGGTCGATCCCGAGTTGCTGGAGACCTACAAGAAGCTGGGCATCCCCCTGCGCGAGCAGGAGGTCCTTGCAGGCGTGCAGGGCGCACCGCGCTATGCCGTCGACGCCGTGTTCGACAGCGTCTCGGTGGTCACCACCTTCAAGAAGGAGCTCGCCGAGGCGGGGGTGATCTTCTGCTCCATGAGCGAGGCGATCCGCGAACATCCCGAGCTGGTGCGCAAGTACCTGGGCTCCGTCGTGCCGGTGAGCGACAACTACTTCGCCTGCCTGAACAGCGCGGTCTTCTCGGACGGAAGCTTCGTGTACGTGCCCCCGGGCGTGCGCTGCCCCATGGAGCTGTCCACCTACTTCCGGATTAATGCCGAGAATTCCGGCCAGTTCGAGCGCACCCTGATTGTCGCCGACAAGGGCGCTTACGTCTCGTACCTCGAAGGCTGCACGGCCCCGATGCGAGACGAGAACCAGCTGCACGCCGCCGTGGTCGAGCTGGTCGCCATGGACGACGCGGAGATCAAGTACTCCACCGTCCAGAACTGGTACCCCGGCGATCCTGAAACCGGGAAAGGCGGCATCTACAACTTCGTCACCAAGCGCGCCGATTGCCGGGGCGACCGCTCCAAGGTGTCGTGGACGCAGGTGGAGACCGGTTCCTCGATCACCTGGAAGTACCCGTCCTGCGTTCTCCGCGGGAATGGCAGCGTCGGTGAGTTCTACTCCATCGCCATCACCAACGGCCGCCAGCAGGCCGACACCGGCACCAAGATGATCCACCTCGGGGCCAACACCCGCTCGCGGATCATCTCCAAGGGGATCAGCGCCGGAAAGAGCTCCAATACCTACCGCGGCCTGGTCTCGGCGCACCCCAAGGCCAAGGGCGCGCGGAACTTCACCCAGTGCGACTCCCTGCTGATCGGCAAATCCTGCGCCGCTCACACGGTGCCCTACATCGAGGCCCGCAACGGCCAGGCGGTGTTCGAGCACGAGGCGACGACCACGCGTCTGTCGGAAGACCAGCTGTTCTACGCCATGCAGCGGGGCCTTTCCCAGGAAGAGGCCGTCCAGCTGCTGGTGAACGGCTTCGTCAGGGACGTGCTGCAGGAGCTGCCGATGGAGTTCGCCGTCGAAGCCCAGAAGCTCGTCGCCATCAGCCTCGAGGGGAGCGTCGGCTGATGATCCTCTCCGCCCGTCTCAAGCCCGCCGTCCGCGAGATCGCCTAGAATGCTCTCTGTTTCGAACCTGCACGCCGCCGTCGAAGGCAACGAGATCCTGAAGGGTCTGGACCTGGAAGTTCCGGCTGGTGAGGTGCACGCCATCATGGGGCCGAACGGGGCCGGCAAGTCGACGCTGTCCTATGTCCTGACCGGGCGCGAGGGTTACGAAGTCACGGCGGGGTCGGCCACGCTGGATGGCGAGGACCTCCTGGACCTTGAGCCTAACGAGCGTGCGGCCAGGGGCCTGTTCCTCTCCTTCCAGTATCCGCTGGAGATCCCGGGCGTCCCGGCCCTCACCTTCATCCGCACCGCCCTTAACGCCCAGCGCAAGGCGCGCGGCGAGGCCGAGATCAGCGCCCCCGAGTTCCTGCGGCTCGCCAAGGCCAAGGCCGCTGAGCTCAAGATCGACTTCGAGATGCTCAAGCGAGCGCTCAACGTCGGCTTCTCGGGAGGTGAGAAGAAGCGGATGGAAATCCTTCAAATGGCGATGCTTTCGCCCCGCTTCCTGATCCTCGACGAGACGGATTCCGGCCTGGATATTGACGCCCTGCGCATCGTCGCCGACGGGGTCAACGCCCTACGTGGGCCGGACCGCGCCATGCTGGTGATCACCCACTACCAGCGGCTGCTTGATTACATCAAACCCGACCGCGTGCACGTCCTGGCGGGTGGCCGCATCGTGGCCTCGGGCGGGCCCGAACTGGCGCTCGAGCTGGAGCGCGAAGGCTACGACAAGTACGCGAGGGCCGCGTGAACATCGCCGCCGCCATCCGCACGCGCGATCCCGCACAGCTCCCCGGCAGGCGGGACGAGGACTGGCGCTGGACCGACCTGCGGAGCCTGATCCGCGAGGCGCCGCCGCCGTCCGCGCCACTGGACGCCGCCAGTCTGGGCGCGGGCCCGTTCGACGCCCTTGCCGATGACGTTTGCGTCGTCGGCAACGGTGCTGCGCCGGTTCGCATCGAGGTTGGCCCCGGCGATCGCCGGACCATGGCCCTGCGTCTCGTCTCCCGCGGGGATGGCGCCCATGCAGCCGAGGTGTCCGTAACGGTGGCCGACGGCGCCCGGCTCATCCTGCTGGAAAGCTATGAAGGGGAGGGGAGCTACCTCACCCATACGGCGCTCGCCTTCCAGATGGCCGAAGGTTCCAGTGTGGAGCGCATCGTCCTCGCCGCCGACAGCGCCGACGCCGTCTCGGTGAGCCAGGCGGAGGTGCAACTCGCACCGGGGGCCACCTTCGCCCAGACCGTTCTGACCTCGGGCGCCCGGCGCCAGCGGCTGGAAACGCAGGTCCGTCATCCCGGCGGCCACGCGGATCTGCGCCTGGACGGGGTCTATGTCCTGGCGAACAAGGGCCACGCTGACCTCACCACGGTGGTCGACCACCGCGCCGTCGATGGGACCACAGACCAACTCACCAAGGGTGTCGCCGGCGACCAGGCCCGCGGCGTCTTCCAGGGGCGCATCATCGTGGCCGAGGGCGCCGATCGCACCGACGCGCGGATGGGCCACCATGCCCTGATCCTCTCGGACCGCGCCGAGGTGGACGCGAAGCCTGAGTTGGAAATCTACGCCGACGACGTCTCCTGCGCGCACGGCAATACCGTGGGCGCCTTGGACGAGGACGCCCTGTTCTACGCCCGCCAGCGCGGCATCCCCGAGCCCGAGGCCCGGGCGCTGCTCACCGGCGCCTTCCTTGGTGAGGTGGTGGACCGCATCGGCCACGAAGGGGCCCGCGACGTCGCAGCGCGCTGGCTCGAGGAGGGGCTGCGCCGATGACCTTCGATGTCGCCAGCGCCCGCGCGGCCTTCCCGATCCTGGAGCGCCAGGTCCACGGCAAGCCGCTGATCTATCTGGACTCGGCCGCCTCGGCCCAGAAACCCCGTGCGGTCATCGAGGCCATGAGCCGGGCGATGGAGCGCTCTTACGCCAACGTCCATCGTGGCCTGCACACGCTCGCCAATGAGACCACGGACGCCTACGAGGCCGCGCGCAGGAAGGTCGCCGCCTTCATCAACGCCGGCGAGCACGAGGTCGTCTTCACCAAGGGCGGCACCGAGGCGGTCAACCTGGTGGCCGCAGGCTTGGGCGCCAACCTCCAGCCGGGGGACGAAGTCGTCATCTCGGAGATGGAGCATCACGCCAACATCGTGCCCTGGCATTTCCTCCGGGAGCGGCAGGGCGTGGTGCTGAAGTGGGTCCGCGTGACCGATGACGGTGCGCTGGATCTGGAGCATTTCCAGAGCCTTCTGGGCCTGCGGACCAAGGTCGTGGCGCTCAGCCACATGTCCAACGTGCTGGGCACGATCAACGACGCCAAGGCGCTGGCCCGCATGGCGCATGAGGCGGGAGCGATGGTGCTGTTCGACGGCTGCCAGGCCATCGTCCACAAGCCGGTAGACGTGAAGGACGTGGATGCGGACTTCTACGTCTTCTCCGGCCACAAGCTCTATGGCCCCACTGGCATCGGCATACTATACGGCAAGGCCGAGCTCCTCAAAGCGCTGCCGCCCTACCAGGGCGGCGGGGAAATGATCGGCACGGTCACGCTCGACGAGATCACCTATGCCGAGCCGCCCCATCGGTTCGAGGCGGGCACGCCGCCGATCCTGGAAGCCATCGGGCTCGGGGCGGCCATCGACTGGTTGACCGCCCAGGACCGAGAAGCCATCGCCGAGCACGAGCACCGCCTCTACCAGCGGGCGCATGATCGGCTCTCCGGGGCCAATTGGCTGAAGCTGATCGGCAATGCGCCGGGGAAGGGCGCGATCCTCTCGTTCACCGTGGAAGGCGCCCACGCCCACGACGTGGCCCAGATTCTGGACCGATACGGCGTGGCTGTGCGAGCCGGGACTCACTGCGCCGAGCCGCTGATGCGCCGCTTTGGTGTGACGTCGAGCGCTCGGGCCTCCTTCGCCCTATATAACACCGAGGAAGAGGCGGACGCCTTCGTGGACGCCCTTTTCAAGACGCAGGCTTTCTTCGCGTAAGATGGACGGAATGGACGACGGCGCCCCGATCGAAACCCAGCCTTCGGCCCCGCTCTCCCAGGCGGAGCTGGACCAGCTGACCGACCAGCTCATCGAGAAGCTGAAGACGGTCTATGACCCGGAAATCCCGGTCGACATCTATGAGCTGGGCCTGATCTACAAGGTCGACGTCTCGGACGACAAGGACGTCGCCATTGATATGACGCTCACCGCGCCCGGCTGTCCGGTGGCCGGTGAGATGCCTGGCTGGGTCGAAGACGCCGTGAAGGAAATTCCCGAGATCCGCTCCTGCCGGGTCGAGCTGGTCTTCGATCCGCCATGGGACCCGTCACGGATGAGCGACGAAGCCAAGCTGCAACTCAACATGTTCTGATGGACAACCTCGAACTCACCCCCCAGCCGCGCCAGCGGCGCCCGCGCCCTAAGGTGGTCACGCTCACCGAGCGTGCGGCCGAGCGCGTGCGCGAGATCATGGCCAAGGCCGAGAAGCCGTATGCCGGGCTGCGGGTAGGTGTGAAGAACGGGGGCTGCGCAGGCCAGGAATACATCCTGGAATACGCCGAAAACATCGATCCCATGGACGAGGTGGTCGAAGACAAGGGTGTCACCATCCTGGTGGAACCCAAGGCGGTGCTGTTCCTGATCGGCTCGGAGATTGACTACGAGGTCAGCAAGCTCTCGGCCAAGTTCGTGTTCCACAATCCGAACGAGACCGACGCCTGCGGCTGCGGCGAAAGCGTCACGATCGAGCCTGCGAAGCTGGATTAGGCGGGAAAATCGGCGTTATCTTCCCCGGTCTCACGGGGACTTGCCATGACCGACGACGCCGAACTGCACCGGCTGGCTGTGCGCCGCGCCGACATGAAGCTTGGATTCCGCGCCCACCTGATGGCCTACGCCATCGTCAATGCGGGTCTCGCCCTCATCAACTTCGTGACCACGCCTGGAGACTGGTGGGTTCAGTGGCCAATGTTCGGCTGGGGGATCGGCCTGCTTGCGCATGGCGTCACCGTCTATTTTGACGGCGACAACCTGCGTAACCGAATGATCGAGGAAGAGTTGGAGCGCCTCCGGAGCAAGCGCTAGCGGCCCCTGAACTCCGCCGGTCGCTTCTGGAGGAAGGCCATGACGCCTTCCTTGGCGTCGTCCGTCCGGCCGGCGTGGCCTTGCGCATAGGCCTCGGCCTCCAGCTGAAGGTGCCAGGGCGCGTCCAACGCCTCCCAGACCAGGTTGCGCGTCATACCGAGCGAGGCCGGGCCGTCGGCGAGCGCGCGCGCATAGGCCATGGTGGCCTCCATCAGCTCCCCGTCGGCGACGCACTTGTTGATCAGGCCCCACTCGGCCGCCGTCCTGGCTGGCAGCTTCTCGCCCAGCAGCATCAGCTCCATGGCACGCGCCTTGCCCACCAGCCGCGGGAGCAGCCAGGTGGCCCCGCCGTCGGGTACGAGGCCGATCCGGCGGAAGGCGAGGAGGAAGTAGGCGCTCTCGGCCGCCACGGCGAGGTCGCAAGCCAGGGCCAGCGAAACGCCGACGCCGGCGGCCACGCCGTTCACGCCGGCGACTACCGGCTTGGGCGAGCGGCGGATCTGCGTGACGAAGGGGTTGTAGACCTTGAGGAGCGCCTGGTTCGGACCCTTGCCGGAGTCGGTTGACCGCCCACCGGAGAGATTGGCGCCGGAGCAGAACCCACGCCCATCGCCGGTGATCACGATGGCCCGCACGGAGTCATCGTCGACCATCGCCACAAAGGCCGTCGCGAGCTGTTCCATCAGCTCCAGGCCGGCGGCGTTGAGCGTGGAGGGGTCGGAAAGCGTGATGACGCCGACGCCGGCGTCGACCTGCGTGCGGACCTTGTTCGCACCTTGAGCGCCGTCCATGGCGTCCTCCCTTCAGCTCGTTGGGCCGATTGAAGGGAAGATACCCCGGCGTCAGCCAAGGGGAAACGTGCGCTTCAGGCCGCGGCGGCGATGGGGTCGGCGCAGGAGGTGCGGTTGCGGCCGCCCCGCTTGGAGGCGTAGAGCGCCCCGTCGGCCCGTTCCACCAAGCTGAGGGGGCCTTCGCCGGCCTTCCGCTCGGCTATGCCCGCCGAAATGGTGATAGCGCCGAGGTCCTCGTTGGTGGAGCGGCGCTTGAGGATACGCGACGACACCTCCTCACGAACCGCCTCCAGCACCGCCAGGGCCGTGCGCGCCGTCTCGCCCGGGAAGATGATCGCGAACTCCTCGCCGCCATAGCGCGCCGCAACGCGAGGCGAGGGGCTGGAGCGGCCGATGACGCTGGCCACATAACGGATCACCTGGTCGCCAGTCTGGTGGCCCCAGGTGTCGTTGAAGCTCTTGAAGTGATCGATGTCGATGACGGCCAGGGTGACCGCGCTTTCCGGCTGGCCGCAGGCGCGTTCCAGGGCCTCGTCGAAGGCCTTGCGGTTGGCGAGCCCCGACAGGGCGTCGGTCATCGCGTCGCGGCGGACCTGTTCGAGGTGCTCGCGCAAGCGGGTGAGCTCGGCGGTGGTGTCGTGCAGCTGGCTTTCGAGGGCGTGGTTTTCCTCGCGCACCTTGCGGGTGGCGACGGTCAGGCTCTCCACCATCGACTTGATGGCCTGGGCGTCCTCACCGTCGAGGGACTCGCTCGCATCGGCCAGCTGCTGGCCGTAGGCCTCGGAGGACTCCCGCGCGGACTCGATGGCCCGCGAGACGCTGTCCAGTTCCTTCGAAAGGGTCTGGCCTGCTTCGAGGATTTCGCCGTTCAGCTTGGCCTTGGGCAGGAACTGGGCGGCCAGCTGCTCGCCCACGGCGTCGGTGAAGGGCTCGCCCGTCCCGATCAGGGTGTCGATCTCGGTGGCCAGGGCGGAGTCCCGCGCCGCCACATAGTGGACCCAGAGCTCGAAATTCAGCGCTGTGGGCCAGACCTGATTAGCCTCCATGGCCTGGATAGCCCTGCGCGCGAGCTCGTAGGCCTTGGGGCCTCTCAGTGATGTCTCGACATCGGTGGACATGCGCCGCGCCTCACAACCTCGGCCGCCTGGGGCGTCAGCGACCGGCGGGGAGGTTAGGCCAGACGGGCAAACGTGCGGTTAAGGCCCGCCGGAACGGCGTCAGTCGTCGTCCTTGGCGCGGATCGGCGGGGCCCGAAGCAGGAACGCCGGCACGTCCGCGCCAAATCCCACCACCGGGGCGCCGTCGTCGCGGTCCGCCCGGCGCTGGCGATCGCCGCGCTCATGCCGATCGGCGCGGTCGGGGCGTTCAGAACGCTCCGGTCGCTCCGCCCGGTCCGGGCGTTCGGCGCGCGTGGCACGTTCCGGCCGTTCCGTCCGCTCTGGACGCTCGGTGCGCTCGCGGCGGGGGCGGGGCGCCTCTTCGGCCGGCGCAGGGGCGGCGGCCTCGACGGGGCTCTCCTCGCGACCCGGACGATCTTCCCGCGGCTTGCGATCGCGGCCACGGTCCCGGCTGCTGCGGCCGGCGTCCTTGCCGCGGCTGCGGCTGGCGCGGGGCTCATCCTTGATGTTGGCCCAGTCGAGGTCGAGGATCACCGTCTCGGGAGTCTTGCCGATCAGCTTGAGAACCTTGTCGAGGTTCTTGGTGTCGGCCGGCGTGGTGATCATAAACGCCTCGCCGGTCCGGCCGGCGCGGCCAGTCCGACCGATGCGGTGGACATAGTCGTCGGCGTGATGGGGCACGTCGAAGTTGAAGACGTGGCTCACCGCCGGGATGTCCAGGCCGCGAGCCGCCACGTCGGAGGCCACCAGCAGCTTGAGCCCGCCGTTGCGGAAGCTCTCCAGGGTGCGCGTGCGCGTCGCCTGGTCGAGGTCGCCGTGGATCGCGGCGGCATCCAGGCCGTGCTTCTTCAGCGACTTGGCGACGATGTCGACTTCGGTCTTCCGGTTGCAGAAGACGATGCCGTTGTTGATGTCCGACCGGGCGATCAGCTCCCGCAGGGCCGTGCGCTTGGCCTTGGGATCCGTCGTGGGGATCGGGGCCAGGTACTGGGTGATGGTCTCGGCCGTCGTGGCGGGCTTGGCCACTTCGATCCGCACCGGATCCTTCAGGAACTGCTTGGTCAGCCGCGTGATCTCGGGCGGCATGGTCGCCGAGAAGAACAAGGTTTGCTTGGCGGCTGGCGTCAGCTTGAAGATGCGCTCGAGGTCGGGAATGAAGCCCATGTCGAGCATGCGGTCGGCTTCGTCGACCACCATGATCTGCACGCCGGTCATCAGCAGCTTGCCGCGCTCGAAGTGGTCGAGCAGACGGCCCGGCGTGGCGATGAGCACGTCGACGCCGCGGTCCAGTTTCTGCTCCTGGTCCTTGAACGACACGCCGCCGATCAGCAGCGCCCAGGAGAGCTTCTGGCCCTGGGCGTACTTGTCGAACGAGGCCGCCACCTGGTCGGCCAGTTCGCGCGTTGGTGCGATCACCAAGGCGCGCGGCATGCGCGCCTTGGCCCGGCCGGCGGCCAGGCGGTCGATCATGGGCAGGGTGAAAGCTGCGGTCTTGCCGGTGCCCGTCTGGGCGATGCCCAGGACGTCCTTGCCGACTAGAGCCACGGGAATCGCCTGAGCCTGGATGGGCGTAGCGGTGGTGTAGCCTGTTTCCGCGACGGCCTTGAGGGTCGCAGGCGAGAGGCCAAGGTCAGAGAATTCGGTCATTAGCTACCGGTAGGGCGGCGCTCGCCAGGATGGCAGGCAGACGCGCGCGACGGCGCAGGCGGACATCGCCGCGCGCGCGGAACATACGGGGAGGTCCGCCTAAGTCAACGCGCTCGCAACGTGCAGGGTCCATGAGCCGCAATCGCTTAGCGCATACGGATCAAGTTCACCTGGATGAAGCCCCGGTAGAACTGAGGCCGCAGCCGGCGCAACTCCCCTTCCATCTCGCGGCGTGCGCGCCACTCGGCGAGGCCCAAGGCGCGGCGGAGGCCGAAGGCGGCGAGGTGGTCGACGACGCCGCGCCGATGCGGCTCCGCAGGCCGCGCCGCCCTGTCGTGTTCTGGCCCAGCGAACGTCAGAGCGGTTGCGCGTCCGGGGCCTTCGGCTGTTTTTTCCGGGCGCCCGTAGCCTCGGCCTGCGGTTCTGGGGCGCCGTAGTCGGGGGTCCAGGTCTGGGCCTCCTCGTCGGCGCTGAAGCTCCGCGCCTCGACCGGGCCGCCCTTGCGGAGGGCTTCGGCGAACGCTCGGGCCGCCTCGGACAGGGCGTAGGCGAGGGTGGCGCCGGCGCCACTGACGGCGCCGGCCGTATCGCCGCCAGCCTGCACGAGGCTGTCCTTGGCGTCCTTGGCCACGCTGCGCAGTTTCGGGTCGTTTTTGGCCTTGACCCCGGCCGCGATGGCCCCGGCCCCCAGGATCGCCTCAGCGATCAGGTGTTGGCCCTGTCGCGAGGCGAGCAGTTCCGCGAAGCGGCCCTTACGGACCGCCTTGGGCACCTTCACGCCCGCGATGCGCTTCGGGAGGGCGTCGCCTCCCTTGGCGGATTTCTTCCTGGATTTGGCCATGTCCGGCTCCTCATTCGCCGGATCAACGGGCTCAGGCTCTGCCGTGTTCCTAGATGTCCAGGTCGGCGGCGGCGAACTCGGCGTTCTCCTGGATGAAGCGGAAGCGGAGTTCGGGCTTACGCCCCATCAACGCCTCCACCAGGTCCTCCACCGTCTCTTCGGCCCGGGGCAGCACGACGCGGGCCAGGGTCCGCGTCTTGGGGTCCATGGTGGTTTCCTTCAGCTGCGCCGGCATCATCTCGCCCAGGCCCTTGAACCGGCTGATCTCGGGCTTCTTGCCCTTGAACTCCGAGGCCAGAAGCTCGTCCCTGTGGGCGTCGTCCTTGGCGTAGACCGCCTTGCCGCCATGGCTGATGCGGTAGAGCGGCGGCAGCGCGAGGTACAGGCGGCCGGAGCGGATCAGATCCGGCATGGTGCGGAAGAAGAAGGTGATCAGCAGGCTGGCGATGTGGGCGCCGTCTACGTCCGCGTCGGTCATGATGATGATCCGTTCGTAGCGCAGATCCTCTTCCTTGAACTTCGAGCCGGGCTGCACGCCGAGCGCGAGCAGCAGGTCGGAAAGCTCCTTGTTGCCGCCGAACTTGTCAGTGGAGGCCGAGGCGACGTTCAGGATCTTGCCGCGCAGGGGCAGGATCGCCTGGTTCTTCCGGTCCCGGGCCTGCTTGGCCGAACCGCCGGCCGAGTCGCCTTCCACCAGGAACAGCTCGGCGCCGTCGATGGCGTTGCCGGCGCAATCCGCCAGCTTGCCCGGCAGGCGCAGCTTGCGCGTGGCGGAGGCGCGGGCGACTTCCTTGTCCTTGCGCCGCTTCAGGCGCTCTTCGGCCCGCTCCACGACGAACTGAAGGAGGGCGCTCGCCGCCTTGGGCTGGGCCGTCAGCCAGTGGTCGAACGGGTCGGCGATGGCCTTTTCCACCAGCCGCTGGGCCTCGCTGGAGGACAGCTTCTCCTTGGTCTGGCCCTGGAATTCGGGGTCGCGGATGAAGACGCTGACGAGGCTGCCGGCCTGGGCGACCACGTCATCGGCGGTGATGATCCCGCCGCGCTTCTCGCCGATCAATTCGGCGTACTGTTTGAGGCCACGGGTGAGCGCCGCCCGGAAACCGCTCTCGTGCGTGCCGCCTTCGGGCGTCGGCACGGTGTTGCAGTAGGACTGGATGAAACTGTCGGCTTCGCCGAAACCTGCAGGCGTCCAGGCGACCGCCCACTCGACCTTGCCCGCCTCCCCGGTGCGCTCGTAGCGCCCGGTGAAGGGCTCTGGCGTGACCGTCTCCAGGCCCTTGATCCGCTCGGCCAGGAAATCCGCGAGGCCGTTGGGGAAGCGGAAGATCGCCTCGGGCGGCGTCTGGTCGTGGATGCGAGAGGCGTCGCACTTCCAGCGGATCTCGACCCCGCCGAACAGATAGGCCTTCGAGCGCGCCATGCGGTAGAGTCGGGCCGGCTTGAACGCCGCCCCGTCCCCGAAGATCACCGGGTCGGGCAGGAAGGTGATCGCCGTGCCTTTCTTGCGGGTGGGGCCGATCTTCTCGATGCCGCCCAGCGGCTTGCCCCGGGTGAAGGCCTGCCGCCACTCGAAGCCATCCTTGAAGACGGTGACCTCGACGCGCTCGGACAGGGCGTTGACCACCGAGACGCCAACCCCGTGCAGGCCGCCGGAGGTCTCGTAGGCCTTGCCCGAGAACTTCCCGCCCGAGTGCAGGACGGTCATGATCACTTCCAGGGCCGACTTGCCCGGATGCTTCGGGTGTGGATCGACGGGAATGCCGCGGCCGTCATCGCGGACCGTCAGCGCACCCTCGGCGTCAAGGGAGACTTCAATGACCTTGGCGTGGCCGGCGACGGCCTCGTCCATGGCGTTGTCGAGCACTTCGGCGAAGAGGTGGTGCAGCGCTCGTTCGTCGGTGCCGCCGATATACATGCCCGGCCGCTTGCGCACCGGCTCCAGGCCCTCGAGGACCTCGATGTCCTTGGCCGAATAGCCGCCGCCGGGCTTGGCTTCGACGACCGCAGGCTCAGGGCGCGGCTCGTGGCTCTGGGCCAGCGGCGAGGCCGGGGCCGGGTTGAGCGCGTCGTCGAACAGGGAAGCTTGGGCGGTCTTCGGGGACATCAGCTCAGTTTGGGGCGATTCTGGATCGCTCCCGTATGACCCCCACGGCAGGCCAGATCAATGCGGCCGGCTTGCGACTTAAGGGCGCCGACGGATCATCTCCGGGACGGTCACGCCGACCGCCCCGGGCTGAAAGGCCGGTCGGGCCTCGCGACTACTTCCTTGGCGCGTAGATGGCGCCCAGCCGATCCGGAACACCAGCGATCCGCTCCAGGCGCGGGTAGCGGAGGCCACCCTCCCAATCTAGGGCGACCGTGCGGAAGTGATCGCCGTCACGGATGATGAGGCTGATGGGCGTGGCGGTGGTCTTGGCGGCGGTGATGGCCTCCTTGAACCGGTCGGCGTCATAGGCGATGCCGTTCACCGCAAGGATCTGATCGCCCACGGTCAGGCCGGCCTTATAAGCCGCGCTGTTCCACAGCACGGCCGTGATCCGCCCCTCGCGGTTAAGCGTGAGCCCGCCCGAGTAGGTGAGGTTCACGATGCGCCCGCTTGCCTCGGTGTCTTTCCAGTAGTCGGTGGGCGTATCCGTGTAGACGAGGCGGTAGCCGCCACGCTCGACCCCGGCCAGGGGGAACTCAGGCGACACCTCGCGCAGCTTCTCGGTCAGGAACGTGGCCCAGTCGTGCGGCTGCACCTGGTTGAGGGTCTCCACGACATCCTCGAAGGTGTATGTCCGCGGCTGGAGCCACTCGCCGTCGTTCATGCCGAAGAAAGCCCTGGCGAAGTCGTCCAGGCTGCGCTTTCCGCCGGACTTCTCCCGGATCAGGGTGTCCACGTCGAGCCACACGAGCTGGCCTTCGGAATAATAGTCTTCGCTGCGCTGCCAGCTGGTCCAGGGGATAGCCCGGCGGCCCGAGAGGATCGGGTCGTTGGTGGTGTCCTCGACCGAGCGCCACTGGCGCCCCGGCCGGCCTTCGGAATAGAGCGCCGCGGTCATGGCGAGGGCGTCGAGGGTTTGCTGCTTGCTGACCAGGCCCGCGCGGGCGCCCAGCACGAAGCCCCAGTACTGGTCCTGGCCCTCATAGACCCAGAGCAGGCTGTCCCGCATGGGTTCGTTGAGGGTGGGACGCCACAGGTCCGCCGGGCGGCGGTACTTACCGTCCCAAGAGTGGGCGTACTCGTGGGGCAGCAGGTTGCGGGCGGGGGCGTTCTTGTCCCACTGGGTGAAATAGGTCGGGACCGTCCCGTTCTCGGAGGAGCGCTGGTGCTCCAGCCCGATGCCGCCCATCCGCTCGGTGAGAGCGAGCAGGAAGTCGTAGTGGTCGAAATGACGCGCGCCGAACAGGCGGTCAGCCTGGCGGACCATTTCACGGTGTTTCTCGATCTGCTCCGGCGTGGCGTCCAGCAGCTCGGGACGGTCGGCGACGATGTTCAGCCGCACAGGGGACTTGCCGCTGGTGTCGAGTTCGAAGCGGCGGAAGTGCTTGCCCGCAAACAGCGGAGAGTCGGTGAAGGTATCGAAGTCCGTGCGCTTGAAGCGGACGACGCCGCCCTCCTGCGATGCGGTCTCCAGCGCGGTGCCATAGCCCCAGCCGGTGGGCAGGCGGATGGTGGCGTCCACGGGGATGCGGCGCATGTAGTAACCGGCCGGATACATCGCCAGCGAGATCCATTGGGCGTTCAGCATCTCCGGCGTGATGAGCACCCGGCCCTGGTCGGGAGCCGTCGGGGTCACGTGCTGGAACTCGACCTCGATGGTCTTGGCGCCCTCGGGCGGCTGGATGTGGAACGAGAAGACCTCGATGGGGTCCCGCGTCCAGGCCAGCGGCTGGCCGTCCGCCCGGAAGCTGAGGCCGGCGATGTTGTAGATGGGATTTCGCGGGGAGTGGCCACCCGGAACCCATTTTGGGAAGTGGACGGTCATGGGGCCGGGGCCGGTCACCGGGATCGTCTGGCGGACGCGGAAGATCCGCCGGTCGATGTCGGTGGCGTCGACATCGATGGTGGTCACCCCGGGATAGGCGACATCCTGCGGCGCCGGGACCGGCGGCGGCAACGGGCTCGGCTGAGGGCCGGCAGAAGGCTGGGCGAAGGCGGGGGCGGCGGCGAGCATGGCCGCGAGAGCAAGGGCGGTGAGACGCATGCTGCAGGTTCTAGCAGCCTTGCCGCCGTCTGTAATTGGCGCCCCAGGGCGGTAGAGGCGTTAGAGTATGCGACGCTTCAGGGAGGTCTGCATGCGCATGCGATTTGGGCGGGGCGCCGCCGCCGCGTTCGCCGCGGTAGGCTTGGCGCTGGCCGCCTGCCAGCCGACCACCGCCGTGAACGGGCCGCCGCCGGAAACATCGACGCCGAATGGGGGCCTGGCAGGGCGAAGCGCTGGAACAGGTGAGCCGTGCGGCGGGTTCGCCGGGATCGCCTGCCGCTCTGAGAGCGACTTCTGCAAGATGCCCACCGGCTCGTGCCAGGTGGCTGACAATATGGGCCTATGCACAGTGATGCGTCCGGCCTGCACCCGCGAATACAATCCCGTCTGCGGTTGCGATGGCCAAACCTATGGAAATCCCTGCATGGCGAACGCGGCCGGCGTCAGCCTCGCCGCGGAAGGCGAGTGCCCTCGGACCTAGGTGCTGCGCGCGTGGGCCACGATCTTGCCGACGGTCTGAGCAGGATCCGCCAGCACCTCCACCAGTGAGTGCATGCTAAGTCGTGCGGCCGCCAAATCCGCGCCGCCGGTCTGACCAGCCGCCAAGGCCAGGAAGGTGCGCTCCAGATCGCCCGAGACGAAGACGGCCTCCGCCACGCCGAACGCGGGCATCAGCTTGAACGGGCTTGCCCGGGCGGTGTTCAGGCGCAGCGCTCCGGCGCCCACCGATAGCGGGTTGAAGTGGAAGCGGGGCAGGGGCGCCGCATCCGGGTTCAAGGTCTTGAGGATCTGGGACGCAGGGATCGTGGCGAAGCCTCGCGCCGTTGCGAGCGCCCGATCGAGGCGTTCCGCGAGGCGGGTGGCCGGCTCATGCAGATCCACGCGCACCTTGATCAGCAGGTCATCGGAGATGAAGCCGTAACGCTCAAGGGCGTCGGCGGGTCGATTGGCGTGGGCCTCACTGAAGGCGACCTCGTGCGCGCCCGTGACGGTGTGCTGCCAGAGGAGGAAGAGCAGCCGATGGAAGGCGGTCGCAGATAGCCTCAAGCCTCGCGCGGCGGCCTGCGCCGCTTCGCTCGGCAGGCGTATGAAGCCATGCGCCTCGGCCGGATTGGGGAAGCCCACCACCACTGTCGGCGTCAGCGCTTCCTGGGCAGGTGCCAGCCACGCGGCGGCCGCCTCGCGCAGGGCCTGGGCTTCGGCGGAGGCCAGGAATGCCGCCCGCGCCCTGGCCTCCGCCGCCGGGTCGCCGGCCGGTCGACGGGATGTGCGCTCGAGACCCCGGTACCGCCGCGACAGGGCGCGCATGAACATGACGATGGACCAACCGTCCATCAGCAGATGATGAGCGGTCAGGACGAGAACATGCCGCATGGGCCCGTGGCGCACGAGGGTCAGAGCCAGCAGGGGGAACCGGTCCAACTGGAAAGGACGCTGGGCCGCGGCCCGAACTGCGGCTTTGAAGGCCACCGGTTGACGCGAGGCGTCGATGAAACTGAACGGGGGCAGCTCTTCGGCCGTCCAGCGCGCGGGCGGCTCATCTGGGCCGCTGAAGTAGCCGCGCAGTTCGGCGGTCTCCCGGGTCAGCCGCTCGTAAGCGGTCTGCAGTTTCTCGACATCGATCGGCCCAGCGATCCGGGCCGAGTAGACCAGGTTGGTGTGGCTGCCCGACGATCCCGTCGGCCCAAACCGCATATAGAAGAACGGCAGGGCCAACTGCTCGCGCAGGCTGAGGCTCGTGGGCTGATCCCTCACGCCGGGACGGGGGCACGAGCAGATGAGCGGGCCGTTTGAGCGACGATGCAGGCCGCCAGCCCGCGGGCGCCGCCCTCGTGTCGGAGCCGCTCGGCGAACGCGCGGCAAGCCTCCCCATCGAGGGCCTCGGCGGTGGTGAGCGCTGCTTTCAAGGCGTCGGTGGTGAGTGCGCGGGAGTCCAGTTGCACTCCAAGTCCGCGGGACGCGACCCAGTTCGCATTGCCGGGCTGGTCGAAGCCGACCGGTGCGATGACCTGGGGGACCGCCGCGGCCAGCGCCTGAGATGTGCTGCCGATGCCGCCATGATGGAAGAACCCTCGTGACAACGGCAGTAGGGCGTTCAGATTGGTGAGTCCGGCGCGGATGATCCCCTCGCCCATGGGTTCCAGAGTGTCGCCGGCCCGCGGATCGAGCATGATCCCCCGGCGGCCCAGCCGGCGGCACGCCTCAGCAGCCAGTTCGAACAATCTGGGCTGGACCTTGAGGATCCCGCCGCCGGAGCCCGGGAAGAACACCCACGGCCGCTCCCCGGCCTCAGCGAACGCCTGCAACCCCGGTACGACGCGCGCGGCGGTCTCGCCTGGAAACGTGCCTTGCAGGCTGTTGGCCGGGCGATCGAACGGGCAGGGGTCGAACCACCTCGGGAACAGCTCCAGCACGTGGTCCCACTCGAATACATAATCGCCCAGGAAGGTCCGCTGAGGATCGGTCATGGGCGCCGGCGGGTCGTCCATGCCTGCGCCGCGAAACGCTGCGCGATAGGCGGTTTCGGCGATGGGGCGGGGATTGCTGTAGATGTCTATCAGGTTGGGCGCGGTCAGCAGGCCGAACGAGCGCAGGCCGTGGCGCCTGGCGGCGAAGAGCGCGCCCACCGCGTGCAGCGGCGCGACCACAGCGACATGGGTTCCGCTCTCGGCAACGGCCGCCTCGATGGCGCGGATCTGGGGCGTCAGCGCAGCCGCGCCGCAGAATTCTGCGACCCAGGCAAGGTCAGGGTTTATGCCGCGGACGTCGGCGAGGTCGCGCGCATAGGTCCGGGCGTCGCCATAGCCGATGAAGCGCACGCCAGGCACCTGAGCATAGGCGCTGAAATAGCTTGGCCCGACCATGTCCACCCGGTGCCCGGCGGCGGCGAGTTCCCGAGCGATGCCGAAGGGCGGCAGGAAGTCGCCGAGTGTGCCGAACGAGGCGACCACGTACCGGTCGCAAGCGGAAGGAGGGTTGGCGACAGTCATACTGGATCCAGGCGGGCGGCGAACAAGCGCTACTATGGGGCCCAGCCGCGTCCGTCAACGAACGCGATATCCGCGGTCTTCGAACTGCCCCCTGCAACGCCGCGCCGGTTTGGGACCGCGTTGGTCGGGGGAATCGGTAAATGCCGCATGAGGCTCATAAAAAGGGCCGCGGAATGCTCCGCGGCCCTTCGCTCAGCACATCAGGAAGTGCTGACTAGCACTTGTAATACATGTCGAATTCGACCGGGTGCGGGTGAAGCTGGAGGCGCATGACTTCTTCCATCTTCAGCTCGATGTAGGCGTCGATGAAATCGTCATCCATGACGCCGCCCTTCTTGAGGAAGGCGCGGTCCTTGTCGAGCGACTCGAGGGCCTCGCGCAGGCTGCCGCAGACTTCCGGAACCTTCTTCTGCTCGCGGGGCGGCAGGTCGTAGAGGTTCTTGTCCATGGCCGGGCCGGGATCGATCTTGTTCTCGATGCCGTCGAGGCCCGCCATCAGCAGGGCCACGAAGGTGAGGTACGGGTTGCCCATCGGATCGGGGAAGCGGGCCTCGATGCGCTTGGCCTTGGGGCTGTCGACGTGCGGGATGCGGATCGACGCCGAGCGGTTGCGCGACGAGTAGGCCAGCTTCACCGGGGCTTCGTAGCCCGGCACCAGGCGCTTGTAAGAGTTGGTCGTCGAGTTGGAGAAGGCGTTGATCGCCTTGGCGTGCTTGATGATGCCGCCGATGTACCAGAGGCACATGTCGGACAGGCCCGCGTACTTGTCGCCGGCGAAGAGCGGCTTGCCGTCCTTCCAGATCGACTGGTGCACGTGCATGCCCGAGCCGTTGTCGCCGAACATCGGCTTGGCCATGAAGGTGGCCGTCTTGCCGTAGGCGTGGGCCACGTTGTGGATCACGTACTTATAGAGCTGCATCCGGTCGGCCATGGTGATCAGCTCGTCGAACTTGAGGCCAAGTTCGTGCTGGGCCGGGGCCACCTCATGGTGGTGCTTCTCGGGCTTCATGCCCAGCTCGCCCATCACCGCCAGCATCTCGCCGCGCAGGTCCTGGCCGGAGTCCACCGGGTTCACCGGGAAGTAGCCGCCCTTCGGGCCGGGCCGGTGGCCCATGTTGCCTTCCGGATAGGCCTTGGCCGACGAGACGGGCAGTTCGGTGGAGTCGTAGGAGTAGCGGGTGTCGTTGGCGGCGGTGTTCCACTGCACGTCGTCGAACACGAAGAACTCGGCCTCGGGGCCGAAGTACACCGTGTCGCCCACGCCGGCCGAGCGGACATAGGCCAGCGCGGCCTTGGCGATCGAGCGCGGGTCGCGGTTGTAGGGCGTGTTGGTGTCGGGGTTCACCACGTCGCAGAACAGGACGAGGGTGGTCTGCTGATAGAAGGGGTCGATGTGGGCCGAGGCGAGGTCCGGCCGGAGCTTCATGTCGGACTCGTTGATGGCCTTCCAGCCGGCGATGGAGGAGCCGTCGAACATCGTGCCATCGGTCAGGAAGTCTTCGTCCACCAGGTCGATGTCGAACGTGACGTGCTGCATCTTGCCCTTCACGTCGGTGAAGCGAACGTCGACGTATTTGACGTCCTTCTCCTTGATCAGGTTCAGGATGTCCTTCGCGGAAGCCATTTCTTATCCCCTTGCTTGGTCTCGAGCGTGCGGAAGTGTGGGTTGGTGTCAGACGGCCACGGGGCCGGTTTCGCCGGTGCGGATGCGCATGACGTCCAGCACATCCGAAACGAAGATCTTGCCGTCGCCAATGCGGCCGGTGCGGGCCGCGGCGGAGATCGCCTCCAGGGCGCGCGGCAGCTGGTCGTCGGCCACGACCACCTCGACCTTGATCTTGGGCAGGAAGTCCACGACGTACTCGGCGCCGCGGTAGAGCTCGGTCTGGCCCTTCTGCCGGCCATAGCCCTTGGCCTCGATGACGGTCATGCCCTGGACGCCCAGCTCCTGCAGGGCCTCCTTCACCTCGTCGAGCTTGAACGGCTTGATGATGGCTTCGATCTTTTTCATGGCTCAGCTCATGGCGGGGCGATGTACGCCGCCCCCGCGGTCGGGGCGGACGGAGCACGCGACGCGCGCCGGCCACAAGGAGAGTCGGTTGCTTGCCGTAGCGACCGCCTGTGAAAATAGCCGAGCGCCTAATAATTGGGCGCCTACCGATCAAGAAACGAACAGTCTCCAAATCGGCTGCTACAGCTCGGTTTCAGGGGCAAAGATCGACAACTCAGGCGCGTCGGAGGCAGGTCAGGCATGGGTGATCGCACGCCGGTTCTCATCGGAGCGGGTCAATTTACGTATCGCGGCGAGCCGGCGTGCTCGCCGTCGCCCACCAGGTTGCTGAAGATTGCGGCGGAACGGGCCGCAACGGACGCCGGTATCGGAGCCGCGGGGCTGGCGGCGGCCGACGCCTTGGCTGTCGTCGGTTTCACGATCGACGCGCCGGGCTCGCGGCGCGGGATGATCCCGCACAGCAACAATCCGCCGCTCAACCTCGCCCGCGCTCTCGGCGCCGCACCGCGCTGGAGCGTCTATTCCGAGATGGGCGGCAACACGCCCCAGTACCTCATCAACACCCTGGCCGAACGGATCGCCCGGGGCGAGACGGACCTGGCCCTGGCGGTGGGATGCGAGTTCCTCGGCTCGGCCATGAAGCGGGCGACACGGGCGCTGGCGTTCGACGACTGGAAGGCCGATGAGCCTGAGGATCTGCCACCGCCCGAGCGGATCGGCGATCCCCGGCCCGGCGTGACCCCGTACGAGGCGCGACACGGCCTCGACCGTCCGATCAACATCTATCCGCTCTTCGAGAACGCCCTGCGGGCTAGGGACAAGCGCTCGATCCCGGATCACCAGCGGCGCATGGGCGAGCTGTTCGCGCGCTTCAGCGAGGTGGCGGCGACCAACCCGGAGGCTTGGTTTCCCACAGCGCGTGCCGCGGACGAGATCGCCACCGTCTCCGACAAGAACCGGATGATCGGCTTCCCGTACCCGAAGCTGATGAACGCCATCATGGAGGTGGACCAGTCGGCGGCGGTGCTCGTCGCCAGCGAGGCGAAGGCGCGCGAGCTGGGCGCGCCGGAAGACCGCTGGGTCTATCTGCACGGTTGCGCCGACGCCGCCGACCTATGGCATCCGCTGGACCGTCAGGATTTCCACTCCAGCCCCGCCATGCGCCGAACGGGCCAGAAGGCCCTGGAGATGGCCGGGGTCGGCCTCGACCGCATGGATCTGATCGACCTCTATTCCTGCTTCCCGGTGGCGGTGGAGATCGGCGCCGAGGAACTGGGCCTGAGCCTGGATGATCCCCGCGGCCTGACGATCACCGGCGGGTTGCCCTACGCGGGCGGGCCGGGGAACAACTATGTCATGCATTCCGTGGCGGCGATGGTCGACAAGCTGCGTCGGCGGGCTGGCGACTATGGCCTGATCACAGGCAACGGCTGGTATCTCACCAAACAGTCCACTGGGGTCTATTCCACCCGCCGGCCGGACAAGCCGTTCGAACGCGAGGATCCGGCGATCCTGCAGCGGGAGATCGACGCGCTCCCGCATCCCGAGATCGTGGAGCGTCCGGAGGGCCGCGGGGTCATCGAAACCTATACGGTCGTCCACAAGCGCGAAGGGCCGTTCATGGGCGTCGTGGTGGGCCGGGACGCCGCCGGAAGGCGCTTTGCCGCCAATACGCCCTCGGATGCGGCGCTCCTGTCGGCTATGGAAACCGAGGAACAGGTCGGGCGCCCGGGAACGGTGTCGTCCGGCCTGGACGGGATCAACATCTTTACACCGGACTAGTTCTCCATGGCGCGCCTCTACCTGATCCGTCACGGCCGGCCGGCGTCCACCTGGGGCGGCCATGACGAGGATCCGGGCCTCGACGCGCAGGGAATCTCCCAGGCCGAGGCGGCTCGCGACTGGCTGCTGTCGCGTCCGCTGGACGAGCGACCGACGCGGGTGGCGAGTTCGCCGCTTCGTCGCTGCCGTGAGACGGCGGCGCCCACCGCAAAGGCCGTCGGTGTGGACCTGGTGATCGATCCGGTGGTCGGCGAGATCCCGACGCCCGCGGGGCTGGCGTCCGAGAAGCGTCCGGAGTGGCTACGAAGGGCGTTCGCCGGTGTCTGGGCCGATATCGAGGGCGACCTCGACTATTCGGCCTGGCGGGAGGCCATTGTCGAGCGGCTGGCGGCCTGCGGCGGCATGGCGGTCTTCTCCCACTATGTGGCGATGAACGCCGTGGTCTCGCGGCTGACGGGAGATGACCGGGTCCTGACGTTCCGCCCGGACCACGCCTCCATCACGGTGCTGGAGACGGACGGGGAGCGCCTGACCCTGGTGTCCCGGGGCGCAGAGGCCGTCACGGGGGTGCTTTGAGCATGCGCCCGATCCTGACCGTGGCCGAGATGGGCGCCGCCGACCGGGCGGCGATCGCGGCCGGCACGCCGGGCGAGGTGTTGATGGAACGCGCCGGCCTCGCCTTGGCGGACGCGGTGTGCGCGCGCTTCCGCCCCCAGCTCGCGGTGGTGCTGTGCGGGCCGGGCAACAATGGCGGTGACGGCTATGTGGTGGCCCGCCTGCTGAAGGGCCGGGGTTGGCCGGTGGAGGTGAGGGCGCTTGCCGAGCCCGCGACCGCCGATGCGAAGGCGGCGGCCGCCCGGTGGGACGGCGCCGTGGAGTCGCTGGACGCCGACTTGCCGCAAGCCCTGTTCATCGATGCGCTGTTCGGCGCGGGGCTTGCCCGGCCTCTCGAAGGTCTCGCCGCCACGCTGGCGCAGAGACTGGCCGCGCGGCCGGAGAAGGTGGTCGCGGTCGACATCCCCAGCGGATTGCCGGGCGATACGGGGCAACCGGACGGGCCGGCCGTCCGCGCCTGTCTCACCGTCACCTTCCATGCTCGAAAGCCCGCCCATGTCCTGGAGCCGGGCAAGAGCCTTTGCGGCGAGGTGGTCGTGGCGGACATCGGCCTCGGCGATACGCCGACGCGCCTGGTGGAGAACACCGCCGACGTGTGGCTGCCACGCTTCCCCTGGCCCACCGCCGCCTCCCACAAGCATGACCGCGGCCGACTGATCGTGGTCAGCGGGGAGGCCTGGAGCACCGGCGCCGCCCGGCTTTCGGCGCGGGCGGCCCTGCGGATCGGGGCTGGGGTCGTCACCGTGCTGTCCCCGCCGGAGGCCTTGAGGTCCAACGCCGCCCACCTCGAGGCGGTGATGCTGCGGCCGTTTGAGACGGACCTCGAACTGGAGCAGGCGGCGGCCGACGTGGACACGGCCGTCATCGGTCCCGCCGCCGGCGTGGACGAGGGCACCTTGCTGAACGTCCTGGCGCTCGCCCGCACCGGCGCCGCCCTGGTGCTCGACGCGGACGCGATCACCGTCTTCCGCACCGATCCTGACGAGCTGTTCTCGGTGCTGGACCGGGACGACGTGCTCACGCCCCATGCCGGCGAGTTCGAGCGCCTGTTCCCGGGCCTCCTGAAGGCCGCGCCAGAGCGGATCACCGCCGCCCGCGAAGCCGCCCGAAAGGCCGGCGCGGTGGTGCTGCTGAAGGGCGCCGACACGGTGATCGCCGCGCCCGACGGCCGGGCGGCGGTGAATCTCAACGGCTCGCCCTGGCTGGCCACGGCAGGCTCCGGCGATGTCCTTGCGGGCTTCATCGGCGGGCTGATCGCCCAGGGCATGGAGAGTTTCGAGGCGGCCTGCGCAGCGGCCTGGATCCACGCCGAAGCCGCCGAGCTCCACGGCCCGGGCCTGATCTCGGAAGACCTGCCGGGCTTGGCGCCGTCCGTCCTGCGCCGGCTCTACGACGAGCGCTGAGCTAGGCGAACAGGTCGGCCCGAACGCCCCTGGCCATCTCGCGCAGCATGTCATGGGCCAGGAGGTCCAGGTGCGCGCCTTCGCGATAGTCTCCCGGGCCGGCCAGCCGCGCCCGGCCATCGTCCAGCAGCCGCTGGGCCGCCGTGCCGGTGGCGGGACGTTCGGGGTCGTACACAGCCACGGCATGCCCGCCATGGTCGGTCACCACGCGCATGCAGGGGATGTCGGTCAGACCGTCGCCGAAGAAAGCGATGCGGCTGAACGGCACCGGGCGGTCGCGATCGGCCTGGACGCGGTTGATCCCGTCGGAGTCCCACTCGTCCAGCGTCCACTTGTTGATGCGGAACAGGTACTGGGTCTTGCCGGTGTAGTTGATGGCCAGGGCCACCCCGACGGCATCGTCCTGGGCGTCGAACATGAAGGCGGAGGCGTAGATCCGCTCGAACCAGGGGGCGATGGGCGAGCCCTCGATCAGCTCCCGGTTGCCCGACGAGATGATGAAGTGGCGCAGGTCGAGCCCGAGGGCCGCAGCCCTGGCGTTCTGGCGTGGAAACCAGTCCGCAATCCCCGGGAAGAGTCGCAGGCCGGCGCCGCGGCGGCGCCAGGCGGACAGGTCCAGCTCCAGGCCTTTTTCGCGAGCCTTGGCCAGCATCAGGTGCATGTAGGCCAGGATGCCGTCGCCCCGCTGGCTCCTCGCAAGCTCCCGGGCCTCCTGCCAGAAGTCGGCCTGGTCCATGGCCAGCTCTTCCGGGATGAACGCATGCTCCTGCATATTGCCGGGAGCGAGCGTGCCGTCGAAGTCGTAGGCGAAGACCGCGAGCGGGCGAGGCGGGAGGCTCATCGCCGGTCTCCTAGCGGATCCGTTCCGAGGAGGCGATGGACGGCCGCAGGGTGCGTCATTCGATCCGGGCGTCGGGCCCCGGTGGCGTGGGGCCAGCCCGCTGCCTCAGGACCGGCCCTGGGGACGCATGGCGTCGCCGGTGAGGGCGAGGCCGGCGATCAGGAGCGGCAGCAGGAAGAAAGCCAGCCGGTAGCCGAGGAAGGCGGCAGCGAGGGGGGCGGCCGGGACGCCTGCCAGCAGCGCCGACATGGATCCCTCGAACACCCCCACGCCGCCGGGGACGTGCGAGATCAGCCCGACCACCACGGACGGCGCATAGGCCCCGACGAAGCTGAAGTAGCCGATGGAGCCCTCCGGCAGCAGGCTCCAGATGATGCCAGCGGCCACCGCATTGTCCACGGCGCCGAGGCCGATCTGGGCCAGGGCGACGCGCCATGAGGGCAGCTTGAGTCGATAGCCGAACCCGCTGAGCGGCTTCTTCAGCGTCCCGCAAAGCATGACGTAGCAGATCACAGCGCCGACGAGCAGGCCGCCCAGGCCGTCGGCGACCGGTCGGGCGATCCGGGTGACGGCGCCGTCGTGTCCGTCGGCAACCAGCAGGCTGATGCCTGCCAGGGCCGAGAGGCCGACGGCGAACGAGACGCCGTGGAAGACCGTGGTGGCCGCCACCTGTTTCAGCGACACCCCGAAGCGGTTGTAGAAGCGGGCGCGCACCGCTCCCGAAACCAGGAGGTTGGCGCCCAGGGTGTGACCGATGGCGTTTGCCAGGAACGAGCCCCAGAGCGCGGGGACCACCGGTAGGCGCGCGCCGGCCCACCGCAGGCCGAACCATTCCACCACGCCCATCAGGGTGAAGCTGGTCGCCGACAGGATCAGGGCGATGGCGACTGAATCATAGCCCCACGCGCGCATGGCGGCGCCGATCTCGCCAGGACTGACGTCGCGGAACTCACGCCAGAGAACGAACACGGCGGCGGCGAGCAGCAGGAACGGGACGGCGTGGAGGGCCCAGCGCTGGATCAAAGGATAGAAGCGCGGCCCCTGGGTTTCCGGCAGGGCGGCCGCCAGATCCTCTTCCAGATCCTCCAGGCCGCGGGAGTGACGCTCGGTTGGGTCCAGCATCTGCACGGGATGAGGTCTCCCTTGAGTCGGAACCGAAGGCCACGGCGCAGGTTCTTCCGTCGACTTCGAGCAAAACGACGGAGGCGATCATGGCCCGGGAAGATTGGCGCGACGAGCGTTACGCGCGAGACCGCCGTTGGGGGACCGATCCGCGCAACCGCGACGACTTCGGCCAGGCGGACTATTCCAGCGACTACGCGTACGACGCCCGCAACCGTACCGGCTACCGCGCCGACGAGGATGTGCGGAACGAAGGCGCCGACTACGGTCAGGCCGACTACACCACCGACTGGGCCTACGACCCGGAACGCCGGCAGGCCTATCGGCGCGACGAGGGCTATTCGGACCGGCGGGAGCAGCCTCGGTCCTGGCGCGAGCGCACCGCGGGCCTGTTCGGCGGCCGGCGCGATGACGAGGTCCGACGGGACGATGATCGCCGGGACCAGGCTGAGCGCCGCTACGAGGCTGAACGCCGCGATCGCCGCCGCCGTGGCTCGTCCGACCGGGTGCTGTGGGCGGTCATCATGGAGCGGCTGGAGGATGACCGGCGGCTCGACCTGCGGGATGTGGACGTGATCGTGGAGGATGGCGAGGTCATCCTGAACGGCACGGTGCGCCGCAAGGAGGACAAGCGCCGCATCGAGGACATCGCCGACATCGACGGCGTCCGCAACGTCCAGAACAACCTGCGCCTGCGGGAACGGGACCGCGGCTGGACCTTCCTCTAGCTAGGCCTTTCGTCGGCCTCGATCCGCCTCCAGCGGCCGTGGGATCAGCCCTCGGCCGCGCGGCGCGGTGGGAAACGGCGGCGGAAGCGCTGCACCACCACCGGGGCGAAGGCGGCGGCCAGGCCGCCCAGATCTGCGACCCAGTTGTCGATGAGCGGGCCGATCCGCGCGCCCGAGAGGAGGTGGATGGCCTCCAGCGCGGTGGCGAAGCAGAAGAAGCCGACGGCGATGTGGCGCAGGCGCGTGCGGGGCATGGCGGCTAGGCCGGCGAGGCCGGCCACATAGAAGGCCGCGAAGTGCTGCAGGTAGTGAGACTTCACGAACTTGGGGACCATGTCGGCGGGTAGGAAGACGGCCGTGACGATGGCCACGATGGAGCCAAGGAAGGCCAGTCTGGCCCCGACCGCCAGGATGCCGGTGTCGGGGTATCGGCCATCGCCGGGCAGGCTGCGGTCGCTTTCCATGCCGCGAACCTAAGGCCACGCCTCTCCCTCTGGAACCCCCAGGGCCGCCTGCGCCTTTGAAGAAGGCATGAGCAAGCCCGTGGTCGTCACCATTCCCCATCAGCTCGGCCGCGCCGAAGCTCGCCGGCGCATCGACGATGGTATCGGGCGCCTCACACATCAGTTCGCGGCCATGGGCCAGAGCCGCCACGCCTGGGATGGTGACGTCCTGCGCTTCGCCGTCGGCGCCATGGGACAGGACGTGACTGGGAGCGTGGACGTGCGCGACCAGGAGGTGGTTCTCCACGTCCTGCTGCCTGGCCTGCTCGCGATGATCGCCAACAACGTCAAGGGACGCATCCAGAAGGAGGGCCAAGTCCTTCTGGAGGACAAGTCCAAGCCGAAACCCTGAGCCCCGACACGGGGTTCAGGACCTTAGCCATAAGGAGCCTCAATATGCCGAACAGGCAGACCGAAGAACAAGCCAAGCGCGCCTTCAGCCACGGATCGAGCGGAGCCACCGCCGACCTGGCCAGCGACAAGGGCGGCCCGATCGCCGAGCACCGCCACGTCGAGGCGCCGTCGAGCCGGCCCGCCCAGCCCCTGGCCGAAGGTGAAAAGCCGGACCACATGGCCCAGCGCGAGGCGCAGGCCGAAGACCGTCAGGAAGCCCTCCTCGATGAGGCAATCGAAGAGACCTTCCCGGGCTCCGACCCGATCAGCCCCAAGCACATCACCTAAAGAAGACGCTGAGGGGCGCCCACGGTGTCGGCCATGACCGCGCCGCGGGCGCCCATCGGCAACTCGGGTCCGATGGTGCTGTCCCGGACCGTCTGGTGTTCCATCTCGGCGTTCAGCTCGGCGCCAAGCAGCACGACGATCGCCGAGACGTAGAGCCACATCAGGAAGCCGATCACCGCCCCAAGCGAGCCGTAGGTGCGGTCATAGTGTGCGAAGTTGGCCACGTAGATCGAGAAGGCCGCGGCGGCGGCCAGCCATAGGATCAGGGCCGCGGCGGCCCCCAAACTGATCCAGCGCCATTTCGCCGGGCGGCGGCTGGGGCCAAAGCGGTAGAGCAGCGCCAGGGCGGTCCCGACCATGGCCAGCAGCAGCGGGTAGGCGATCCAGCGGAAGAGGGTGGCGGCCGCGGTTCCCGCGTAGGGCTCAATGGCCGGCGGGATGGCCAGCACGAGCACGGCGCTCAACCCGAACAGCAGATATCCGACGGTGAAGGCGAGGGACGTCGCCGTCTGTCGGACCAGCGAACGCTTCTCGGACTCTTCGTAGGCGATGTTCATTGCCGTGAGCATCGCCTTGGTCGCCCCGTTGGCGCTCCAGATCGACAGCAGGACGCCGCCGACGAAGGCGAGGGAGAGGCGTCCCTCGTTACCGGCGGACAGGCGGACGAGCTGCTCGCCGACGAACTGCAGAGCGTCGGGCGGGAGGATGGGCGACAGCAGCGCCAGGTGCCGCTGGACGTCGGTGATGTCCGCGAACAGCCCGTAGAGCGCGGCGAACGCCCCAAGGGCCGGGAAGATCGCCAGAAGCGTGTAGAAGGTCACGCCCGCCGCCACGAGGGAAGCCTGATCCTCTTTGAACTCCTTCCAGGTGCGGATCAGGATGTCCCACCAGCCCCGGAGCGGGATCTGATGCGGCGCGTCGGCTTCGCGACCGCGTCCCGGCTCGGTCCCCAAGCCGGAAAGCTGAGGCGCACGCGCCGAGACCCGGGCCCGGGTCTGGCGGCGCGGCATCAGCGCAAGACCCGCGAGGACGAGGAACGGAGCCGCCTTGCGGAGGGCCTGAGGCATGTGCGCGAACTCCTGGACAGCCGGCCTGAACAGGCGCGGCCAACCGCGAGTTCCCGGCGTCAGGCCTTCAACGCTTCATAGGCCTCTTGGGCCTCCATCCACTCGACCTCCGCCGCCGCAAGCGCCGCCTGGGCGGCCTCACGCCGCCGGCCGAGTTCGGCCGCCTTGCCTGGGTTCTGGGAAAAAATGTCGGGATCGGTAAGAGCCTGATCGATCTCGGCCAGTTGCTGGGCGGCCCGGGCCAGGGCCGCTTCGGCCGCCTCGGCGCGGCGGCGGGCGGGCCCGGTGGGGATTTTCGACCTGGCCGGCCCGGCAGGCGGGGGCGGGGCGGCCGGGTCCGGCTCGGCCTTCACCTGGGTCGGCGACCTCGCGGCGACCCGGGCCCGATCGAGGACCAGCTGGGCATAGTCGTCCATGTCCCCGTCGAAGGGCTGGATCGTGCCGTCGGCGGCAAGCCATAGGCGGTCGGCGACCAGTTCCATAAGCGAACGGTCGTGGGTGATGAGGATCACCGCCCCCTCGTAGTCGTTGAGCGCCTCCAGCAGCGCCCGGCGGCTATCGATGTCCAGGTGGTTGGTCGGTTCGTCGAGGATCAGGAGGTGCGGCGCTTCCATGGCGACGAGGTTGAGCAGCAGCCGCGCCCGCTCGCCGCCCGAGAGGCTTGAGACCTTGGTCTCGACCTTCTCGTGGCCGAAGCCGAACTGGGCGACGACGGCCCGGCGCCTGGCCTCGGTCGCGTCGGGCAGAGCGCGGCGGATGATCTCGAGCGGCGTATCGTCGGGATCCATCGCCTCGATCTGGTGCTGGTGGAACCAGCCGACCTTGGTGCGGGGCGAGCGGTGGAACTCGCCGGACTCCACCGTCAGGGCGCCGGCCACCAGCTTGGCGAAGGTGGACTTGCCGGCGCCGTTCACGCCGAGCAGGCCGATACGGTCGTCTACGTCCAGCCGCAGATTCAGCTTCCTGAGGATCGGCGGCCCCCCATAGCCGACGACGGCGTCCTCGAGCCGCAGAAGCGGCGGCGCCAACGGCCGCTCGGGCGAGGGCAGGATAAAGGGCTGGACGTGCTCCTCGATCACCGCCGCCACCGGCGGCAGCTTGGCGATCGCCTTGAGGCGTGACTGCGCCTGCCGGGCCTTGGTGGCCTTGGCGCCGAAACGGTCCACGAACGACTGCATATGCGCCCGCTTGGCCTCGATCTTCGCGCGGGCGGCCTCCTGCAGGCGCAGCTTCTCCGACAGCTGGCGCTCGAACTGATCGTAGCCGCCGGCATAGAGGTCGAGCTTGCCGTCCTTCAGGTGCAGGATGTGGTCGACCGAATTGTTCAGCAGCTCGCGATCGTGGCTGATGACCACCGCGGTGCGCGGATATTTGCGCAGCCGCGCTTCCAGCCAGAGGGCGCCTTCGAGGTCGAGGTAGTTGGTCGGCTCGTCCAGCAGCAGCAGGTCGGGCTCTGCGAACAGG
The DNA here is from genome assembly GCA_023412655.1 of Pseudomonadota bacterium. Classification (GTDB taxonomy): domain Bacteria; phylum Pseudomonadota; class Alphaproteobacteria; order Caulobacterales; family Caulobacteraceae; genus Phenylobacterium. The sequence goes on along the minus strand of JAEYNH010000072.1, from coordinate 8,144 downwards.
CTGGCGGCCAGCGCCACCCGCATCCGCCAGCCGCCTGAGAACTCCGCCATCGGCCGGGCGAGGTCGGTGTTGGAGAAGCCCAGGCCCGAAAGGATCTCGGCGGCCCGGGACGGCGCCCGGTCGGCGTCGATGTCGATCAGGCGATTGTAGATCTCGCCCATTTCCTCGGGCGGCGCGGTCTCGAGCCGCCCCAGCAGGCTCGCACGCTCGACGTCGGCCGCGAGCACGGTGTCGAGCAGCGGGACGGGCGTTGCGGGGTGTTCCTGGTCGACCGTGCCCACGCGGGCGGCCTTGGGCAGGCTGATTTCGCCCGAGCCGAGGGTTAGCCTGCCGAGGATGAGCTTGAACAGGGTGGACTTGCCGACGCCGTTGCGGCCGACGAGGCCCACCTTGGCGCCGTTGGGCAGGGAAACGCTGGCGTGGTCGAAGAAGCGCCGGCCCCAGGCGTCGAAGACGAGATCGTTGATCTGAAGCATGACAGGACAGGTGCGAGTGTACGGGCGCGGACCCGCGCTCGCCGGTCTCGCGATGTTCGAAGAGGCCAGGGTGTTTTGTCGCCGCGCCGCCGCCTGACCGCCGCTGCCAATAGCAGACCATGGCGAATTCGTCAGCGATTGTTGCGCCGGCGCGCCTTGGCGAGCGGAGACCTTGGGTCTATAGACGCGCCACCTTGCGGGACCTGCCCGCAATCCTCCCCCATCCGCCAAGAACAAGAAGACCCATGACCGAACGCACCTTCTCGATCATCAAGCCGGACGCCACCCGCCGGAACCTCACCGGCAAGGTCAACGCCGTGATCGAGGACGCCGGCCTGCGCATCGTCGCCCAAAAGCGCATCAAGATGAGCCGCGATCAGGCCGAGAAGTTCTACGAGATCCACAAGGAGCGCCCGTTCTTCGGCGAACTGGTGGACTTCATGACCTCGGGACCCGTGGTCGTGCAGGTCCTCGAAGGCGAAAACGCCGTGGCCCGCTACCGTGAAGTGATGGGCGCCACCAACCCGGCCCAGGCGGCCGACGGCACCATCCGCAAGCTGTACGCTGAAAGCGTCGGCGAGAACTCGGTGCACGGCTCGGACAGCCTCGACAACGCCAAGCTGGAAATCGCCCAGTTCTTCTCGGACGACGAGATCGTCGGCTAAGCTGACGCAACGAGTTCGGCTCGGCGGCATTACTCCGCCGAGCCAATTTCTTCCTGACATCAGTTCAAAGTGAGCATGAGAGAATCCAAGGTTATGCCTGGCTTCTCCGAGCGCCTCGCCGCACAGGCCGAGGCCCGGAAAGCCCTTCTAGAGAAGTTCAAGCCGAAGCCGGCCGTTCAGGCCGTGCAGGCCGAGGGCGGCGAATTCGAGACCCGCGAGCAGCGCAAGGCGCGCGAACTGGCCGAGGTCCGCGCCCGGCGTGCGGCCGAGAAGGAAGCCGCGCGGATCGCCAAGGAAAAGGCCGAGGAAGAGGCTCGCCTCGCCCGTGAGAACGACGAGGAGCTGCAGCTCCAGCTGAAGCGCGAAGAGCGCAAGGCCCGCAAGGCCGCCGCCAAGGCCGAAGCCCGCGCCAAGCGTGAACTCAAGGCGCAGATGCGCCGCTAGCTAGTCGTCGGCGACGCCCGTCACCTTGCGGGACATCTCGCCGTAATATCCCTGGACGAGGAGCTCGACGGCCTGGCCGCGCTCCTCGGCCTCGAACGCCAGATCCTTGGCGAGTTGTATCGCAGCGGAACGTGAAAGGTCGCCTGCGACGGGGGCTCCGTCACAGAAGACCGTCCAGGTTCCGTCCTTAAGCGCTACGGCGAATTGCATCATTACTTCACCCCTCTGGCGGGGTTTCAGCGTTCGAGGCGCGGTTAAGGTTCCAGCGGCGGCAATGCCTTAGCCGTTGAGTGGCCGCGGCGCCGCTTCGTTCGAGGCAAAGTCCAGAACAGGATCAGGCCGGCCAAGCCTCGCTCGCTACATTGGCCGGGCTTCGCGAACGACCGCGTGACCTGACGCCCCTTCGCTGCGAGACTGAGTGTCGGAGGTCGACATGGACACCCCGTACCTCATCTACTTCGCCGATCCCATGTGCTCGTGGTGCTACGGCTTCTCGCCAGTGGTCGAGGATATCCGCCGGGCGTTCGGGCGCGCGCTGCCGATCCGCGTGATCATGGGCGGCCTGCGGCCGGGCACGGATCAGCCGATGAAGCCTGAGGCCAAGGCCGAACTCGTGGGGCACTGGCGCCACGTGACCGAGGCCACCGGCCTGTCCTTCGATCCCGCCGCCCTGAAGCGGGCAGGCTTCGTCTATGACACCGACCCGGCCGCCCGGGCCGTCGTGGTCATGCGTCGTGAGGGCGAGGAGAAGGCGGTGTCTTACCTGGGGCGACTGCAGCGGGCGTTCTACGCCGAGGCCCAGGACATCACCTCCGGAAAGGTGCTGGCCGAGCTGGCGGCGGAATTCGGCGTCGGGGCCGACGATTTCCTGACCCAGTGGGGATCGCAGCAGGCCAAGGCTGAAACCTGGCGCGACTACGCCGTTTCCCAGCGGGCCAGCGTGACCGGTTTTCCCACCCTGGTGGCGGGGCCGAACGAGGAGGGCGCCTTCGGCGTTGTCGCCCGCGGTTATGCGCCGTCCGAACCGGTCGTGGCCACGCTCCGGGAATGGATTTCGCGCATCGCAGCCTGAGCGCGGTTCTGCGCGGCCCTTGCACCTGACCGGGGGGCGGGCGATATCGGAGGGGACGGCGCGGTCCGCCGCGCCCCAAGACTCTGAAGGAAGCCTCCTCTCCATGCGTGATCCCGTCACCACCGCCCTGGGCCTCGTGCCGATGGTCGTCGAGCAGACGAGCCGGGGCGAGCGCGCCTACGACATCTTCTCCCGCCTGCTGAAGGACCGGATCGTGTTCCTGGCGGGGCCGGTCGAGGACGGCATGGCCAGCCTGATCTGCGCCCAGCTTCTCCATCTCGAGGCCGAGAACCCGAAGAAGGAGATCCAGATGTACATCAACTCCCCGGGCGGGGTGGTGACGTCTGGCCTGGCGATCTACGACACCATGCAGTACATCCGCTCGCCGGTGATCACCCTCTGCCTCGGCATGGCGGCCTCCATGGGTTCGTTCCTGCTGATGGCTGGTGAGAAGGGCAGCCGCATCGCCTTGCCGAACTCGCGGATCATGGTCCACCAGCCCTCGGGCGGCTACTCGGGCAAGGCGACGGATATCCAGCGCCACGCCGAGGACATCATCAAGACCAAGCGCCGGCTCAACGAGATCTACGCGAAGCACACCGGCCAGCCCATCGAGGTGGTCGAGGAGACGCTGGACCGGGACTATTTCATGACCGCGCAAGAGGCCAAGGAATGGGGTCTCGTGGATCACGTCTGGGAAAAGCGCGACAACGAGGCCTAAGGCCCGACTCACGCGCTGGAACATGGCCCGGGCGACCCTGCGTCGCCCGGGCTTTTTCGTGACCGAGAGCCAACCGGTCTCCTCACATTAAGTTTAGGACCGCGCGTGTTTGCCGCATGGGCGACGTGGTCTATCACGCCGGACGATGAGGGACCTGAATGAAGTACTCGAGCAGTATGGTCGATTCTCGACGGTGCTGGTCGCGCGTAAATCTCCTGACGATTCGCCGGGTCTGGTTGAAATACTGGTCGGCGCGGGACTCAATGTTATAGGGCCGGTTGACAGAGCTGCCCATGCGCTGGCGCTGACAGCCCAATCCTCAGTGGACTTGGCCATTGTGACGCCCGAACTCGCCGGACGCCGGAATGGCAGGGAACTGGCGCAGGTCCTTGAGGAGACCTGGGGCGTGCCGGCCTATGTGCTGCCGGCGGCCTAGGGCTCGTCCATGGCGCGGCTGATCGTCGTTTCGAACCGCGTCGGCAACCTCGCCGACGGGCAGGGCGCAAGCGTGGGCGGCCTCTCCATGGCCCTGGGCGCCGCGCTTCGGGCCCACAGCGGTGTGTGGTTCGGCTGGAGCGGCCGCACCGTGGAGCGCTTCACAGGACAACTCGCCGTCCAGCGCGGCGAGGGCGCCACGGTGGCCACCGTCGACCTCGATGAGGAAGGGCGGCAGACCTATTACAACGGCTATGCCAACCGCACGCTTTGGCCGCTGTTCCACTACCGCGTCGACCTGTCGGTGAACGAGCGGGCGTTCGGCGAAGGCTATGCCCGGGTCAACGAGCGTTTCGCCCAGACGCTGCTGCCGCTCATCCAGCCCGACGACTTCATCTGGGTCCACGACTACCACCTGATCCCGCTGGCGCAGGAGCTGCGGCGGCGGGGTGTAAAGAACCGGATCGGCTTCTTTCTGCACATTCCCTGGCCGGCTCGACGGCTGTTCACGACCCTGCCGCAGCACGCCGACCTGGTGGAGGCGATGTTCGCCTACGATCTCGTTGGCTTCCAGACCGAGGATTCCCGCAGCGCCTTCGCGGACTATGTGAGTCAGGAAGCCGGCGGCCGGGTGGAGGGCGAGGCGGAGGCCTCGGCGTTCGGCCGGAGAGTGCGCCTCGGCGTTTTTCCCATCGGGTTGGACGCAGCCGCCTTCGGCGAGGCGGCGCACGGCGAGGCGGCGCAGGCCTGGCGCGAGCGCATGCGAGCGAGCCTGGCGGGCCGCAGGATGATCATCGGCGTCGATCGCCTGGACTATTCGAAGGGCCTGGAGGAGCGCTTCCTGGCCTATGAGGACTACCTGCAGAACACGCCCGAGGCCCTGGAGCAGGTGTTCCTGCTGCAGGTCGCGACGCCGAGCCGGGACGAGGTGGAAGCCTACCAGGAGATCCGCAGTCGGCTCGACGCCGTGACGGGGCGGATCAACGGGGCGTTCGCGACCCCGGACTGGGTCCCCATCCGCTACGTGAACCGCAGCTACCGCCGGGACGAACTGGCGGGCATCTATGGCGCGGCGCAGGTGGGGCTGGTGACGCCGTTGCGCGACGGGATGAACCTCGTTGCCAAGGAGTATGTAGCCGCCCAGGACCCCGCCGATCCGGGGGTGCTGATCCTCTCGCAGTTCGCCGGGGCCGCCGAGCGGCTGACCGAGGCGCTGATCGTCAACCCCTTCAGCCGGGAAGAGATGTCGGACGCGATCCGCCAAGGCCTGGCCATGGGGAAGGCCGAACGGATCCGCCGCTGGGAGGCGCTGATGCACGAGGTGCGGACCCACGATGTGGACGCCTGGCGCGACACCTTCCTGCAGGCTCTCCGCTCCGTGGAGCCGGCGGGCGCCGACAGCTAGAGGCCGGCCCGTTCAGGGCTTGCCGGTGAACACTCGGAAGCCCGCCTCGTCGGCGATAGCCAGCATCTCGGTGTCGCCGGAGGTGTCCCCATAGGCGGCGGCCAGACGGAGGTCGGGACCGAACACCTCGTGAAGGCGCACGACCTTCTCCTGTCCGCGGCAGTTGGGGCCGGAGAAGGCGCCCAGCACCCGGTTGTCCGGATCGAACGATAGCTGGGTGCCCAGCACCAGATCCGCCCCCAGGCCACGCCCGAACGGAGCGACGATGATGTCCGGCGAGGCCGTGACGATCACCATGCGGGCGCCGCGGCCCTGCCACCGCTTCCAGGTGGCCACCGCATCAGGCCGGAACAGTCGGCGAGCGTGGGTCTCGGCGAACCGCCTGGCATCGGCTTCGAGCCGGTCGTGGGGCGCCCCCTTGAGGAACACCTTCACGGCCGCCGCCTTTATCCGGCCACGGTCACGATGGACCACATAGGCGAGGGCGGCCGGAATGAGCTGGATACAACCAAGCCACCAGCGCGCCGGGCCGGCCCGCCACTTCAGGAAGGTGGTGAAGCTGTCCCTGGTGGTGATGGTGCCGTCGAAATCGAACGCGACGATCGGCGCGCCGGGCGGTACGTCGGCCGCGGGCGCATACTCTTGTTCCATTAACGACCGGGTCCCATCTAGAAAGGCGAGGCGCCTGTCCACAGGGCGTCGCGCCGCGATTTGTCGCTCCGGCGAGCGAAGGCTTGTGATCCGAAGCCGGATCGGGGAATGTCAAGACTTGGACAACCCGCGGCGTCTATTCTGCATTAGTAGGGCGGACGTGCCCCCCGCCAGCGCCCAGGGGTGCGAGGCAGGCCAGACCACCGGCCCGCATCGTCGAGAGAGTGAGACCAGACCATGACCAAGGCCGCGAGCGGAGATTCGAAGAGCACGCTTTACTGCTCTTTCTGCGGCAAGAGCCAGCATGAAGTCCGCAAGCTGATCGCGGGCCCGACAGTGTTCATCTGCGATGAATGCGTCGAGCTGTGCATGGATATCATTCGGGAAGAGCACAAGATTTCCTTCGTGAAGTCGAAGGACGGCGTGCCCACGCCCAAGGAAATCCGCGAGGTCCTGGACGATTACGTGATCGGGCAGGATCACGCCAAGAAGGTCCTCTCGGTCGCGGTCCACAACCACTACAAGCGCCTGAACCACGCGACGAAGAACAACGACGTCGAACTGGGCAAGGCCAACATCCTGCTGATCGGGCCGACCGGCACCGGCAAGACGCTGCTGGCGCAGACGCTCGCGCGAATCATCGATGTGCCGTTCACCGTGGCCGACGCCACGACCCTGACCGAAGCCGGCTATGTGGGCGAGGACGTCGAGAACATCATCCTCAAGCTGCTGCAGGCGGCCGACTACAACGTCGAGCGGGCCCAGCGCGGCATCGTCTACATCGACGAAGTCGACAAGATCAGCCGCAAGTCGGACAACCCTTCCATCACCCGCGACGTGTCGGGCGAAGGCGTCCAGCAGGCGCTGCTGAAGATCATGGAAGGCACGGTCGCGTCCGTCCCGCCCCAGGGTGGCCGCAAGCATCCGCAGCAGGAGTTCCTGCAGGTCGACACGACCAACATCCTGTTCATCTGCGGCGGCGCCTTCGCCGGCCTCGAGAAGATCATCTCGGCGCGCGGCCAGGGCACGTCGATCGGCTTCGGCGCCAAGGTGGCCGATCCGGACGAGCGCCGGACGGGCGAGATCTTCCGCCAGGTGGAGCCGGACGACCTGCTCCGCTTCGGCCTGATCCCCGAGTTCATCGGCCGTCTGCCGGTGATCGCCACCCTCGACGACCTGGACGAGAAGGCGCTGGTGAAGATCCTCACCGAGCCGAAGAACGCCTTCGTGAAGCAGTACGTCCGCCTCTTCGAGATGGAGAACGTGGGACTGACCTTCACCGACGACGCCCTGATGGCGGTGGCCCGGAAGGCCATCCAGCGCAAGACCGGCGCGCGCGGCCTGCGCTCGATCCTCGAAGGCGTCCTGCTCGACACCATGTACGAGCTGCCGACCTACGACGGTGTGGAGGAGGTGGTGGTCAACGCCGAGGTCATCGAGGGTCGGGCCCAACCGCTGATCATCTACGCCGAACGGCGCGACAAGGGCGGCGCGGCCTAAGGGTCGCCAGCGCTCCGGAAGACATCGGGCCCCGCAGGCGACTGCGGGGCCCTTTGACTTTGGGCTGTCCAATGGCGACTTGACCGACCGCGGGTATCCCATTCTCTATGAAACCTGGGCGAGAGACGCGGGAACCCGGGGGGGAGCGCGCATGGCGACGTTTACGGTCACGAATACGAATGATTCCGGCGCTGGGTCCCTCCGCCAGGCCATCCTCGACGCGAATGCGTCGGGCGGGGCGGACGTCATCGTCTTCAGCCTGTCGGCGAATTCGACGATCACCCTCGCCAGCGACCTTCCGAAGATCACTCACGACCTGGCCATCGACGGTTCGGGCGCCTCCGGCCTGACGGTGCATGGCGCCGACCTCTATCGCATCTTCTGGGCCGACAGCGGGACCATCACCATCCAGGACCTCACCATCGCCCATGGTCGAGCCCAGGGCGGCGCGGGGGCCGAGGCGGTGGGCGGCGGCAAGGGCGGCGGCGGCGCGGGCCTCGGCGGCGGGGTGTTCGTCAACAGCAGCGCCAGCCTCAGCCTGAGCCGAGTGACCTTCTCTGACAACTCGGCTCGCGGCGGCGCGGGGAACACGACCACGACCGGCCAGGCGCAGGGCGCCGGCGGCGGCGGCATGGACGCCGACGGTCAGGAGCGGGGAGGCGGTCCGCCTCGTGGAGACCGTCGTCCGCCGCAATCCCACGCACGCCCAGGCGGCGCATCTGTATATCCATCTGCTTGAGGCCGCCGATCCGAAGCGCGCCGAGGCGGCGGCGGA
>JAEYNH010000225.1 GCA_023412655.1 Pseudomonadota bacterium | reverse complement strand
GCGCCGGGACCGGAGCCGCGGCGACCGTCCCCATGAGGCGCACCGCCTCGGAGAGCATCTCGAAGTTGCGGCGCACCCGATCCTGGAACGCGGCGTCGATGGCCTGGGCCTCCTCGGCGGTGCGACGCGCCTGGGCCATCAGCTCGTCCATGCCCTGGGCGACGGCGAGCTTGACCTTCTCGGCCTGGCCCCGGGCGGCGGCAGGCATCTTGGCGGCCCGCTCCTCCAGGTCGCCCATCATGGCGGCCAGCTCAGCCAGGGTCGCCCGGGCGGCAGCGGCGCCTTCATCCAACTTCCGGGCAGTGGCCGCGCCGGCTTCCTCCACCATGCGCGACGACTGCTCCACCAGGGCTCGGGCTTCTTCCAGCCGCGCCTCAAACACCTGGTTGGCCTTCTGGCCCGCGGTGAAGGCGGCCTCCGAAAGTTGATCGACCTGCTCCCGGGCGGTGGCGGCGTGGCGCGCGGCGGCCTCGCGGGTCTCGTCGGCCGCAGCGGAGAGGGCATCGATCGCCGCCCGCGTCTGGGCTTCCATCTGGGCCCGCTGCTCGGCGGCGGCGGCCGAAACGGCTTCGAGGGCGTGCAGGGTGGATTGACCGAACTCCTCCCGCTCGGCCTTCGCAGTCTCGGCCAGGTCTCGGAACTGCAGGGCCGCATCGGCCATCAGCTGGCGCAGGGCCTCGCCGCCCTTGGTGGCGCGGTCGCTCATCTCGGCCGCCGACAGCCGGGCCTGGGAGATGAACTCGGACAGGCGGGCCGCATGGGCCTCGGCCTCGGTGGAGAAGCTCTCGTGGTCCGAGCGCAGGGCGGCGGCGAGGGTGATCAGGGCGGCCCGCTGTTCTGACAGGCCGGCCTCCACGGCGCGAGCCTGTTCCGAGACGCCGACGCCGGCGGTCTCCAGGCGGGCGATGTGGCGATTCAGGTCCTCGCCGGCGGTGCGCGCGGCGTCTCTGGCTTCGCCGGCCGCCGCCGCGAGATCCGCCGCCCGAGCCGCGAGCGCGGTCTCGGCCTCACGGATCTGGGTCTCGGCCAGGTCCGCGGCCTCGGCGACCATCTTCGCCTGCTGGTTGATAGCGTCGGCGACACGGGTGGCCTGGGCGTCGAGGGTCTGGGCCAGATCGCCCATCTCCGCCCGCTCCCGGCCGAGTGTGCCAGCCAGTTCCTCAGCTGTCCGCACAGACTGGGCGGTGGCGCCGGCCAGTTGCTCCGTTTCCAGCGCCAAGGCCTCCCGCAGCGCCAGCAGGGTCTCGCGGGCGTCCTCTGCCGCGGCCCCGGCTCGGGCCACCTCGTCCCGCACTGACTGGGCCACGTGCCCGGCGCGCGCGGCCGCCACGACGGCAGGGGTCAGCATGTCCTCGGCCATAGCCTTGGCGCGGCGCACCTCGAAGGCCAGCTTCTGGCCCTGGCGGATCATGAAGGCCGCACCCCAGACGAAGGCCGCGGGACCGACGGCCAGCAGGGCGAACACAGCCAGCGCGAAGGCGTCGTTGTGCAGGGGCGCCACGCCATTGCGGTAACCCACCGCGAAGGCGATGGGCGCGAGAGCCCAGAGCACCGAGACCACCACGGCCGCCACCCAGATCGGCCAGCCCGACGGCGGCGTCAGCTCGTCCAGCACGGCCGGCCCATAGCCCGGTTCGGGCTGGAACTCCGGCCGCGGCGCCGGCGTGCGCGCATCCTGGGTGGCCACCGGGGCCGTCGTGAGCGGCGGCTCCAGCGGCGGGGCGGCGTCAGGCTCGTGCGAGGCGAGCTCGACTGGACGCTCCGCCTCGAGCGCCGGCTCGAGCGCCGGCTCGACAGCAAGACGCGGCTGCGCGCCGAAATCGACCGGTTGTCGCCGCTTGGAGAACTTCATGCGCGGCAATCCCCTTCCCGCTCGCCCAGGAAAGGATTACCCGCCCAGCGGGCAGACGCAAACAGGCGTGGCGAATCGTGGGGTGGATCGGGGCGGATTGTCGCGGAAAATCCGGGGCCGCTTAGGCCCTGGCGATCATTGCCCGGCGCTCGTCCGGGCAGTCCTCGGTGGTTTTTGCCGACAGCTGTTCGGAAATCCGTTGCACGGCTTTGCGCGGCGAGCGGGCCACGACCCGCTGCTCAGGGACGGGCGTCTGACGCTCGACCGCAGGCGCATCCAGGGTCACGCCGAAATGCGAGAAGGCCACAGCGGACGAATGCACGACCACCGCGGCCACAACTTCCGTCAATGTCGCCATCGGCCCTCTCCGATTCCGGCGCGACTCCGCCGAGCGGCGTTATACGTCAGCGCAAGCTTCGCCGCACCCGGTTCGCCACCTTAAATTTCAGCAATGTTACGCGGCGAGACGCTCCTTGAACGCAGCGCCCTCGTGGCTGAGCAGCCAACGCTTGCGGCTGAGCCCGCCGCCATAGCCGGTGAGCGTCCCATCCGAGCCGATCACCCGGTGACACGGCGCCACCAGGGCGACCGGGTTGGAGCCGTTGGCGAGCCCCACGGCGCGGACGGCGGTCGGCCGGCCGATCGCCCGGGCTAGCTGGGCGTAGGTCCAGGTCTCACCCACAGGGATGTCGCAAAGCGCGGTCCAGACCGTCTTCTGGAACGCCGTGCCCGCTCCTTCCCAGGGAAGGCCGGAGAGCGCCTGGAGATCACCGTCGAAATAGGCCTCGAAGGCGCGGCGCGCGGGACCTCGTCCCTCCACCACCGCGGCCTGCGGATAGCGCCGGGCGATGAAGGCCTGCAGGCGGTCTTCATAGTCGCTCCAGTGGAACGCCCGGAACACGCCGGCCGGATCGGTGACAAGGAGAGCGACGCCGATCGGCGTCTGCAGCCGGTCCAGGGTCAGGGTCTCAGGCGGCGCGGCGATCGGATTTGGCATCGGGCTTGATCCTCTTGGTCTCGGCCTGGGCCGCGTCGTGGGCCCAGAGATGTTGCGCGGCGTATGCCCGCCAGGGACGCCAGCGCTCGCTGCGGACGATCAGCGCTTCGGCGCTCGGGCGCTCGCCGGCTTCGTCGGCCATCGCCCGCAGCAGGGCGATGTCGGCCCCCGGGAAGGCGTCGGGCTCGCGAAGCTCACGCAGGGCGATGTATTGAGCGGTCCACTCGCCGATGCCCGGCAGGGCCTTGAGCGCAGCGATGGCGCTGGCCAGATCGGCGCGCGGGGTGAAGATGGCCGGATCCTCGGCCACGGTGCGGGCGAGCGCCTCGAGCGCGGCGCCGCGGGCGCGCGGCATTCCAAGGGCGGCGATGTCCTGGCCGGCCAGACGTTCGGGCCGGGGAAATACCCGGTTGAGGCCCAGGGCGGCGGCAGCCGGGTCGTCGATCGGCTCGCCGTAGGCCTCGGTGAGCTTGCCGGCCAGCACCCGTGCGGCGCCGACGGTGATCTGCTGGCCCAGGACTGCGCGCACGGCCAGTTCGAACCCGTCCCAGGCGCCGGGGGCGCGAAGGCCGGGACGGGCCGCCACCAACGGCGCCAGGGCCGGATCCTGGCCAAGGTGGTCGGCGATCAGGGCGGGGTCGGCGGTCAGATCGAAGACACGGCGGATGCGGGCGATCACCGCCGGCAAGGCCTTCAGCTTCGGGAAATGGATCTCGGCCGTCAGGGCCTCGTCGTCCCGGCGGGGCGCGACCACCACAACCCCGCGCGCGCCGTCCAATTCGAGCGTCCGCGCATAGAGCTGCGGCTCCACCCGCTCCACGCCAGGGATCGCCCGGTCGGCGAGGAAGCGGACGATCGCGTCCCAGTCGTAGGGAGCCCGGTACGGAAGCCGCACCACGATGCCTTCGGCGGCGGGGATGTCGGCCTGGCGGGTGCGGCGCAGCTGGCCGGGCGGACGGCCGAACAGCTGCTGGAAGGTTTCGTTGAAGCGGCGCACGCTGCCGAAACCGGAGGCCAGGGCCACCTCGCTCATCGGCAGGCGGGTCTCCTGGATCAGCTGTTTGGCGAGCAGCACCCGGCGGGTCTGGGCGACCGAGATCGGCGAGGCGCCCAGGTGTTGCCGGAACAGGCGCCGCAACTGGCGCTCGCCCACACCGAGGCGGGCCGCCAGGGCGTCGACATCTCCGCCGTCCAACGCCCCGCCTTCAATGAGGGCCAGGGCGCGGGAGACGGTGTTCGAGGTGCCGCGCCAGGCGCCGAGATCGGGCGAGGCTTCCGGACGGCAGCGCAGGCAAGGACGATAGCCCGCCTTCTGGGCTGCGGCGGCGCTCGGAAAGAAGGACATGTTCTCGGGCTTGGGCGAGCGCGCCGGACAGATGGGACGGCAATAGATGCCTGTCGTCTTCACCGCCCCGAAGATACGGCCGTCGAACCGTGGGTCCCGGGTCGCGAAGGCGCGGCGGCAGGCTTCGAAATCCATGTCCATGGCGCGGAGGATGCGCGCCATGGCGGGTCAAGTCTCGCGGTTTTCGGACACAAATGGGCGCACGGCGCGAAGGCCCGAGCGGCCCACTCTTCAGCCGGGGGACGTGGCCGGGACCCGGCGCGTCATCACCCGCGGGGGATTGACCGCCCTGGGGCTGTCGGAGCTCGGCCGTTGCCAGCGCCATTCATAGGGTCGCAGCCACACCCACCCGCCTTCGCTCAGACGCCGCGGCGCCAGGGCGTAGCCCCGGATCCACAGCGGCTCGGAAATATCTCGCACGGCGGTTGAACCCGGAATCACAGCGTCCCGAGATCAGGATAGCGCGGTGCGACCTACGCGGCATGCGGCGCGCGGCTTCTATCCACAGGCGCTAGCCGATCGTCGCCGCCAGCCGCTTGTCCCGGCTGATGGACCAGGCCGAAACCAGGTGAGCGCCGATGGTCACGATGATCACCGGCACCAGGGCCAGGAAGGCGATGGAGAGCGAGTTGTCGCCGTGCTCGGCCTTGGCCATGTCGGAGATGCGGCCGATATAGACCGGGCCGGCGCCCAGGCCGATCAGGTTCAGCACGAACAGCAGCACCGCCCCAGAGATCGTGCGCCGGTTCGGCGGCACGGCGTTCTGGACCACCGCCAGAGCGGGCGCGAGGTAGCAGTTGTTGAGCAGCGCCGGCACCGCAATGCAGATCAGCGCGATCTGCCAGGTCGGGGCATAGACGATGCCGAACCAGAACGGGATGGTGATCGCGAAGGCGATGGCCGGGATCCAGGCGAACCAGCGGCGGTCCTTGGCGCCCAGCTTGTCCGCGATCCAGCCCGCGGCGAAGGTGCCGATCATGCCGGTGATCCCCAGCACGAGGCTGTAGTAGGTGGCCACCTCTTCCAGGCGCATGCCCTTCACGCGCATCAGGAAAGGCGGATTCCAGGTGAGCGCGGCGTAGCCCACGAAGGCGGACAGGCCCGAGGCCAGGGCGGTCAAGGCCAGGGTGCGGTTCGAGAAGAAGCCGCCGATGGCCGCCCAGATCGGCGGCGGTTTCGCGTGTTCGGTCTGGCCTTCGAGCAGCTTATCTAGGCCGCCCCGACGGGGCTCGCGCACCACTAGCAGCACGGTCAAGGCCAGCAGGATGCCTGGAACGCCCATTACGAAGAAGGCCATGCGCCAGCCGTGTTCTGCGGCGATCCAGCCTCCCAAGGCCGAGCCGAACATGGAGCCAGCGGGCACGCCTAGCGAGTAGATGGCCAGCGCCGTTCCGCGCTCCTCCGGCTTGAAGTAGTCGGAGATCAGCGAGTAGCTCGGCGGCGAGCCACCCGCCTCGCCGATACCCACGCCCATACGGTAGAGCGCGAGTTGAACGAAACTGGTCGCCGTCCCGCAGAGGGCGGTGAACAGGCTCCAGAGGGCGCAGGCGCCGGAGATGATCCAGACCCGGCGGACGCGGTCCGCAAGCCAGCCCACCGGAATGCCGAAGCCGGTGTAGAAGATCGCGAACACGATCCCGCTCAACAAACCCAGCTGGGTGTCGTCGAGATTGAGGTCCTTCCGGATGGGCTCGGCCAGGATCGAGACGATCTGCCTGTCGAGGAAATTCAGCGTGTAGACGACGGCGAGCAGCCAGACGACCAGATAGCGATAGCTGCTCGAGGCTCTCCGCCCATCAACGGCATCGACGCTCATCGTTCCCCCTGTCACCCGAAAGGTCGGTGTTCCGACTCGAAAAACGGGTATGCGTTTCCTGCGGCCGTTCTCGCAGGTCAGGGGCAAGCCGCCAAGTCGGTTTTGGCGGCTAGCGCCGCAGAGGCACGACCTTGCCGGCGCTCACCATGGCGGCGCCGACGGCCGCCGCCACCTTGCGGGCGAGTTCATCCTCGCGGAATGGCTTCTGGATGATCCGTTCCTCGCCCACCTCCCGAAGGGCGGCCAAGTCCGCAAAGCCGGTGATGAACAGCGCCTGTAGGCCGGGCCGGAGGGCCTGGGCGGCCCGAACGGTCTCGACGCCGTTCATGCCGGGCATGGCGTAGTCGGCCAGGAGGAGGTTCACCGCCGCGGACGTGCGCAGGATGTCGAGGGCCGCGTTGCCGCTGCCGGCTTCCACCACCGCGTAGCCGAACTCCCGGAGCAGCGAGGCGGTCACCTCGCGCACCGCGCTGTCGTCGTCCACCAGCAGGATGCTGGCCCCCGAGGGCGCGGACGGCGAGTCGGGAATCGCGTCCGACGAGTGGAGCGCCGGGGCAGCCTCGGCGCGGGGCAGATAGACGCTGACCGTCGTCCCCTCGCCCGGGCGCGTGCGAATGCTGACCCCGCCGCCGGATTGCTTGGCAAAGCCATAGACCTGGGCCAGGCCGAGGCCTGAGCCGCGGCCCACGCCCTTGGTGGTGAAGAAGGGCTCAAAAGCCTTCGCCAGGACCTCGTCGCTCATCCCGTGGCCGGTGTCGCTGACCGCCAGCACCACATAATCGCCGGGACCGGGCTCCTCGGGCCGGCTGGGCGGGGAGGTCACGGTCACATTGGCGGTCTCGACAGTCAGGCTGCCGCCCACCTCCATGGCGTCCCGGGCGTTGATGGCGAGGTTCAGGATGATCAGCTCGATCTGGGTAGGATCGACCAGCGCCGACCAGAGGTTCGACTTGAGCACTGTCTCCAGGCGGACTGTGCCGCCCATGGTGCTCTGCAGCAACTCGCGCATGCTCTCGACCGTCTCGTTGAGGTCGACGGCCTTGGGCTCCAGCTTCTGCCGGCGCGAGAAGGCCAGCATCTGGGCGGTGAGCTTGGCCCCGCGTTCCGCAGCCGAGCGCATGTAGCCGATGCGTTCCAGGACCTCGCCATTGACTCCTTCGCGGGCGGCGGCGCGCTCGATGAAGCGGATGTTGCCGAGGATGACAGTGAGCAGATTGTTGAAGTCGTGGGCGACGCCGGATGTGAGCTGGCCCACGGCCTCAAGGCGCTGCATCTGCCGCAGTTCCTTCTCCACCCGCTCACGCTGGGCCATCTGGGCGGCAAGCTCCGCGTTCCGCTCCGCCAGAGCCGCGGTGGCCGCCTTCTCTTCGGTGATGTCGCGCCCCACGGCGTAGAAGGCGTCGCCCTCGGGCGCGGCGGTCCAGGAGATCCAGCGCCACGACCCGTCCACGTGCCGCAGGCGGTTCTCGAAACGCGGGGGCACAAGACCCGCCGCCAGCATCTTCACCGCCCGGCCCGCCTCGGCCGAGTCGTCGGGGTGGACCAGCAGGCTGAAGTCGTTGCCAACCAAGGCTGCTGGGTCGTAGCCCAGAACCGCCTGCCAAGCCGGGTTGACGCGGCGAAGGCGCCCGTCCGTAGCAGCGGCCAGGAACAGGTCCCGGCTCAGGCGCCAGATGCGGTCCCGCTCGGCCGTCCGCTCGGTGACCTGCTGCTCCAGGTTCTCGGCCAGACTCTCCAGTTCGCGCTTGGCCAGCCGCTCGGCGGTAACGTTTCGGAGGACGCCAGCCAGACGCGTGCAGACCTGCCCCTCGAATTGGGCCTGGGCACGAAGCGCCAGCCACTGTTCCGGTCCGCCGGATGGCAGGGTGCGGAACTCCTCCAGCAGCGCGCCCGCGCCGTCCTCCGTCCAGGCTGTGGCCGTGGCCACGGCCCTCTCCAGGCGGCGCCGGTCCTCCGGATGCACCATCTTCAGAAAGCGTCGGTAATCGATCTCGGCCTCGGGGGGCAGCCTGAACAACGCCCGGCAACGCTCGTCGCCTTCCAACCGGCCAGTGCGCGGATCGAGCTCCCAGGCGCCGAGTTGCGCCCCTTCCATGGCCAGGCTGGCGCGCATCTGGACCCGGGCGAGTTCGTCCTCCGCCCTGCGGCGCTCCTCCCGCTCCTGCGCCGCTTCCAGCGCGCGCTCCACGGCGGTGGCCAGGCGCGTCAGGTTGCGCTTCAGGACGTAGTCGGTGGCGCCCCGCTTCAAAGCATTGGTGGCGAACTCCTCACCGACCACGCCCGAGACGAAGATGAACGGGATATCGGGCTGCAGGGCGCGCGCGATGTTCAGGGCCGAGAGGCCGTCGAAGTCGGGCAGCGAATAGTCGGCCAGGATGATGTGGCACGACTCCTCTTCGAGAGCGTGTACGAACTCCCGGCGGTTAGCGGTTCGCCGGATGGTGAACTTCAGGCCGGTCTTCTCCAGATGCGCGGCGAGGAGCTCAGCGTCGATGTCGCTGTCCTCAAGGAGCAGGATAGAGATGTCCTGAATGCGTGCGCGGGTGCCTGAATCAGCCATGGCTCCCCCTCGGCGGCGGCTCGTTGAGGATCGCCCAGAACATGCCCAGATCCTGTATGGCCTCGAAGAAGGCGTTGAAGTCGACCGGCTTCACAACGAACGCATTGACGCCGAGTTCGTAGCTGCGCAGCAGATCACGCTCCTCTCGGGAGGACGTGAGCATGACGACGGGGATCTGCCGCTGAGCGGGGTTGGTCTTGACCTGCTCCAGCACCTCCAGCCCGTCCACCTTGGGCAGCTTCAGGTCGAGCAGCACCACCGCCGGATCGCCCGGCTGGCGCTCGGCATAGGCGTTGCGGCGGTTGAGATAGTCGAGGGCTTCGGCGCCGTCGCGGGCGACGACGATCTCGTTGGCGAGCTGGCATTTGGCGAGCGCGGCTAGGGTAAGCTCGAGGTCCCGGGGGTTGTCCTCGACAAGCAGGATGGGCCTAAGATCAGCCAAGCTCGATCGCTCCGTTGGTTTCCGCCGGCTGGCGGGTCGGCAGGGTGAAGGTGAAGGATGCGCCCTCGCCAAGGACCGCGTCGGCGCTGATGGTCCCGCCGTGCCGGTCGATGACCCGCTTCACCAGGGCGAGGCCAATCCCGGTGCCCTCGAACTCCTCGGAGCGGTGCAGGCGCTGGAACACTCCGAAGAGCTTGTGCGCGTAGGACGGATCGAAGCCGACGCCATTGTCTGAGACGGTGTAGCTGGTGGTATCGGCGTCCTCCCGCCCTTCGATGGTGATGACGGCGGCCTGGCGTCCCGACGAGTATTTCACAGCATTCTGGACGAGGTTCTGCAGCACCTGGCGGACCATCGCCGGATCAGCCCAGGCATCCGGCAGCGGGCCGATCCGCCAGTCGATGGACCGCCCGGCGAATTCGGGCTCCATGGAACGGCGGATCTCAGCGACCAACTTCGTCATGTCGACCCGCGAGAACTTCAGCCCCGAGCGCCCCAGTTGTGAGAAGTTCAGCAGGTCGTCGACCAGCCGGCCCGCCGACAGGGCCGCGTCGGTGATGCTCTTGAGGTAGTGGCGGGAGGTGGCGTCCAGCCCATCGGAGGCCCGGTCCGAGAGCAGTTCGGCGAAGCCCACAACGTGTCGGAACGGCGCGCGCAGATCGTGCGAGATCGAATAGGAGAAGCTCTCCAGCTCGCGATTTATCTCCACCAGCCGGTTGGTCAGTTCGGCCCGCTCCTCGGCGCGCCGCAGGACGAAGTTCTGGATCGAGAGGCGGAAGCTGTGGGCGCTCTCCACCTCCACCTGGCTCCAGGGCATGGCCCGCAGGCGCACCTGTTCCTTCCAGAGCTCGAACGACTTGCGGGGGTGTAGCCGGTCGCCGATCTCCCGCGGCTTCTGCGGCTCGCCGGCCCACTCCACCGTCCGCACCACCTCGGGCCGGAACCACATCAGCCAATTGGCGTGCAGCTGGGAAATGGGGACCGCCAGCAGCCCGCTCGCCTGGGTGGCAAAGGCTTCGGCCTCGGGCCAACGGGCGGCCATGCTGTCGATAGCGATCTCGTCCAACCCCGCTTCCTGAAGCCAGGCCGCGATCCCGCGGATCTGGTCGTCCGAGGGCGTGGAGCCCACGGCCAGCACGCCTTCCTCGGTGACCACCGCCGCGCCGGAGGCCTGGGCCACCTGCTTCCAGAGCTCGGCGGCGCCGGCCAGGCCCGTCCGGTAGTTGTGCGCGCCGGAAAGCAGGGCCACGAGGTCGGTTTCCACCTGTTTCAGGGCCAGCCGGTCGGCCGTGCGCAGAGCCTGGGTGCGGGCCTCGATCTGCAAGGAGAGGATCTGGCCCAGCACGCCGCAGGCGGTGCGGATCTGGGCGTCCACCCGGCGCGGCTCGCGACTGTGGCCCGAGATCAGGCCCCAAAGCTCGCCCTCGACCATGATCGAGATGGACATGGAGGCCCCGGTGCCCATGTTGCGCATGTATTCGAGATGCACCGGCGATACGCTGCGCAGGGTCGCGAAGCTGAGGTCCAGGGGCCGCCCGTCCACCGGGCTGATCGGCGGCTCGATGGCCACCGGCTCGTAGGTGGCGTTGGCGATCAGCCTGAGATGGTTCAGCTTGTAGAGCTGCCGCGCCTGGGCCGGGATGTCCCCTGCGGGGAAGCGCAGGTTCAGATAGGACGGCAGCATCCCGTTCCCGTCCTCGGCCAGCACGGCGCCGACACCCTCGGGGTCAAAGCTGTACAGCAGGACGCGGTCGAAGCCGGTGAGCGCCCGCACCTCCCGCACCGCGATCTCGGCGATAGCGGTGATGTCCCCGGCCCCGCCCACGGCGTCCAGAAAACGGCGCAGCCGAAGATAGAAGGCGGCATGCGCCTCCTCGTCGGAGGCAGCCGGTTCTTCGAACTCGACGATTATTCCCTGGGGCGTCCGGTGAGCGGACACCTGGAGCGTCCTTTCGCCAAGGGTGAGCCTGCGGGCGAACACCGGCTCGCCCAGGCCGCGCCAGGCGCCCAGCTCCGTAAGCAGCGCCTGGGGCGGCTCGCGGTCAAAGCCAGCGACCTCCCCCAGGTTGGTGCTGGCTTGAAGCACCTCCAGCGTGTCCGGCGCCAGGACGACCAGGGCGCCGTGGGGCTGAATCCCGCCAGGAACGTGGATCGGCTCGGCGGCGCAGGCGTCCAGGTCGATCTGTGCTGTAACGTCGTTCATGGCGCCCAAGACCCCAGGACCTCGAAGGTGCGCCGCGCACCCGCGACCGCCGCCCCGTGCGCGTCTTCCGGCAGCCGGGCCTCGGCGAAGGCATGGAACGCCCGCCACCTCGCCCCGGTGTCACGACCATAAGGATTAAAGTAGCTGAGACCGCCGTCAGGCAACCAATCCGCCTCGGCCAACGCCCTGGCGATCAATTGGCCGCCCAGGGTCGAGCCCTCCATGACATAGATCGAACCGATGGCCTCGGCCTCGGAGCGAGCCAGATCGGCGGCCGCGAGGCAGACGGGCAGGTGCTCCACCTCGGAAGGAGCCGCGCCGAGCGCCAGGAGGTCCCGCCGAAGGGCCGGCAACCGTGTCCTTGCATCCAGGAAAGCGATTAGAGCCGCATGGCGGCGCACGGCGCTCTCCCATACCGTGTGAAATCCGTGGAAGCGCTCCAACACATGTTTGAACCGCTGTCTGTCGAGAGGTCGACGCAGGAGGTCCAGCGCCTCCTCCAGGCTACGGTGCGCATCGGCCGTCTCCCGGCGCAGGCGGGCTGCCAAGGCGCCGCTGGCGGGGTCGGGTGTGCGGGCAGCAGAAATCACGGGCGGAAACACTCCTGTTTTCGCCCCCGCCCGACCGTCCGACTTGAACCGGAAGGCGAGAGGCCGCGCAACCCTGGCCCTAGCGTCAAGACAACTGTGGACGCGTGGAGAAATCCTGGGCGCCCCTCGCCTTGCCCGCCGCAAGCCCCTCCTCTAACTGACCTCCCAGGGCCGACCCGCTCGCCACCTTCGGCGAACGGGAATCTTCAATCTTTGCTGTAAGGTCCGCTTATGGACGCCCGCGTCCTCGTTCGTTCAAAGACCCCCGAAGGCGCCTTGTCCCGCCAGACCCTCACCCACTTGCAGCGGCTCGAAGCCGAAAGCATCCACATCATGCGCGAGGTGGTGGCCGAGTGCGAACGCCCGGTGATGCTCTATTCCATCGGCAAGGACTCGGCCGTGATGTTGCATCTGGCAGCCAAGGCCTTCTATCCGTCCAAGCCGCCCTTCCCGCTGCTGCACGTGGACACGACCTGGAAGTTCCGGGCGATGTACGAGATGCGCGAGCGCATGGCCCGCGAGCTGGGCTTCGAGCTGCTGGTCCACAAGAACCCGGAGGCGGTGGCCCAGAACATCAACCCGTTCACCCACGGGAGCGCCGTCCATACCGACGTCTGGAAGACCGAGGGCCTGAAGCAGGCGTTGGACAAATACGGCTTCGACGCGGCCTTCGGCGGCGCTCGGCGCGACGAAGAGAAGTCGCGGGCCAAGGAACGGATCTTCTCGTTCCGCTCCGCAGGCCACCGCTGGGACCCCAAGAACCAGCGTCCTGAACTCTGGCGGCTCTACAATACCCGAAAGAATCCGGGTGAGAGCATCCGCGTCTTCCCGATCTCGAATTGGACCGAGCTCGACATCTGGCAGTACATCTTCCTCGAGAACATCCCGATCGTGCCGCTCTACTATGCCGCGGAGCGGCCGGTGGTGGAGCGTGACGGCGCCCTCATCATGGTCGACGACGAGCGCTTCCCGCTGCGCGAGGGCGAAACCCCGCAGATGAAGTCGGTGCGGTTCCGCACCCTGGGCTGCTACCCGCTGACCGGGGCCGTCGAGAGCACCGCCGCCACCCTTCCCGAAATTATCCAGGAGATGCTGCTCACTACGACCAGCGAGCGCCAGGGCCGCATGATCGATCACGATCAGGCCGCCTCCATGGAGAAGAAGAAGCAGGAGGGCTACTTCTGATGGCCCACCAGTCCGCCCTCATCGCCGACGACATCGAGGCCTACCTCAAGCAGCATGAGGTCAAGAGCCTGCTGCGCTTTATCACCTGCGGCTCGGTGGACGACGGCAAGTCGACCCTGATCGGCCGGCTGCTCTACGACTCCAAGATGATCTTCGAGGACCAGCTTGCGGCTCTCGAAGCGGACTCCAAGCGCGTCGGCACGCAGGGCGGCGACATCGACTTCGCCCTGCTGGTGGATGGCCTTGCCGCCGAGCGGGAGCAGGGCATCACCATCGATGTCGCCTACCGGTTCTTCTCGACGGACAAGCGAAAATTCATCGTCGCCGACACGCCGGGCCACGAACAGTACACCCGCAACATGGTCACCGGCGCCTCCACCGCCGATGCCGCGGTGATCCTGATCGACGCTCGCAAGGGCGTGCTCACCCAGACCCGGCGGCACAGCTTCCTGGTAAGCCTCCTGGGCATCCGGCACGTGGTGCTGGCCATCAACAAGATGGACCTCGTGGGCTGGAGCCAGGAGGTGTTCGACGCCATTGTGGCCGAGTACCACGACTTCGCCGCCCAGATCGGCATCCGTGAGTTCACCGCCATCCCGATGTCGGCCCTGAAGGGCGACAACATCACCGAGACCTCGGCCCACACGACCTGGTACGCGGGCCCTCCGCTGATGCGGTGGCTGGAGGACGCCCCGGTCGAGGACGACCTTCAGGACAAGCCGTTCCGCATGCCCGTCCAGTGGGTGAACCGGCCAAACCTCGACTTCCGGGGCTTTTCCGGCCAGGTCGCTTCGGGCGTCATCAGGCCCGGCGACAAGGTCAAGGCCCTGCCCTCCGGCCGCGAAAGCACGGTCGAGCGGATCGTCACGCTGCGCGGCGATCTCGAACGCGCCGTGGCCGGTCAGTCGGTCACCCTGACCCTCGCCGACGAGATCGACATCTCCCGCGGCGACGTGCTGGCCGCGGCGGCCTCGCCGCCCGAAGTGGCCGACCAGTTCGAGAGCACGATCGTCTGGTTCGATGACGAGCCCCTGCTGCCGGGCCGGCCCTATCTCCTGAAGCTGGGCACGCGGACGGTCACCGCCCAGATCACCGAGCCCAAGCACAAGGTGAACGTCAACACGCTCGAGAAGCTGGCCGCCACGCGGCTGGAGCTGAACGAGATCGGTGTGTGCAACCTGGCGCTCTCCGCGCCCATCGCCTTCGATCCCTATGCCGAGAACAAGGACCTCGGCGGCTTCATCCTCATCGACCGGCTGTCGAACCGCACGGTCGGCGCCGGCCTGCTGAACTTCGCCCTGCGGCGGAGCCAGAACATCCACTGGCAGGCGCTGGACGTCCACAAGGAGGCCCGCTCGGCCCTGAAGGGCCAGAAGGCGCGCGTGGTCTGGTTCACGGGCCTTTCGGGGGCAGGCAAGTCGACCATTGCAAACCTGGTCGAGAAGCGCCTCCACGCCGAGGGGCGGCACACCTATCTGCTGGACGGCGACAACGTCCGGCACGGCCTGAACAAGGACCTGGGCTTCACCGAGGAAGACCGCGTCGAGAACATCCGCCGGGTGGCCGAGGTCTCCAAGCTGATGGTGGACGCCGGCCTCATCGTCCTGGTCAGCTTCATCTCGCCTTTCCGTGCGGAGCGCCGGATGGCCCGGGAGCTGATGGGGGAGCGCGAGTTCGTCGAGGTGTTCGTCGACACGCCGCTGGCCGAGGCCGAGAAGCGGGACGTGAAGGGGCTCTACAAGAAGGCCCGGGCCGGCGAGCTGAAGAACTTCACCGGCATCGACAGCCCCTACGAAGCGCCCGAGAACGCGGAAATCCGCATCGATACCACCCGCACCACGCCCGAAGAGGCGGCGCAGGCGATCTTCGACTGGCTGGAAGGTGGCTTCGACCCGGGCATCTGAGGGCGGCGGCCCTCAGAACTCCAGGACGATCTTCCCGAAGTGCTCGCCGCCCGCCATGGCGGCGATGGCCGTCTTGGCCTCGGTCCACGGATAGACCTTGTCCACCACCGGGTGGATACGGTGCAGGTCGATGAACCGGCACATGGCCTCGAACATGTCGCGCGAGCCGACCGATAGGCCCTGCAGCCGGGCGGAGTTGCCGATCAGAGACGCCGGGTTGAAGGGCTCGCCGGCCCCCGCCACGATGCCAATCACCGCGATATGGCCGCCGATCCGCACCGCCTTCATGCTCTCCTGGATCGTGCCGCCGCCGCCGACCTCCATGATGAAGTCCGCCCCCACGCCGCCAGTGGCCGCGCGCACGGTCTTCGACCACTCGGGCGTGGTCTTGTAGTTCACAAGGTGGTGGGCCCCCAGCGCCTTGGCTCGCTCCAGCTTGGCGTCCGACGACGAGGTGATGAGGGTCCGGAAGCCAGCCCGGATGGCGAACTGCAGGCCGAAGATCGAGACCCCGCCCGTACCCTGCAGCACCACGGTGTCCCCCGGCTCCAGCCGAGCATCGTGGAACAGGCCCCGCCAGGCGGTCAGCGCCGCGCACGGCAGGGTCGCCACCTCCTGGTCGGTGAGGAAATCCGGGACCTTGGAGAGGCCTTCCTGGCTGAACACCTGCAGCTCAGCGCCTGCGCCGGGGATCGGGAAGCCCAGGGCGCTCATCAGCTTCTCCAGCGTCGGCGGCCCCGAGATCCAGTTCTGGAAGAACAACGTCGAAACCCGGTCGCCCACCGCAAAGCGCGTGACGCCCGGCCCCACCGCCTCGACATAGCCGCAGCCGTCCGAGAAGGGCGTGATGATGTCCATGGCGCTGGCCGCCGCCCGCCCGTACATGCCGTGGATCATCAGGAAGTCGCGGTAGTTCAACGAGCAGGCCTTCATCCGCACCAGCACCTGGCCGTGGCCGGGGCTGGGATCGGGCCTTTCGACCACCTGGATCGCATCCGCGCCCCACGGGGCGGTCACCTGCAGCGCACGCATGTTCGTTTCCTCCACCTGGAGGCATCATGGAGAGCCGCTCACGCCCTCCGCAACCGTGTCGCCACGTCAGCTCCGGGCCGACGGCAGGACCGGGTTCTCGCCCCACTGCGACGGATCGTGCCCGAACACCATCACCGTGTCCGGACCGCGCAGCGCCAGCAGCGCATCCAACGATCGGCACATGGCGGCATGGTCGGCGTGGGCGGGAAAGGCCCGCGTCTCCACGACGCCGCCGTGATAGCAGGCGTCGCCCACCAGGATGTGGTCACCCGCGGCGCTCCGCACCCGCATCGACTGGTGGCCAGGCGTGTGGCCGAAGCTGGGATGCAGCGTGACCGCGCCGTCACCGAAGAGGTCGTGCTCACCGTCGACCAGCTCCACGTCATGTCCGAGGTCGAAGAACCGCTTCGGCAGCGCATATCGCTGGCGCATCTCGGCGTCGGCGCCCGCCGCCCACTCTCGCGCCTGGACCACAACGGTCGCATTCGGCAGCTGGTGCAGCCCGCCGGCGTGGTCGAAATGCAGATGCGACAGCACCACGTAACGAACCTTGGCCGGTTCGATGTCGAGTCGCTCCAGGCTGGCGCCCACCAGCTCGTGCGGTTCGACGGGGGAGTCGAGGTCCTGGCTGCGCAACCGCTGGCGGTACGGGTCGCCCTCGCTCACCAGGTCGGCGTGCAGCCCACAATCGAACAGCGCCACCCCCTGGGGATGCTCGACCACATAGAAAGGGATGGGCACGGCCACCCGCTCGGAAGCCATGCCCAGGCCCTCGCCGGGGCTGTGGAACTGTCCGCAGATGCAGCCGAAGAGCCGGACGGTCATGTGAGAGGCCTCCCAAGACCGAAGCCTAGGTCCAAAGCTCAGGCCGGGTCCAGGCGCCCGACGCCGTAGAGCCGGAGCGCGCCGACGGTGCCCGCCACGCACATGGCCGCCATCAGAAGGTAGCCCTTGGCGCCGAAGCGGTCGAACAGCGGGCCGGACGCCAAGGTCGCCAGGCCCATAAGCACACCGGAGGACAGCGCCGAGTTGATGGTCTGGGCGGCCGAGGCGTTGCGGGGCGTCGACAGCCGTTCGGTCAGCTGGAGGGCGGCCAGGAAGGTCGCCGCATAGCTCAGGGCGTGCAAGGCTTGCAGCGGGAACAGCAGCCACAGGGGCGGCGAGAAGGCGTAGGTGGTCCAGCGGACCACGCTGGCCAGTCCGCCCAGGACGAGAAGCCGCCGCGCGCCCAGCCGGCGCCGCCACGGCTCCAGGAACCAGAAGAAGCCGATCTCCACCGCCACGCCCACGGCCCACAGCACCCCGGTGGTGCTCTCGGGGATCCCTTCCGCACGCCAGGAGAGGGCCGAAAAGCCGTAGTAGAAAGCATGCGCCGATTGGATCGCGCCCGCCGAGGCGACGGTCAGCATGAACGCCTTGTCGCGCATCAGGTCGCCCAGGCCCGCCCAACGCTCGGCCAGCACCATGCGCCCGCCGGTCTCCTGCACCGGATCGGCCGGCAGCAGCACCCGGGCCATCACGGCGGCCAGGGCCGCCGCGCCCGTGATCCACACCAGCACCACTTCGGGCGAGCCGCGGGTGAGCAGCCAGCCGACCACGAGATTGGCGACGATGAAGGCCGCCGAGCCGATCCCCCGCGGCCAGCCATAGTTGAAGCCGTCCCGCCGGGCGCGGGCCAGCACGATGACGTCGGTCAGCGGCGAGATGGTCGAGAACGCGGAGGAGGCGGCGAACCAAACCACCGCCCACCCGGCGAAGCCCAGCGGGCGCGCCATCAGGCCGTAGAGTATCGCTACGCCCAGCCCGAGGAAGGTGAGCGCCGTCCGGCGCAGACGGAAGCTGTCGGCCCAAAGGGCGATCATCGGGGCCGAGATCACCCGGACCAGCATGGGCAGGGATAGGATCAAGCCGATCTGCGCGCCGGACAGGCCCTGATGGGCGAACCACACCGGCATGTACGGCGAGCTGGCGCCGGTCCCGAGGAAGACCGCCGCATAGAACAGGCCCATCTTCACCGGCAGCGACATGGCCGCCGGATACACAGAGTCGCCGCCGCCCGCGCGGCGACGTAAGCTCGCATCAAGAGCAAGAACGGGAGGCGCCGGTGGATCGTGCGGGAAGCCAGGACCGGGCGCTTCGGGCCCGTGCGGAGGCGGTCATCCCTGGGGGGATGTACGGCCACCTCTCAACAGCGCTGCTGCCCGACGACTATCCGCAGTTCTTTGAACGTGGCGAAGGCGCCCACATCTGGGACGTGGAAGGCCGTCGCTACCTCGACTTCATGTGCGCCTACGGCCCCAACCTCTTCGGCTACGGCCACCCCGAGATAGACGCCGCCTTCGTGCGTCAGCTGGGCCTTGGCGACACGCTCACGGGTCCGACGCCCCTGATCGTCGAGCTGGCCGAAGCCCTGACGGGCCTCGTCACCCACGCCGACTGGGCGATCTTCTGCAAGAACGGCACGGACGCCACCTCCCTGGCGCTGTCGATCTCACGGGCTCAC
The DNA here is from genome assembly GCA_023412655.1 of Pseudomonadota bacterium. Lineage (GTDB taxonomy): Bacteria > Pseudomonadota > Alphaproteobacteria > Caulobacterales > Caulobacteraceae > Phenylobacterium. Next base: position 7,914 of record JAEYNH010000225.1, on the reverse strand, counting down.
ACGGGCCGCCGCGTCGTCGTCCGCGCGAAGGGCGCCTATCACGGTGCCGCCGCCTGGTGCACGCCGCGGCCGGCGGGCGTGATCGAGAGTGACCGGGCTCACCAGATCTTCTGCGACTACAACGACGTGGCCAGCCTGGAGGCCGCGGTGGCCAGCGCGGGCGACGACCTGGCCTGCATCTTCGCCGCGCCCTTCCGCCACGACGCCTTCGTCGACCAGGCCGAGCCTGACCCCGCCTACGCCTGCCGGGCGCGGGAACTCTGCGACGCCCACGACGCCCTGCTGGTGGTGGATGAGGTCCGGGCGGGCTTTCGCCTTTCCCGTGACTGTTCGTGGAGCCGCCTGGGCGTACATCCCGACCTCTCCAGCTGGGGCAAGGGTCTCGCCAACGGCCACGCGCTGTCGGCCCTGCTGGGCTCGGACAGGGCTCGTTCGGCGGCGGCTGCGGTCTATTCGACCGGCTCGTTCTGGTTTCAGGCCGCGCCCATGGCCGCCGCCCTGGCCACACTGCGGCTCGTGCGCGAAACCGACTATCTGGAACGCATGACGGCTCTGGGCGAGCGCCTGCGGGCGGGCCTGGATGAGCGGGCGAGCGCCGCCGGCATCGGCCTGCGGCAGACGGGGCCGGCCACCCTGCCGCTATTCCTGTTCGACGATGATCCCGACCTTCGGAAGGGCTTCTGCTTCGCCAGCGCTATGCTGGCCCGGGGGGTCTATGTGCATCCCTGGCACAACATGTTCATCTGCGCCGCGATGACCGAGGCTGATATCGATTACGCGCTCGATGCCGCCGAGGGCGCCTTGGGCGAGCTGAAGCATCAGGCCGCAGGGTTGCCGCCCGTGGCGAAGCTCGCGTTCCTAACCGCAGGAGCCCGCTGATGGACGATTATTCCGAGTACGATGGCCTGGGCCTCGCCGAACTGGTGCGCAATCGCCAGGTCACGCCCGCCGAGCTGACCGAGGCCGCCATCGCCCGGATCGAGCGGCACAATCCGACACTCAACGCCGTGGTCTACAAGGCCTATGACGAGGCCCGCGGGACGGCAGCGTCCAACCTGCCGGACGGGCCATTCCGCGGCGTACCCTTCCTGATCAAGGACCTCGGCGCCCAGGTGAAGGGCTGGCCGCGCACGTCGGGCAGCAATTTCGCCCAGTTGGCCGCCGATCCAGCGGACAGCGAACTCGTCGCCCGTTACCGCGCCGCGGGCGTGGTCCTGCTCGGCAAGACCAACACGCCCGAGTTCGGCATTCCCGGGGTGACCAACTCCGAACGTCTGGGCTCGTGCCGCAACCCGTGGAACCCGGATCACATCTCGGGCGGCTCCTCCGGCGGGGCGGCGGCGGCCACGGCGGCGGGCGTCGTGCCCCTGGCCCACGCCAGCGACGGCCTAGGTTCAATCCGCATTCCCGCCGCCTGTTGCGGCCTGTTCGGCATGAAGGTCACGCGGGACCGTACGCCGATCTGCGAGGTTACGGACGGGGCGCTGGGCTTTTCGGTGCACCATGTCGTCAGCCGCACCGTCCGCGACAGCGCCGCCATGCTTGACGCCACCGGCTACCCCCAAGCCGCCGACCCGTTCCAGGCTCCGTCCAAGGACGGCCCGTACCTGGCCGAGCTGGATCGCAGCCCCGGGCGACTGCGGATCGCCTGGTCGCCGGAGACTCCGAGCGGCCGCCCGGTCCCGGAGGAGATGCAGACCGCCCTGCTCCGCACGGTCGACCTGCTCAAGGGCCTGGGACACGAGGTGTTCGAGCAGGGGCTCGGGATCGACTATCGGCAGCTCTATCACGCCCAGAGCCTGGCCAGCGCCGCCAACTTCTCGGCCAACGTCCAGCGGTGGGTCGACCTGCTCGGCCGCGAGCCGCAGGAGCACGAACTGGGCCCCCTCGCCCGGCGCGGCTACGAGGCCGGCAAGCGGCTCAGCGGCCAGCAGGCCTTTTGGGGCTTCCAGCAACTGCGGCTGATGAACCGTCAAATCCTGACCGCGTTCGAGGACTTCGACGTCTATCTCTCTCCGGTGATGGCCACGCACGCGCCCCGCGCGGATTGGCTGGACCCGCTGATGGACGACCTGCGCGAGTTCGACCGGCGGCAGGCGACCACCTATCCGTACACGCCGCCTTTCAACTTCACCGGCCAACCGTCTATGTCCGTGCCCCTCTGGCAGTCCGCTGAAGGCTTGCCGATCGGAATGATGTTCAGCGGGCGCTTCGCCGACGAGGCGACCCTGTTCCGCCTCGCCGCCCAACTCGAGAAGGAAGCATCTTGGAAGGACCGGCGGCCGATGGTGTGGGGCTGATGCGGCGCACGTTCATTGTGGCTGCCCTGCTGGGGCTCGCCTGCGTGGCGTTCGGAGCCTTCGGCGCCCACGGCGTAGCCGATCCGAAGGCCCAGGAATGGCTGCGCACCGGGGCGTTGTATGGCTTCGTCCACGTGCTGGCCGTGTTCGCCACCGAACGGCTGGGTTCGCGGCTGGCGCCGCCCCTGTTCCTCGTCGGCGTGGTTGTGTTCTCGGGCTCGCTGTTCGCGATGGGTTTGGGCGCTCCTCGCATCCTCGGCGCCCTCACCCCGATCGGCGGGGTGAGCTTCATGGCGGGCTGGACCGCGGTGGCCTGGGCGGCCGCCCGGCCTTAGGCCTGAGGCTTGGCCGAAACCTTCGGCAGGGCCAGCCAGCGCAGCGCCAGCATCGACCCGCCGAGCGCCAGAAACATCACGAGCGCCATGGGCCGCGGCGTGCCGTCGTGGAACAGGCCCGTCAGGCTGGACGCCAACGCGCCCGCCCCGAAGGACAGCCCGCCCAGCAGGGCCGAGGCCGAGCCGCCGCGCCGCGGATCGACGCTGAGGGCGCCCGCTGTCGTATTGCCGCCCATCAGGCCATAGCTGGCCAGCACCAGGAACAGCATCGGCAGCACCGTCCAGCGCTCCCCCAGGCCGGTGACAGCAAAGAACGCCAGCGCCGCCGCCAGGGCGAACGCCACGATGCTGGCCCGGGCGAGCACCTGGTCCGGGGTGCGGGTGCGCAGCAGCCAGCGGTTAACCTGGTTGGCGCCGATGATCCCCACCGCGTTCAGGCCGAACACCCAGCCGTACAGTTCGGGCGGGATGCCGTAGATCTCGATCAGCAGCTCGGGCGAACTGGCGATATAGGTGAACAGCGTGGCGCCGTTCAGGGCGCCGGCCAGGGCATAGCCGATGAGCCGAGGTTGCCGCAGGAGGGCGGCGTAGGCCTGCAGCGGGTTCTCGGACTGGGCCTGGAGGGTGGTCTCATGGCTGCGCGTTTCCCGCAGCCGCAACAGGGCCGCGACGCCGAGGATCGCGCCGAACACGGCCATGAACCAGAAGTTCAGCCGCCAGCCGCCGAAGCTGAGCAGGACCCCGCCCAGGAGCGGCGCCAGGATGGGGGCCAGGCCCATGACCAGCATCAGGAGGCTGAGCACCCGCGCCGTGTCGTGATGGTCGAACTGGTCGCGGACGATCACCCGCGAAACCACCCCGCCGGCGCAGGCGCCCAGCGCCTGGACGAAGCGGCCCAGCAGCAGTTGCTCGGGCGAGGCGGCGAGCGCGCAGCCCGCGGAGGCGACGATGAAGACCACAATCCCCAAAAGCACCGCCGGGCGGCGGCCGAAGCGGTCGGACACCGGCCCGTAGAAGAACTGGCCCAGGGCCATGCCCGCCAGGAAGGCCGCCACGGTCGCCTGGGTCTGGCCGGTGCTGGCGTTCAGATCCGCCCCGATCGCCGGCAGGCTAGGCAGGTACATGTCGATCGCCAGCGGCCCCATGGCGGTCAGGGCGCCCAGCATGACCACGAGCCCCCAGGGGGTCGCGGCGGCGGGGGACGGCGATGGCGGCTTGGCGTACGTCACGGGATGATGCCCTAGTGTGATCCAGCGTTCCGGCCGAAGCCCATTTGCGGCAAAGCTGGCCTGGGAGCGCGAGCGGGAGGAAGATGGGGATGGTTGCGGTGGAAAACAGGATGCCCGAGCCGAACCGCGTTCGGGTGAACGGGGTCGAGATCGCCTACTATGAGGCGGGTCCGCGCGAAGGCATCCCGGTGGTGCTCTGCCACGGTTTCCCCGAGCTCGCCTTCTCGTGGCGCCATCAGATCAAGGCGCTGGCGGACGCAGGCCGGTGGGTCATTGCGCCCGATCAGCGAGGCTATGGCCTTTCTGAAAAACCCGGCGCGGTCACCGACTACGACATGGATCACCTCACGGGCGATCTCGTCGGCTTGCTGGATCATCTTGGAGTGGAGAAGGCGATCTTCTGCGGCCACGATTGGGGCGGCATTGTCGTATGGGCCCTGCCGCTGCTGCATCGGGAACGGCTGGCCGGGGTCATCGGCCTGAACACCCCGTTCCTGCCGCGGGCGCCGGTCGATCCGATCGCCATCTTCCGCCACCGCTACGGGCCGAACATGTACATCGTCTGGTTCCAGACGCCGGACGAGCCCGAGGCTGTGCTGGGGCAGGACGTGGAAAAGACCATGCGTTTCTTCATGCGGCGGCCCGGCGGCCAAGCCTCGGCGCCGCCGGCGGAAGGCGGCTCCACCTTTGCCCTGGGCGACCTGCTTCAGGCCTGGGACGGCCAATCGGGCCCTGGGCAGGTCCTCTCCAAGGACGAACTTTCAGTGTTCGTCGAGGCGTTCCAGCGCGGCGGCTTCTTCGGGCCGGTCAGCTGGTATCGCAACTTCACCCGCAACTGGGAACGGGCAGAGGGCCTGCCCGGGCGCATCGACGGTCTCCCGTGCCTGATGATCACCGCCGAGCACGACGCCGTGCTGACGCCGGCCATGGCCGAGCCCATGCGCGAGCTGATCGGTGACCTGGAGATGCACATGGTGGCCGGCTCCGGCCACTGGACGCAGCAGGAGAAGCCGGAAGACGTGAACCGTCTCATCCTCGACTGGTTGGATAGACGTTTCCCGAAGTAGATTAGGTCCATGGAACGCAACACGCCGTCCCCCGCCGTCTCCTCCACCCAGAACCGTCGCGGCCTGTTCGCCGACAACGAGCCTTACGCCCAGGGCTGGCTGGCCACGGGCGGCCCGCACGAGATCTTCTACGAGGAGTGCGGCAACCCGAACGGCAAGCCGTGCGTGATCCTGCATGGCGGGCCCGGCGGCGCGATCAACCCCACCATGCGGCGGTTCTTCGATCCGGCGAAGTGGCGAATGGCGTTGTTCGACCAGCGGGGCTGCGGACGCAGCCGGCCGAACGCCAGCCTCGAGGACAACACGACCTGGGCCCTGATCGAGGACATCGAGCGCCTGCGCGAGCATCTCGGCGTGGAGAAGTGGTGCGTGTTCGGGGGCTCCTGGGGCTCAACCCTCGCGCTGGCCTACGCCATCAAGCATCCCGAGCGGGTGGAGAGCCTCGTCCTGCGGGGCATCTTCCTGCTCACGGAGCGTGAGCTGCGCTGGTTCTACCAGGACGGCGCCTCGATGCTCTTCCCGGACGCTTGGACCCGCTTCTGCGCGCCCATCCCTGAAGCCGAGCGCGGCGACATGATGGCCGCCTACCACAAGCGCCTGACCCATCCCGATCGCCGGATCCAGGCCGAAGCCGCGGCGGCGTGGAGCCAGTGGGAAGGCGACACCATCTCGATCCGGGGGCCCGAGGCGCGCCCCTCGAAGTTCAACGAGATCGACTTCGCCATCGCCTTCGCCAGGATCGAATGCCATTTCTTCGTCAACGGCGGCTTCTTCCCGTCGAAGAACTGGATCTTGGAGAACGTCGACCGCATCCGCGACATCCCGGGCTGGATCGTCCAGGGCCGGTTTGACGTCGTCACCCCCATGGAGAGCGCCTGGAAGCTGAAGTCCGGCTGGCCCGAAGCCCGCTTCGATGTGGTCTGGGACGCCGGCCACGCCTCCACCGAGCCCGGCATCGTGGACGCCCTGGTGCGCGCGACCGACCAGGCGCTGAAACTCTGACCCAGGCCATGAGCCGCGCTGAGACCGTCCGCGCCTATCTCAAGGCGATCGAGCAGCGTGGGGATTCCCTGTCCTTCTTCACCGAGGATGCGGTGCAGGAGGAGTTCCCCAACGCCCTCCTCCCGACAGGGGCGCGCCGGACTCTGGCGGAGCTGCGGGAAGCCAATCACCGCGGCCGCGGCGTGCTGCGCTCCGAAACCTATGAGATCCTCAACCTCGTGGAGACGGGCGACATCGTGGCCGCCGAGGTCCTGTGGCGAGGCGTCCTCGCCGTTCCGCTGAGGTCGCTGAAGCCGGGCGACGCGATGAAGGGCCGGTTCGCCGTCTTCTTCGAGTTTGAGGGCGACAAGATCCGTCGGCAGCGCAACTACGACTGCTTTGAGCCCTTCTGAGCCCCATTGTAGAGCCATACCGGTATTTCGGCTCTTTCCCCGGTTTTAAACGCTCGTTAGGTTCCGCTTAGGGACCTAACGAAGGGGAAACGGTCAAAGATGAGCGCGACCAGTAACGTCGCGGCTGTGGACGGCCACGTCCATGGCTTCGGCACTAAGGCCTACCGCAGCTATGTGCTCAACGCGCTCCTGCTTATCTACATTCTGAATTTCGTCGACCGCGGACTGCTATCGGTGGTCGCGCCGCAGATGAAGCCCGAGCTCGGGATTTCGGACACCGCTTTCGGGCTGCTGACCGGCTTCGGCTTCGCCCTGCTCTATACGGTCGTCGGCATTCCGCTGGCCCAGTATGCCGAAACCCGGCATCGGGTCTGGATCATGACTGTCTGCGTGGCGCTCTGGTCGCTGATGACCGCGCTGTGCGGCCTGGCGGCTCCGATCACCATCGGCAGCGTCGTGATCGGCGGCTTCTGGATCCTGCTGGCCTGCCGGGTCGGCGTCGGCGTGGGTGAAGCCGGATGCACGCCGCCGGCCAACTCGCTGATCGCCGACTACTATCCGCCCAGCCGGCGATCGACCGCCCTGGGTTACTACGCCATGGGCGTGACCCTCGGCGGCCTGCTGGCCAACGTGATCGGCGGCCCGATCACCGACGCCTACGGCTGGCGGGTGGCCTTCTTCGTCGTGGGGCTGCCCGGTCTCCTGGTGGCGATGGTGTTCAAGCTGACGGTGAAGGAGCCGCCGCGCGGCTACACGGACCCGCCTGGCACCGTGCGGAAGGCGAAGCCGCGCTTCGCGGACGGGCTCAAGGAACTGGCCTCCAAGCGTTCCTTCTGGTGGATGACCGCCGGCGCCACCATCGCCTCGTTCTGCGGCTATGGCATCGCCTCGTTCCAGTCGCTGTTCATCAACCGCAGCTTCGACCTGACCGCCGGCCAGGCCGCGATCTACATCAACGCCCCCGTCGCGGCGACGGCGGCCCTGGGCACCCTGGCCACGGGCTGGCTCGCCGAGCGCCTCGTCAAGCGGCACCCGAACGCAATCGGCTGGCTGCCCGGCGTTGGTCTCACCCTCAGCGTGCCGTTCTACTTCATCGCCTTCACCACCCAGAACCTGATGCTCTGCCTGTTCGGCCTGATCATCGGCGGCGGCATCAAGTACGGCTATCTGGCCTCGCAGTACACCATCGGCCAGGGCGTCGTGAGCGCCCAGTTCCGGGCCGTGGCGACGGCGATCCTGCTGTTCGTCATCAACCTGCTGGGCTACGGCCTGGGGCCGCTGTTCATCGGCGCCTTGAGCGACGTGCTGTTCAAGATCAAAGTCGCCAACCTGGGCGCCGCCGACCTCACCCGCCAGGCCTGCGAAGGCGCGGCGCGGCAGGCGCTGGCGGTCGCCGACCAGGCGGTCTGCGCGGTGGCTCACCCTGAGAGCCTGCAGCATTCCATGCTGATCACCTCGGCGCTCTACGCCGTGGCCGGCTTCTGCTTCTTCATGACCTGCCGCTGGCTCAGGCAGGACATGGTCGCCAAGGCCTGATGGACTAAGAGGGCGCGGGGCGAGTGCAGGCCCCGGGCCGGCGGCGCGGCGGG
>JAEYNH010000219.1 GCA_023412655.1 Pseudomonadota bacterium | reverse complement strand
GCCATGACCGTGCAGGCGCCCGCCCAGCCGCCCGCCGGCTACCGCGGGCCCTATATCGGCGACGACGTGGTGGCGAGCTTCGACGGCGCGCTGCTGGGCCTTTCCAAGTGGGAGGCCACCGGGGCGTACGAGGGACGGCCCTGGGCGGTGATCGTCGCCCTCCACGGCATGAACGACTACTCCAACGCCTTCCACCTGGCCGCGCCCTACTGGGCCGAGAACGGCGTGACCACCTACGCCTACGACCAGCGCGGCTTCGGCCGTTCCCCCGCCCGGGGCATCTGGGCCGGTGAGGAGCTGATGATGGAGGACTTGCGCACGGTGGTGGGCCTCGCCAGGGCCCGGCATCCCGACGCCCTGATCGTGGTGGCGGGGGAAAGCATGGGCGGCGCCGTGGCCGCCGCGGCCTTCGCCTCGGACCGGCCGCCGGCCGCCGACCGCCTGGTGCTGCTGGCGCCGGCCGTCTGGGGCTGGAGCGACCAGCCGCTGCCCTACAAGACCCTGCTGTGGCTGGCGGCCAATCTCACGGCCTCCAAGGTCTACACCCCGCCCCGCTGGCTCAGCTCCAAGATCACGCCCACCGACAACCGTGAGGAACTGATCCGCATGGGCAAGGACCGGCTGATGATCTGGGGCGCCCGGTCCGACGCCCTCTACGGCCTGGTGAACCTGATGGACCGGGGCTCCGACAGCATCGGCGATATCCGCGTGCCCACTCTCTACCTCTACGGCGCCAACGACCAGATCATCCCCAAGCAGGCGGCCGTCCGCGCCGCCTCCCGGCTGCAGCCCGGCCAGCGGACCGCCTACTACGAGCGCGGCTATCACCTGCTCACCCGCGACCTCCAGGGCCCGGCCGTCTGGGCCGACGTGCTTGCCTTCCTCAGGGACAAGGACGCTCCGTTGCCTTCGGGCGCGCCGCCCATCCCCACGTCGCAGGAGCGCTACGATGGAGCCGAACGGCGCTCCGCGGGGTTGTGAGGTGTGTCGCCAGGGCGTAGAGGCTGGCGCGAAAACGTTGCTTCCGAAGGCGAGAGTGCGGCATGACCTTGTTTGATTCCCCGGCTTTCGAGGGCCACGAGGGCGTTCACGCCTTCTTCGACGAGAAAACCGGCCTCAAGAGCATCATCGCCGTCCATTCCACGGTCCGGGGCCCTGCCGCCGGCGGATGCCGTATGTGGGCCTATCCCACAGCCGACGATGCGCTCACGGATGCGCTGAAGCTGTCGCGGGCCATGTCCTACAAGAACGCCATGGCCGACCTGGACCTGGGCGGCGGCAAGAGCGTCATCATCGGCGACGCCCGCACCCAGAAGACGCCGGCCCTGTTCGAGGCCTTCGGCGCGGCCATCGAGACCCTTGGCGGCCGCTACTGGACCGCCGAGGACGTGGGCGTCTCGCCTTCCGACCTGATGCACGCCCGCCGCCGCACCCGCTATGTGGCCGGCCTCGAAGGCCATCCGGCGGCGTCCGGCGATCCCAGCCCTGTGACCGCCGAGGGCGTGTTCCGCGGCGTGCGCCTGTGCGTGCGCCGGGCGCTGAACCGGGACCTGAACGGCGTCACCGTCGCGATCCAGGGCGTCGGCCACGTGGGCGGCTATCTGGCCGAGAAGCTGCATGCGGCCGGGGCGAAGCTGATCATCGCCGATGTGAACCGCGAGGCCATTGAGCGCGTCGCCGCCGCCACCGGCGCCCAGGTCGTGGCGCCCTCGGCCATCTTCGACGTTCCCGCCGACGTGTTCGCCCCCTGCGCCATGGGCGGCGCGGTCAACCTCGACACCCTGTCCCGGCTGCAGGCCCGCATCATCGCCGGGGGCGCCAACAACCAGCTGGCCGACGCCGAGACCGGGCGGATGATCTTCGACAAGGGCCTGCTGTACGCGCCCGACTACGTGATCAACGGCGGCGGCATCATCAATGTGGCCGGCGAGATCCGCGCCCTGGAGCTGGGCGAGGCCTTCGACCCGACCTGGGTCGACGCCAAGCTCGACCGACTGGCCCAGACCCTCGACGAGGTGCTGGAACAGGCCGCCCGCGAGCACCGGCCGACCCACGAGGTGGCCAACGAGATCGCCCGCGACCGGATCTCCGGCCCCTCGGGCAAGCGCGAGGCCGCCTAGCGCCGCCTCTAGCGCCGCCGGGGGTCCTGCACCGCGAGCAGCAGGATCAGCAGGCCGGCGCAGAGGAAGCCCAGGGACGCGCCGAACACCACCGTGTAGCCGAACATCTGGGCGACCACCCCGCCCACCAGGGGCCCGGCGGTTGCGGTGATGCTCTCGGCGGTGGTGGACACCGCGATGCGCATGGGCAGGTCTTCCCGGGCGCCGAACTCCAGGATCATGGTCTGGGCGGCCATCATGTAGCCGGACAGCGCCGCGCCCAGCCCGGCGAAGGCGGTGAAGATCGCCCAGCCCTCGTGGACGTTCATCAGCAGCAGGGTCGAGCCGATCCAGGCTCCCAGCGAGGCCACCAGCACCAGGCGGAACCCCGTCTTGTCGCCCAGGTAGCCCCAGACGAGGTTGGAGGCTGTGTCGGCACCCAGGAAGGCGAAGGACAGCAGACCCAGCGTCGCCCCGTCCGTCCCGACGACGCTGCCCACATAGAGGATGTAGAACGGGGTCGCGATCCGCGCCGAGGTGGCCAGCATCTGCACCAGCAGGAAGGCGCCATAGGCCTTGTCCTGAGCGATCAGGGCGGGGAATTCGCGCAGCCGGTCGCGGAAGCGGCCGCGCCCGCGCAGGGTGGGCGGCTCCGGCTCCTTCATCAGCATCTGCAGGGCCCAGAGGCCGGCGCTCGTCAGGACGAAGGCCAGGACGAAGGTGCTGGAATAGCCGTTGCCGAACAGGTTCTGGCCTATCAGGAACTTGCCGGCCAAATAGGCGAGCACGGCCGCGATCAGCCCGCCGGTGGCGTTGCGCCATGCCTGCAGCCGCCCACGCCGGCTGATCGGGATGACCTTGGCCATCAGTAGCGCGAAGACCACCCTTTGGGCGCCCATGAAGACGCCGAACATGAAGATGAAGGCCAGCAGCGCCCACACCAGGGGCTGGCCCGACAGCATCCAGCCGGCGGCGGCCATGCCCAGGATGGCCAGCCGCCCGCCCATCCCGATCCAGATGGCGGCGGGCATCACCTTGGTCCGGTGCTCGACCTTGGTGGCGCCGAAGATCGGCGCGATCACCCCGCCCAGTTGCTGGAGAGCCAGGCCCAGGCCGACGATGGCGTTCGAGCCCGAGACCGCGTGCAGATAGGCCGGCAGGAAGGTGGGCGCGTTGATCAGCCGAAAGCCGGTCATGCCCAGCATGCCGTGCAGGTAGTGGCCGATGTAGTTGCGCTTCAGGTTGTCCCAGACATAGCGCTCATAGGCCGCCTCGCGATCGGCGAGATCGCCCGCGGCGTCCTGCGCCCCGTCCCCGGGGTCCTGTGGATTCCTGGCGTCCAATCCCTGACGGCGGCCTGCTGCGTGGCAGGCGGCTCCCTTTCGAAAAACCGGAATGGTTTCGGGTCCGGTCTAGCAGAGTCCCGTCGGGCCGTCAGGGGATCTGGTCGTTCGGTGGCCTAGTGTCCCGGGCGCGGGGTGAAGCTGCGCGGCTCGCGTCTCTTGAGCGCGGCTTCAGCCGCCTTCTGGCCATGCTGCGGCGTGCGCGCCGCCTTGGGGATGGTGAAGCCGGCGAGGGTGTCCTGCTGGGGAAGACCACGCGTCATGGCGACCTCCGTCTTGGCCGCCGTCAGCATGACTCAGGCCGCCGCCGGGAGCGAATCCGCCGGGCGCACATCCACGTGAACGGTGAGGGTGGCCTCGCCTCCGTCGCCCATGATGGCGCCCGAGATGGGCGCCGCTTCGGCAGGGGTGCGCGCAACCGCCACCGGGATCAGGTCCTCGCTCTCGGCCAGGCCGTTGGTGGGGTCGAATTCGGTCCAGCCAAGGTCGGGCAGGAAGACCTCGCACCAGGCGTGGGTGGCGCCGGCGCCCCGGATGCCCGTATCGCCCGGGGAATAGAGATATCCTGTGACGAACCGCGCAGCGTAGCCCAGCCGGCGCAGCGCCTCCACCATCAGCCAGGCGAAGTCCCGGCAGGTGCCCGAACCGGCCTGGACGGTGAAGGCCGGCTCCTGGGCCGCTCCCAGATCCCGCGCCTTGTATTCGAAGTCCTCCCGGATCGAGCGGTTGAGCCGCATCAGGAAGTCGAGCGCCGTCTCGTGCGGGCTTCCCACCCGGGCCCGCAGCCAGCGGATCAGCGCCCCCTCCGGGTCCTCGGTCACCGGCTCGACGAAGGGCGACAGCACCGACCGGTCCGAAGGCGTGTAGACGATGGGATTGGCCGTCTGGGGATCGCGGACCGGGATGTCGGCCAGGGGCGCCGGATAGCGCTCTATGACCAGCTCGCTGATGATCGACAGGGCGGTGCTCTCGCCGGCGGGCGTGAAGCAGCACACCGAATTGCCCAGGGCGTCGTACAGCCAGCGGGTGTCGCCCGGGGGCGAGACGGTCATCACCGCCTCCACCACCCGGATCGCATGGCTGTCCCGAGGGCGCAGCAGCAGGCGGTGGGCGGCGAAGCCCACCGGCCGTTCGTATGTGTAGAGCGTCTCGTGACGGATGCGCAGGCGGGCCATGCGGGCGGAACCGATCTGCCGCAGGTGGGTTCCACAGCCGGCGGCTGGACAGAACAAAAACGGAACATTAGGGTTGGTGCATGGCGCTCCTGGACCTCAAGCGAAAGCTCGCCATCCTCTCCGATGCGGCCAAGTACGACGCCTCCTGCGCTTCGTCCGGAAGCGTGAAGCGCGACTCCGTGGGCGGGAAGGGCGTGGGCTCCACCGACGGCGGCATGGGCATCTGCCATGCCTATGCGCCGGACGGGCGCTGCATCAGCCTGCTGAAGATCCTGCTGACCAACTTCTGCGTCTACGACTGCGCCTACTGCGTGAACCGGGTCAGCTCCAACACGCCCCGGGCCCGCTTCACCGCCGAGGAGGTCGTCGACCTGACGCTCGGATTCTACAAGCGCAACTACATCGAGGGCCTGTTCCTCTCGTCCGGCATCATCCGCAGCGCCGACTACACCATGGAGCAGATGGTCCGCGTGGCGAAGCTGCTGCGAGAGGCGCACGACTTCCGCGGCTACATCCACCTCAAGGTGATCCCCGAGGCCTCTGCGGCCCTGGTCAACGAGGCGGGCCTTTATGCCGATCGCCTGTCGATCAACATCGAGCTGCCCAAGGACGAGAGCCTGGCGAGGTTCGCGCCCGAGAAGGACCTTGCGGGCATCAAGAAGGCCATGGGCGCGGTGCGCGTGGGCGTCGAGGCCGCCAAGGAGCCGTCCCGCGCGGCCCGGCCGCCGAAGTTCGCCCCGGCGGGCCAGTCCACCCAGATGATCGTCGGAGCCGACGGCGCCTCGGACGGCGAGATCCTCAAGCGCTCGGAGGCCCTGTACGGCGCCTACCGGCTGCGGCGGGTCTATTACTCCGCCTTCTCCCCGATTCCGGACTCCACCGCCCGCCTGCCGCTGCAGCGTCCGCCGCTGGTGCGCGAGCACCGGCTCTATCAGGCGGACTGGCTGATGCGCTTCTACGGCTTCGCGCGCGGTGAGATCATCGGTGAGGGCGAGGACCTCGATCTCAGCATCGACCCCAAGCTCGCCTGGGCGCTGCGCAACCGCGGCGATTTCCCCGTCGACCTCAACATCGCCGACCGCGAGCGCCTGCTGCGGGTGCCAGGCCTGGGCGTCCGCGCCTGCGACCGCATCCTCGACCTGCGCCGGCACAAGCGCATCACCCTGGAAGACCTGAAGCGCCTCTCCCGCGGGGTGGCCAGGCTCAAGCCGTTCGTGGTCACCGACGACTGGCGCCCCGGCGCGCTCACCGACGTGGCCGATCTGAAGGCGCGTCTGGCCCCGCCGCCCAAGCAGCTGGAGCTGTTCTGATGCAGGTGGTGCGCCTGGCCTCCGAGACCGACTTCTCCGGCTGGCGGACGGCCGCCCGCAACCTGCGGGCCGCGCATGTGCCCCCCGAGGCGGCGCTGTGGACCGTCGATGGCGACGCCAGCCTCTTCGCCCCCGGCGAGGCCGGACCCGCCCCCGCCCCGAGCGGCGCCTTCACGGTTCCGCGCGAATTCGTCGACCTGGCGGCCCAGGTGATCCTGCACCGCTCCGACGAGCGCTTCGCCCTCTTGTACAGGCTGCTGTGGCGGCTGCAGGACGAGCCCGATCTGCTGCGCATCACCACCGATCCCGACGTCGCCCGCGCCCGCCTCTTGAGCCAGGCTGTCTCCAAGGCGGCGCACAAGATGAAGGCCTTCGTCCGCTTCCGCCGGGTGGAGGACCGGGACGGCGACATCCCAGACGTCGAGACCTATGTGGCCTGGTTCGAGCCGGCCCACCGGGTGACCGAAGCCACCGCCCCCTTCTTTGCGGGCCGCTTCGCCAACATGCGCTGGTCGATCCTGACCCCTGACGTCTGCGCCCACTGGGACCTGGAGTCCCTCGCCTTCACGCCCGGAGCGGACCCGGCGGATGCGCCCAGTTCCGACGCCCTCGAGGACTACTGGCGCACCTACTACGCCTCGATCTTCAATCCCGCCCGCCTGAAGGTGCAGGCCATGCAGAAGGAGATGCCCAAGCGCTACTGGCGGAACCTGCCGGAAGCGGGGCTCATTCCCGAACTGATCGCCCAGGCTGAGGCGAGGACGAGCGAGATGGTCCGCCAGGCCCCTTCAGAACCCGACCGCCGCATCGTGAAGGCCGCTGTGCGGGCCAGCCGCGATGCGCCATACGACGGCCAGGCGCCCACCACCCTGGAGGAGATCGCCGCCGGCGTGCAGGTCTGCCGCCGCTGCGACCTGTGGCGCGACGCCACGCAAGGCGTCGCGGGCGAGGGGCCGCGGCAGGCCCGGCTGATGTTCGTGGGCGAGCAGCCCGGGGACCAGGAGGATCTCGCCGGCCATCCCTTCGTGGGTCCCGCAGGTCAGATGCTCGACCGGGCCCTGGCCGAGGCCGGCGTGCCGCGGGCCGAAACCTTCGTCACCAACGCCGTGAAACACTTCAAGCACGAGCTGCGGGGCAAGCGGCGCATCCATCAGACGCCCAACACCGCCGAGGTCAGCGCTTGCCGCTGGTGGCTGGACGGCGAGCGCCGGATCGTCCGCCCGCGGGTGATCGTGGCCCTGGGCGCCACGGCGGGCCTTTCGGTGTTCGGCAAGCCCACGCCCATCGGCAAGTTCCGCCAGCAGGCGCTGCAGCTCTCCGACCAGGCCCAGGGGGTCATCACCTATCACCCATCCTACCTGCTGCGCGTGCCCGACGCCGAAGCCAAGGCGAAGGGCTACGCCATGTTCGTCGAGGACCTGAGGTTCGCCTGGAAGCTGGCGGCCTGACGAGGGCCCACGGAGGAGCCATGACCGAGCCCACCCCCACCCATCTCGACGAGAAGGATCCCGGCAAGCCGCCGGGCCTGTCCATCCGCGAAGAGGCGGACCGAGAGATCGACGCCTATGCGGACCGCGCCGACCTCGTGCTGCTGCTGCCCGAGGACCGTTGGGCCGAGTTCCTGGACGACGGCGGCGTGGAGCCGGCCGGGGCGGGCGAGGCGCGTTATCGCGGCGCCCTGTTTCGCAAGGCGCCGGTGACCGCGGTGGTCGTGCAGGAGGGCTTCTGAGCGGCGGCTAGGCCAGGAAGCCGGCCTCGGCGAAATCCAGCATCCGCTTCAGCAGCGCCGCCACATCGCCTTCCCGGGTGACGCCGCCCGACAGGTGGTGCAGCCGGTCGAACTCGGCGAAGCGGTTATTGTGCACCATGCCGAGCACGAAGTGCAGCCGCCAGTAGACGTCTTCCTTGGGCAGGTCGGGGCGCGTCGCCAGCAGGGCCTCGGCGAAGCGGGCGAGGTGGCTGACGTCGTTGCGCAGCACCTCCTTCATCTCCTCCGTCCCTTCCGAGCGGGCGCGGATGATGAACTGCAGCGAGATGCGGCGGTCGTTGTCCGGCGCCGACCAGCGCAGGGGCGGCGTGAAATAGGCCTCGAGGATGTCGCGCACCGGCGGCTTTCCGGCGTGGCGGGCGTTGGCCTCGTGCAGCAGCCGCGCGCGTTCCCGGTTCAGTTCCGCGGTGCGGCGCTTGAAGATCTCGAAGAGCAGGGCGTCCTTCGAGCCGAAGTGATAGTTCACGCTGGCCAGGTTCACCCCGGCCTCGGCGGTGATGTCCCGCACCGAGACGTTCTGGAACCCGTGCAGGGCGAACAGCCGCTCGGCCGCGTTGAACACCGCGGCCTTGGTGGCGGCTTGCGCTTCCTCGGTCTCGTTCGCGTCCTGGATCAGGGGATCGGTCATGGCGAATCCCTTAAGCATCCCGCGAGCTTAGGTCGATCCCGCGCAACCGCACACCCCCGGTTTTCGCTCCGCCCGCCTAGCGCGCCAGCTCCTTCATGGCCTTCTCAAGGCCTTCGATGGTCAGCGGGAACATCCGGTCGCCCACCAACTGCTTCATGACCCCAATGGACGGGGTGTAGTCCCAGTGCCGCTCGGCCGTGGGGTTCAGCCACACGCAGTGCTCGTAGATCTGCGTGACCCGGTCGATCCAGACCGCGCCGGCCTCCTCGTTCCAGTGCTCCACCGAGCCGCCGGGATAGGTGATCTCGTAGGGGCTCATGGTCGCGTCGCCCACGAAGATGACCTTGTAGTCGTGGGGGAACTTGTGGAGCACGTCCCACGTGGGGATCTTCTCGGCGTGGCGGCGCCGGTTGTCCTTCCACACGGCCTCGTAGAGGCAGTTGTGGAAGTAGTAGAACTCCATGTTCTTGAACTCGGCCCGGGCCGCGCTGAACAGCTCCTCGCAGACCTTGATGTGGCTGTCCATCGAGCCGCCGATGTCGAAGAAGATCAGCACGCTGATCTTGTTGCGGCGCTCGGGTCGCAGGTGGATGTCCAGGTATCCCTTCTCGGCCGTTCCCTTGATGGTGCCATCCAGGTCCAGCTCCTCGGCGGCCCCGTCGCGCACCCAGCGCCGCAGCCGGCGCAGGGCGACCTTGATGTTGCGGGTGCCGAGTTCGACCTGGTCGTCCAGGTTCTTGTACTCGCGCTTGTCCCAGACCTTCACCGCCTTCCCGTGGCGGCTCTTGTCCTGGCCGATCCGCACGCCCTCGGGATTGTAGCCGTTGGCGCCGAACGGCGAGGTGCCGCCGGTGCCGATCATCTTGTTGCCGCCCTCGTGGCGCTCCTTCTGCTCGCGGATGCGCTGCGCAAGCGTCTCCATCAGCTTGTCGAAGCCGCCCAGGGCCTCGATCTGCGCCTTCTCCTCCTCGGTGAGGAACTTCTCGGACAGCTTCTTCAGCCACTCGGCGGGGATGTCTGCGGCGAGGTCTTCCCCGTCGATCCGCTCAAGCCCCTTGAACACGTGGCCGAACACCCGGTCGAACTTGTCGAGGTTCTTCTCGTCCTTCACCAGGGCGGCGCGCGAGAGGTAGTAGAAGTCGTCAACCGAACGGTCGATGACGCCCTTGTCCAGGCCCTCCATCAGGGCGAGGTATTCCTTCAGCGTCACCGGCACCCGGGCTTCGCGGAGTTCGGTGAAGAAGCGCATGAACATCGGGGGGCGGGCTCTCGAACGTCCGTTTGAACGCGAAGGATGCGGCCCTCGGTCCCCGATGTCCAGTATGCGGAAGGGCTCTGTCAGCCCTTCTCGCTGTCGAGGTGAGCCATCAGCGCGCTGGGGTATCGCTCACCCGCGGCCGCGCCTCTCGGCACGGCGGCCTCGAACGACGCCAGCTCCGCCGCGGTCAGCGGCGCCTCCAGCGCCTCCAGCGCCTCGGTCAGCCGTTCGCGCCGGCGCGCGCCCACCAGCGGCACGATGTCGTCCCCGCGGGACGCCACCCAGGCGATGGCCGCCTGGGCCGGCGTCACCCCCGCCGCCTCGGCCGCGGCCCTCAGCGCCTCGCCCAGCCGCAGGTTCTGCTCGAGGTTTTCGCCCTGGAAGCGCGGGGTCATGCCGCGGAAGTCGCGGCCCTCCGGCGCGGCGGTGATGTGGCCGCCGATCAGCCCTCGGGCCAGGACGCCATAGGCGGTGATCCCGATGCCCAGCTCGCGGCAGGTGTCGAGGATCCCGTCCTCGATGCCCCGCGACAGCAGGCTGTACTCGATCTGCAGGTCGCAGATCGGATGGACCGCGGCGGCTCGCCGGATGGTCTCTGAGCCCACCTCCGACAGGCCGATGTGGCGCACATAGCCGGCCTGCACGAGCTCGGCGATGGCGCCGATGGTGTCCTCGATGGGCACGGCCGGATCGAGGCGCGAGGGCCGGTAGATGTCGATGTGGTCGACGCCCAGCCTTTGCAGCGAATAGGCCAGGGCGCTGCGGGTCGCGATCGGCCGGGCGTCATAGCCCAGGAAGGCGCCCTCGGGACTGCGCAGGGCGCCGTATTTCACGCTCAGCACCAGGTCGTCCCGGCGGTGGCGCTTCAAGGCCTCGCCGATCAGCATCTCGTTGTGGCCCATGCCGTAGAAGTCGCCGGTGTCCAGCAGGGTGATCCCCGCCGCCACGGCGGCATCGATGGTGGCCAGGCTCTCGGCCCGGTCCGCCGGCCCGTACATGTCCGACATGCCCATGCAGCCGAGGCCAAGGGCGGAAACCTCGGGACCGGTCATGCCAAGCTTGCGCATCTGCATCGTTCGCCTCCTTAGCGTTCGTAGGCAAAGGTTAGGCCTGGGCCTTCCTTCCGATAATCGGCATTGTTCCGGATGGTCTGTGCTGATTTCCGAACAATGGAGGGATGATGGACCGGCTCGATCTGGATGCCTTGGCGGCGTTCGCGGCCATCGCGCGCCACCGCAACTTCCGCCGGGCCGCTCTGGAGCGCGGGGTCTCGGCCTCGACCCTCAGCGCCAACCTCCGCGACCTGGAAGCCCGCATGGGCGTGCGCCTGCTGAACCGCACGACGCGCAGCGTCGCCCTCACCGACGCGGGCGCGGCCCTGCTGGAGCGGCTGCAGCCGGCCCTGGCCGAGATCCGGGAGGCTGTATCCGACGCCCGGTCAGCCCAGAGCGAGCCGTCCGGCGCCCTGCGCATCAACGCCCCGCAACCGGCGGCGGACCTTGTGCTCGGGCCGCTGATCACCCGCTTCCTGGCCCTCTATCCCGCCGTGCGCGTGGAAGTGGAGATCGAGACCGCCTTCGTGGACATTGTCGCCGAGGGCTATGACGCCGGCGTCCGCTGGGGCGAGAGCCTGGCCCAGGACATGGTGGCGGTCTCCCTGGGGCCGCCCCAGCGCTACGCCGTGGTCGCCGCCCCGGAGCTGATCCGGCAGGTCGGCCGTCCCGAACATCCCCGCGATCTGCTGGAGCGTCCTTGCCTTCGCACCCGCTTCTCCAGCGGCGTCGAGTTGGCCTGGGAGTTCGAGCGGGGCGGGGAGACGGTAAGGATCTCTCCGCAGGGGCCGCTGGTGGCCAGCAACTTCAGCCTGCTGATGCAGGGCGCCCTGGCTGGCGTCGGCTTCGTCTTCGCCTTCGATGGCTATGCCCAGCCCTATCTGGACGACGGGCGGCTGGTGGAGGTGCTGGCCGACTGGTCCGAGCCGTTCCCCGGCCCGTTTCTCTACTACCCCAGCCGGCGGACCTTGCCCTCGCCCCTGCGGGCGTTCGTGGATTTCGTGCGCGCCAGCCGGCGAGGCGAGGCCTAGCTCCGGCTCAGGCCTGGGCTTCGATCTCGCGCAGCTTGCGCCAGACGGTCATGCGCGAGACGCCCAGCCGCCGGGCGATCTCCACCGGCCCGAGGCCGGCGCGACGCAGGGCGCGGATTTCCTGGGCCTCGGCGGTGGATCCTCGGCGCTTGCGCGGTCCGGCCTGTTCCAGGGCGCCCACCGCCTCGAGCACCGCCCGCAGGGCCCGACCGCTTTCGCCCTGGCTGCTGATCTCCGCGTCGGCGACGTAGAGCGTGGCGCCCCGGGCTTCCAGCCGGGCGACGATGTCGAGGAGGTCGTGGCTGGTGCTGGCCAGGTGCGCCAGGCGGCCGACGACCAGCTGGTCACCTTCGGAAATGAAGTCGAGGACCGAGTTCAGCACCGGCGAGGCGCCGCCTTCGGCGAAGCGCTCCTCGGAGCGGATCACCTGGCAGCCCAGGGCCTGGAGAGCTTCGATCTGCTGGTTCACATCCTCTTCGCCCAGCCGAACATAGCCGATCTTGAGCATTACCAGCCGCCTCTCGGGGAACTCTCCACTTGAGATTGCAGAGTCCCAGAAGCGGAAGGCGAAGTGAAGACGCCGGGAGGTTAAATCTAGGCAATAAACCGCCAGCGAACGCCGAATTTTGGATGACTATGGTTCTGCGAACGAGGATTCGGGCGAATTGGTGGCAAAACTTACCGCTGCACGTCGAAGAATGAATTCGGAATCCACTGTTCGTCCTACAGTGAAGCCATAGTGGCCCACCTTGGTGAATCCCTGGCGGGCGTAGAAGCGCTGCGCGCCGTAATTCTCGGACCAGACGCCGATCCATACGTCCCGCCGCCCGTTCGACTGAAGCCAGGCCATGACGTGGCCGAACAACCGTAGGCCGATCCCGCCGCCCTGGAAGCCCTTCAGCAGGTAGAACCGCTTCAGCTCCCCGCAGGTCGGGGTCACCTCGGCGTGGGGCAGGGCGCAGGGCCCGGCGAGGGCGTAGCCCACCGGCTGGCCGCCCACCTCCACCAGCCACGAGGCCTTCTCCGGATCGGCCAGGTCGGCGCGGGTCCGCTCGAGGTCGTAGGCTTCGGCCAGGAAGTCGGCCAGGTCTTCCGCGGGGTAGAGGTGGCCGAACGTCTCGGTGAAGGTGCGGGCGCCGAGTTCGGAAAGAACCTCGGCGTCGGCAGGGCCAGCGCGGCGGATGACGGGATCGCTCATGGGGCTCCGGAATCGGCCCCCCGACCGGCGACTCCGGCCTGACGCCGGATTGCGCTAGGATGGGGCCATGGACGTGGCGCTTTATACTCATGAAGACATGCTGGACCATCGTCCAGGCGAGTCTCATCTTGAGCGGCCCGAGCGCCTGCGGGCCGTGATCGACGCCCTGAACGACGCCACGGACCTGGCGCTGATCCCCAACGATGCGCCCATCGCCGAGGAGGCCGACCTCGCTCGGGTCCACAGCCCCGAACACCTCGCGCGCATCTTCGGCCTGCCGCCCATCCACGGCGTCCACGTCCTGGACGAGGATACCCTCATGTCGGCCGGCAGCCTCACCGCCGCTCGCCGGGCCGCGGGGGCGGCGGTGCAGGCC
>JAEYNH010000184.1 GCA_023412655.1 Pseudomonadota bacterium | reverse complement strand
GGCCAGGGGCGCGCCGGGGACGTCCACGGCGTAGCGGGCGGCCCATTGGACGAACTCCACCGTGCCCGGCGGCAGGGGCGGCTCGTCCAGGCGCTCGGCCACGGCCTTCAGCGGCCGGTTGCCGCCGGTCCCATCACGCAGACCGGCGACCACCCCGCGCACCAGGCGCGGGCCCAGGGGCACGGCCACCTGGTCGCCGAGGCCCAGCGCCATGCCGTCCGGCGCCTCGTAGTCGAAGGCTTCCGGCAGGGGCGCGGGAATGAGGACGGAGGCGATGCGGCTCATCGGGGGTTCGCTCAACCCCTCTTGGCGGCTACAAGCGGGCCGAACAAGTGCAAGGCCGGAAAATGCAGCTCTTCCTCGACACCACCGACGTCGCCGTCCTGAAGGACCTGGCCGCCACGGGCCTCGTGGATGGGGTGACCACCAACCCCTCGCTGATCGCCAAGTCGGGCCGCAACATGCTGGAGGTGATCGCCGAGATCTGCGGCATCATCGAAGGCCCCGTAAGCGCCGAGGTCGCGGCCGTGGACGTGGACACCATGCTGGCGGAAGGCCGCAAGCTGGCCGGCGTCGCGCCGAACGTAGTGGTGAAGGTGCCCCTGACCCGGGAGGGCCTGATCGCCACGGCCGAGTTCTGCGCCGAGGGCATCCAAACCAACGTCACGCTATGCTTTTCGGCCACCCAGGCGCTGTTGGCCGCCAAGGCCGGCGCCACCTACATCAGCCCGTTCATCGGCCGCTTAGACGACCACGGCGCCGAGGGCATGGACCTGATCTCAGAGATCCGGGCGATCTACGACAACTACGACTACGACACCGAGATCCTGGCCGCCTCGGTCCGAACCCCGGCCCACGTGAAGGAAGCCGCCCTCGCCGGCGCCGACTGCGCGACCATCCCGCCGGAGGTCTTCCTGGCCCTTTTCAAGCACCCGTTAACCGAAAAGGGGCTTCAACAATTCCTCGCCGACTGGGCCAAGACGGGCCAGTCGATCTTGTAGGGGGTTAACCATGGACGGCACGCAGGGCGACATGTTCGGGGCCCCGCAAGAGCCGTCCCCGCTTTCCCCCGAAAACGTCCGGCGCTTCCTGGCCGACAACCCCGACTTCATCCGCCAGGATGATGGCCTGCTCGCCGAACTGGGCCTGAAGGTCGCGGCCGGCAACGTCGTCGACTTCGGTCCGGCGGCCCTGGCGCGGGTCCATGCCGCCCATCAGCGCGAGGCCGAGATGCGCCAGCTGCTCGAGGAGACGGCGCGGGCCAACTTCTCGGCCCAGGCCCAGACCCACGGGGCGGTGGTCGACCTGCTGGACAGCCGCAGCCACGCCGACCTGGCCCGCCGGGTGGACCACCTCGCCCGCAGCCGTTTCGGCCTGGCCGCCGGCGTTGTGGCCTTGGAGACGGACGGCCACTCGCCCGCCGGCTGGCGCCTGCTGGTGGAAGGCCAGGTGGACCTGATCCTGGGCGGCGCCCAGCGACAGGCCCGGATGGGCTTTGCGCCCACGGCCCTTGGCCTGTTCGGTGAGACCGGCGGCGAGATCCGTTCGATGGCCATGGTGCGCATGGCCATCTGGGAGCCGTCGCGCACCGGCCTGCTGGCGTTCGGCTCGCACGATCCCGAAGGCTTCACCCCCGACATGGGCTCCGAACTCGTGGCCTTCCTGGCCCGGGTGGTGGAGCGGACGGCGGAGCGATGGCCGCTGCCTTGAGCGCCGCCGACGCCCGCGCCGCCTGGCTCGGGCATCTGGCCAATGAGCGGCGCGCCTCACCGCGCACCCTGGAAGCGTACGGTTTCGCGGCCGCCCGCTACATCGCCTTCCTGGAACAGCACAGGGGCGAGAGCCTCTCGGCCGCAGACCTGGGGACCGTCGCCGCCGGCGAGGTCCGCGCCTGGCTGGCCCACCTGCGCTCGGGCGAGACGCCGCTGTCGCCCCGGTCCCTTAGCCAGGCCCTGTCGGCCATCCGCACCTTTCACCGCTTCCTCGACCGTCGGCTCGACATACCCAACGGCGCCATCGTCCTGGTCCGCGGCCCCCGCGTGAAGGCCGGGGCGCCCAGGCCGGTCACCGAGGACCAGGCGATCGGGCTGATCGCGGAGCCGGCGCTGGATCCGGATCGCGAGGACTGGGAGATAGCCCGGGACCAAGCGGTGCTGACCCTGCTCTACGGCTGCGGCCTGCGGATTTCGGAGGCGCTGTCCCTGAAGCGCTCGGACGCACCCATTCCGGAGCAGCTGCGGATCACGGGCAAGGGGTCGAAGACACGGATTGTCCCGGCGCTGCCGGCTGTACGGCGGGCGGTGGATGACTATTTGGCGGCCGTGCCCTTCGGCCTGTCACCCGACGAACCGCTGTTCCGGGCCAGGCGGGGCGGCCCCCTGAGCCCGCGCCACGTGCAGGCGACCGTCCAGAACCTCAGGAGTCGGCTGGGGCTGCCGGCAAGCGCCACGCCCCACGCCCTCCGCCACTCGTTCGCAACCCACCTGCTGGGGGCGGGCGCGGACCTGCGTTCGATCCAGGAGCTGTTGGGCCACGCATCGCTGTCGACGACGCAGCGATATACTGAGGTGGATGCGGCGGCCTTGCTCAGCGCCTACGCCTCGGCGCACCCGCGCGCCTGACCGCAGGCTAGCGGCCCGCGCCGTACTGCACGACCAGGGGAGTGGCGCAGCCGCCCACGGAGCGCGCCACGGCCTTCTCGTGGTTGGCCTTCGGCAGCGCGGCGAGTTCCTCGACCTTGGCCTTGCCGTCGTTGCGATAGAGCAGCGCTGGATCTGCGAAGGTCTGGATCATCCCCTGCGGCCGGCAGAGCGCATCGGCCTGAGCGAGTGCGGCCGCGCCGGGCCCGCGATAAACCTTGATGTCGGCCATTGGCACAGGCTGGGCCGTGGCCATGGTGGTGGCGGCGGCGAGAAGAGCGAGCATTCCAGCCTCCTTGAGCTTCAGGCCGCCGAGGATGGCGCCCGCCCGCGAGGCCGGCAAATGAACATTCAGCCCCGCGCGAAGCGCAGCCAGGCGACGCCGTTGTCGGCGCCGGCCTCCACGCAGGCGAAGCCTTCGCGGCGGTAGAAGTCCTGGGCCCGCCGGTTGGCCACCTGGCACTTGAGGGAGAGCGGACCGTCCGCCACCGCGCTCACATGATCGAGGAGCGCCTTGCCGACCCCGCGGCCGCGGTCGGTCACATAGAGCGAATGCAGGAAGTTCTGCGGCCGGTAGAAGGCGGCGAGGCCGACGATGCGGCCGGCCTCGATCGCCACATAGACCTCCTCCACCTGGGCGGCGCGCAGGAAATCGGCCGCCTGGTGCCGCTCGGGCGGCTGCCAAGTGAAGGTCTCGCGCAGCACGCGGACGTAGAGGTCGGCGCAGGCCGCCAGCTCCTCCGTCCGCGCGCGGCGGACGATCAGGCCTGCATGGTCCATCCTTCGACGCCCATGGCGGCCTGGCGCAGGGCCTCGGACCGGGTCGGGTGCGGGTGGCAGGTGCGGGCCACGTCCTCGGAGGCGGCCCGGAAGACCATCGCCACACAGTATTCGCCGATCATTTCGGAAACCTGTGGTCCGATAGCATGGGCGCCCAGGATCTCGTCGGTGGCGGCGTCGGCCAGCACCTTCACGAAACCCTCGGTCTCGTGGTTGATCTTGGCCCGGCTGTTGGCCGTGAAGGGGAACTTGCCGACCTTGTAGGCGCGGCCCTCTTCCTTCAGCTGCTCCTCGGTCTTGCCGACCCAGGCGACTTCCGGGGCGGTGTAGACCACGGACGGCACCAGGTTGTAGTCCACGTGCCCATAGCCGCGGGCGATGGTTTCGATGACCGCCACGGCATCCTCCTCGGCCTTGTGGGCCAGCATGGGCCCGTGGGTGACGTCGCCGATCGCCCAGACATTGGGCGCTGAGGTCTGGAAGTGGTTCGTCTCAATGAAGCCCCGCTTGTCGGGGGTGACGCCCACCGTCTCGAGCCCGAGGCCCTCGGTGTAGGGCCGCCGGCCGATGGCCAGCAGCACATAGTCGCCCTCGATGGTTTCGGCCGCGCCGCCGGCGACGGGCTCATAGGTGAGGGTGACGCCCTTCTTAGAGGTCTTCGCCCCCGTGACCTTGGCGCCCAGCTTGAACTCCATGCCCTGCTTCGTCAGCGAGCGCTGGAAGGTCTTGGCCACCTCGGCGTCCATGCCGGGGGTGATGCGGTCGAGGTACTCGACGACGGTCACCTTGGCGCCCAGCCGACGCCACACCGAGCCAAGCTCCAGGCCGATGATGCCCGCGCCGATGACGATCAGGTGGTTCGGCACTTCCGGCAGGGAGAGCGCCCCTGTGGAGTCCACGATCCGCTGCTGGTCGACTTCCACGCCCGGGAGTTTCGAGGGCTCGGAACCGGTGGCGATGATGATGTGCTTGCTCTCGAGCGTGGTGATCGAGCCATCCTCGGCCTTCACCTCGACCTTGCCCGGGCCCGCAATGCGGCCGAAACCCTTCACCCAGTCGACCTTGTTCTTCTTGAACAGGAACTCGATGCCCTTGGTGAGCTGGCCGACGCTGTCGGCCTTCTGCTTCATCATCTGGCCCAGGTTGAGCTTGGGGCTCACCTCGATGCCCAGATGGGCGAACTCGTTGCCGGCGGCCGCGAACAGCTCGGAGGCGTGCAGCAGGGCCTTGGAAGGCATGCAGCCGACGTTGAGGCAGGTCCCGCCAAGGGTGGAGCGGCTTTCCACGCACGCCGCCTTGAGGCCGAGCTGGCCCGCCCGGATCGCCGCATTGTAGCCGCCGGGGCCGCCCCCGATGATCACGACGTCGTAGGTGGTGGTCTCAGCCATGGTCCGCCTGGTCCCCGAAAAACTGGCGCGCAAAATTGGGCGGGCACCCTAGGCCGGGATCGGCCAAGGTCAACCGCCAAGCGCCCGCCTTCGCGCTTCAAGGCCGCGCATGCCCGCAATATGGGGATCGCAGGGGTGGCGTTCACGGTCTGGAGCAGGCCGAGGCCGCGGTGCGGCCAACGTTCAGCCTGACGACGCTGCTGATCGCCGCGGCAGATCCGGGTGAAACGCGTGTTTCGTTGACTTAGTAAACGCTCGCTTAAGGCGAACGGACGCAGTTGGGCGTTGAGCGAGTCGCCGACTGGACGGCGTTCGCCCTCTGGCTGAAGAACATGAGCGTCGCGCGCACCCTCCACCATTTCCCCCTGGACCCGGCCTCGCGCCAGGTGAGGTTGGCGCTGGGTGAGAAGCGGCTGCCGTTCACCGACGTCCAGGTGCGGTACTGGGAGCGGCCCAAGGAACTCACCCGGATGAATCCGTCCGGCCTGATTCCTGTGCTGGTGGAAGCCCGCGAGAGCGCCGGCCGGCTGGTGCTGTGCGAAAGCCGGGCGATCCTGGATCACCTGGAGGAGACGGCGCCCGAGCCGGCGCTGTTGAGCCGAGATCCCGCAGAGCGGGCCGAGGCCCGGCGACTGCTGACCTGGTTCGATCGCAAGTTCGAGTACGAGGCCGGCGGCTACATCCTGCACGAGAAGATGGAGAAACGGCTTCTCGGCCTCGGGGCCCCGGAACTGGCCAATCTGCGGCAGGGCCGCGAGGGACTGAAGAACCACCTGCACTACATCGAAAGCCTGCTCGAGACCCGCGAGTGGCTTGCCGGCAAGCGCCTGTCCCTGGCGGACTTCGCCGGGGCCGCCCATCTGTCGGTGATCGACTACTTCGGCGACGTGCCGTGGAAGGACTTCCCCGGCGCCAAGACGTGGTACATGAAACTGAAATCCCGGCCGTGTTTCCGGCCTTTGCTCACGGACCGCTGGCCGGGGCTGACGCCCGCGCCGCATTATGACGATCTCGACTTCTGACACGCCTCAAGACCTGATCCGCGCGGAAGCCTTGGCGCTCGGCTTCGACCTCTGCCGATTCACCGACATCGACGAAGCCTGGCCGGCCGCGGACCGGCTATACGAATACGTGGACGCTGGCCGGCACGGGGAAATGGGCTGGATGGCGGAGAGCCGGGCACGACGCCGCCATCCCCGCGCCATGTGGGCGGACGCCCGCTCGGCCGTGATGCTCGGGATCAACTACGGCCCCGCCCACGATCCGCTGGCGGTGCTTGCCCAGCGGGACCGCGCGGCGATCAGCGTCTATGCCCAGGGCGACGACTACCACGAGCTCATCAAGAAGAAGCTCAAGCGCCTGGCCGGCTGGATGCAGCAGAGGTTCGGCGGCGAGGTGAAGGTGTTCGTCGACACCGCGCCCCTGCTGGAGAAGCCGCTGGCCGCGCGGGCCGGCGTGGGCTGGCAGGGCAAGCACACCAACCTCGTCAGCCGCGAGTTCGGCTCCTGGCTTTTCCTGGGCTCGGTGCTGACGACGCTCGAGCTGAAGCCCGACGCCCCCGAGCCGGTGCATTGCGGCTCATGCCAGGCCTGCCTGGACGTTTGCCCGACGAACGCCTTCCCGGCGCCGTTCCAGCTCGACGCCCGCCGTTGCATCTCCTACCTGACCATCGAGCTGAAGGGCCCCATCCCGCGCGAGTTTCGCGCCGCGCTCGGCAACCGCATCTATGGTTGTGACGACTGCCTTGCGGTCTGCCCCTGGAACAAGTTCGCGCAAGAGGCCCGCGAGCAGAAGCTGACGGCCCGTGAAACTCTGAAGGCGCCGACCCTTGCCGAGCTGTCGCGCCTGGACGATCCCGCCTTCCGGGCCCTGTTCACGAAGAGCCCGGTGAAGCGCATCGGCCGCGACCGCTTCGTGCGCAACGTCCTCTACGCCATCGGCAATTCCGGCGATCCGGCGCTTACGCCCGAGGCCGGGCGGCTGCTTGACGACCCGACGCCGTGGGTGCGCGCCGCGGCGGTCTGGGCACTGTCGCGGCTGCTGCCGGGGGCCGACTTCGAGGCCGTTCGCGACGCCCGCCTGCCCGTCGAACCGGAGCCCGAGGTCCGGGAGGAATGGCTGGCGGGCGACCCCCTCGCCGCCTGAGCGGCTAGTAGGATTCGAACGTGTCGAGCCCGAGAAGCTCTGGCAGCTCAGCGATGGCCTTCGTCCCCCGGACCTTTGCGAGCAGACGCGGGATCTCGACATCTTGTTCTGGCTCGCCGCACCAGTCGCTCGCGCGCGCCTTCACGACTTCGCAGCATCGCTCCTGAACGTCGCTCAAGGTAAGCGGGCTCAATGCCTCCAGGTCGTGCTCGATCCGGTTCTGCGGCGTGCTGAGCACGGCGTCGATCAGCCATCTCCACAAAGGTCCGGCGCGACCGACCCGTCGAACGGAGATCACGCGCCACCGCCTTCCGGTGGTGTCGATCAACTCCATCCCACGCGCCAAGTCCTCCTTCAGTGTGCGAGGCCCACATGAAGTCAGCGCATCCAGGTCAGGGAATCCCCAGATCTCGATGTCGGGTGTGAAGCCCACCACGGGGAACACCAGCCCTGCGTCTGCTGTCTTCATATCGACCTCTGCTGAACTCGTCGGCTTGGTTGCGATCAACGCTTGGAGGCTTTTGGCCGCCGAGCTCCGTCGACTCCGTCCGTAACGGAACTGGCGACGTAAGTGGGTATGATCTTTTGCCAGTCGTTCGTGCCGAACCAGATACGTTGGGCGGCATTGTACCGGGGCTTGCCGTTCCAACTCCCCGTCAGTCGTCGGTGCTGTTCCGTCGGCATCACCTTCAGCAGCGCATAGTGATTGCGAGGATCTTGAGCCGTCCGGCTCGTCCCCTTCAGCGGGATCGTGTGGTGAATTTCCTGACCGGGCCCTGCCATTCCGCGCGCCCGCAACTGTTTGGCGGCGGCATTTCCAGTCACGGAGCCCTTCTTCAGGACCCCAATCCCCTTCGACGCCGCGCGCACGCCTTTGACGGCAACGCCTACAGGCAACATATCAGCGGCTGCCATCGCTATGTTGAACACACCGCTGCCGACGTCCCCATCCTGAAAATCCGCCGCAGCTTCCCAAGCCGGTCCAACTACCGGGATCAGCGACTGCAAGGTACTAGGCCGGCTGACGCGGAAGCCACGATCCTCTGCTTCCCGTTTTGCGCGAACCTTGGCCATTTCTTGATCATACAGCTCGCCCTCGGGATCAGGCACCGTGAACGGCTGACTGCGCGGCATACCCGCCATTCCATTTCCCCATGCTCGTTGAGGGCGCGTGCGCGCCTTCGCGCGGCTGACGCCGCGGTGCGTAAGCGGACTGCATCGCGAGGCTTATTGAGCGGCGGTATCCGCGATGCGGGCGCGCGTCAGGCCGAGCTAGCTGCAGTGTAGCAAGCGACGCTGAGAAGTCAAGAACAAATTAGGAACAACTCAGAAGTCGACCGGCCCCAGGTCCTTCAGGCGCGGCAGGGTCCTGTCCTTGTCGGAGAGCACCGGTTCGCCGTCGAGCGGCCAAGCGATGCCGAGGTCAGGGTCGTCCCAGGCCAGGCCGCCCTCGGTCTCAGGCGCATAGAGGCCATCGACCTTGTAGAACAGCATCGTATCGTCCGTGAGCGTGCAGTAGCCGTGGGCGAAGCCGCGGGGCACCCAGAGCTGCTCGCCGGCCTCCGCGGTCAGCGTCGCGCCGGCCCACTTGCCATAGGTCGGCGAGCCTGGGCGCACGTCCACGGCGACGTCGAAGATCGCCCCCTGGAGAACGCGGACCAGCTTGCCCTGCGGATGGGGCGCCTTCTGGAAGTGAAGGCCGCGCAGGGTGCCCTTCCTGGCGTTGAACGCCTGGTTGTCCTGGACGAAATCGGTGTCCACGCCCACCTGGGCCATGGCCTTGCGGCTCCAGGTTTCCGAGAACCAACCGCGGGCATCGCCGAAGCGCTTGGGCGTGATAAGCAGGACGTCAGGCAGGTCGGCGAGCGGCGTGGCTGTCATGTCGCTTTCACGGAGGTTGAGAACAGGCCCCGCATGGCCCACCCGAGAGTTGAAGACAAGCCGCAAGTCCCCGTCGTGACCGTCGCAGTCGTGGCCTATCGCAGCGGCGCCACGCTCCGCCGGTGCCTGGAAGGCCTGGCCGCCCAGAGTTATCGCCAATTCGAGCTGGTGCTGGTGGACAACGCATCGCCGGACCGGGAAGCCCAGGCCGTCGCCGACGTCGTACCGGGGACACGGCTGATCGAGAACGCCGACAATCTGGGCTTTGCCGCCGCCTGCAACCAGGCTGCCGCAGCGGGCTGCGGACGCTGGCTCGTGCTGCTCAATCCCGACGCCTATCCGCAGGCCGACTGGCTGGAGCAGCTGATGGCCGCCGCTGAACGCCACCCCGGCGTCAGGAGCTTCACCTCACGCCAGGTCATGGACGACGACCCCGCCGTGCTGGACGGCCTGGGCGATGTGATGAGCCTGCCGTGCATCCCGTATCGCGGCGGCTATCTCCAGCCCGACCCGGGCGATACGCCCGAGGGTTTGGTGTTCAGCCCCTGCGGCGCAGCCATGCTGATCGACCGGGCGCTGTTCCTCGAACTGGGGGGCTTCGACGAGAGCTTCTTCTGCTATTGCGAGGACGTGGACCTGGGCTACCGCCTGCAGCTCGCGGGGGAGCCCACGATCGTCGTGCCCGCCGCCGTGGTGCGCCACGTGGGCTCGGCCTCGTCAGGCGGCGCGAAGTCCGAGTTCGCCCTCTTCCACGGCTACCGAAACCGGTTCTGGGTGCTGGTGAAGGACACGCCGGGGCTGCTGCTGCCGCTGGTCCTGCCGACCCATCTGCTGGCGGCGGCCTATGTCGCGCTCCGCAAGCCGAACCGGCCCTACATCGGCGTCACGCTCAGGGCCTATCGCGCGGCGTTGGCGGGCCTCGGCCCCGTCCTGAAACGGCGACGCGCGGTGCAGAAGGGTCGGCGGCGCTCGGCCGTCGACATCGCCCGGGCGATGACCTGGGATCCGCGCGACCTCACCGGCCGCCGGGCGGTCATCAGGCCTCTGCCGCCCACTCGATCAGCCGGCGCATGAAGCTTGCGCCGCGCTGCATCTGACTGACCTCGACGTACTCGTCCGGTTGGTGGGCCTGGGCGATCGAACCCGGGCCGCAGATGACGGTGGAGAAGCCAGCCTCCTGGAACTGACCCGCCTCGGCGGCGAAGGCCACCACCCGCGGCGGGCCGTTGTCTCCCGCGAGGCGCCGGGCGAAGGCCTCGGCGGCGCCGTCCGGCTCGGGGGCGAAGGGCGGCACGTCGGTGCGCTTCTCCAGCACCACGCCGGCCTCCGGCGCCCGGGCCTTGAGGGCCGCATCCATGGCGGCGACCTGCGCGCGGAAGTCCTTCAAGACCTCCTCGGCCTTCAGTCCCGGCGGCGTGCGCAGGTCGAAGACGAACTCGCAGTGACGGGCGATGATATTGTGCGCCGTCCCGCCGCTGACCATGCCGATGGTGAGGGTCGCCCCCTTCGGCATGAACGGCGAGGCGGGGTCGGCCTGCGCCTCCAGCCGCTCCGCAAGCTCGGTGAGCGAATTCATCAGCCGGGCGGCGGCCATGACCGCAGAGACCCCCTGCTGGGTCTGGCTGGAGTGAGACTCGCGGCCCGTGACCGTGACCCTGAAGGTGGCGATACCCTTATGGCCGTTGACCGCGACCATGTCGGTGGGCTCGCCCACCACCACCAGGGCGGGCGGGGGCAGTTCCCGGCGGATCACGTCGATCATCAGCGGCGCGCCCAGACAGCCGATCTCCTCGTCGAACGAGAAGGCCAGGTGAACCGGCCGGCGTGCGGTCTTCGCCAGTTCGGGCGCCGCGGCCAGGGCCAGGGCCAGGAAGCCCTTCATGTCGCAGGTTCCCCGCCCATAGAGGCGCCCGTCCCGCTCGGTCACAGTCCACGGGTCGGTGGTCCAGGGCTGGCCGTCCACCGGCACCACGTCGGTGTGGCCCGAGAGGACGACTCCGCCGGGATCGGCCGGGCCAAGGGTGGCCAGGAGGTTCGACTTGGAGCCGTCGGCGTTCGGCACGCGCCGATGCGAGGCGCCCAGGCCGTCGAGGTAGCGCTCGACCCATTCGACGAGGGCGAGGTTCGACCGGCGGGAGGTCGTGTCGAAACCCACCAGCGTGCTGAGCAGGTCCCGGGCGGACGGATAGAGATCGGCCGTCATACCCAAGCCTAGCCCCTGGCCGGCGGTCAGGGCTACCCCTGCATGACCCGGCCCGGGCCGGGGAGCACGTCGATCAGCTCGATGCGGAAGATCAGGGCGGCATTGGGCGGAATCTGCCCCGCCCCGTCGGCGCCGTATCCCTGTTCCGGCGGCACATAGATGATCCACTCGTCGCCCGGCCGCATCTGGACCAGGGCCTCCTGCCAGGCGGGGATCAGCCGATCCAGCGGCATAGCCGCCGGCTGGCCGCGCTCGTAAGAGCTGTCGAACACCTTGCCGTCGATCAGCTTGCCTTCGTAGTGGACCTTCACCTCGTCCCGGAGCGTGGGCTTCAGGCCGCTCGCGGGGCCTGAGCGCACAACCTTGTAGGCGACACCCGAGGGCAGCACCTGCACGCCCTCTTCCTTCACGGTCTTCTCCATGAAGGCCTTGGAGGCGGCGGACTGGTCAGGAAGCTTCGCCCTGGGCTGGCAGGCGGCGAGCGCCAGGACCGCGGCGGCGAGGATCAGGACACGCTTCATTTCGGACACTCCAAATCCTAGACCACCCTCGGCGGGTAGCCGCGCTCGCGGAGCGCATCCATGACTTCCTGGGTGTGTTGAGCGTCGCGGGTTTCGATCATCACGTCGAACTCCGCGCCCTTGGCCGGCACATCGAGGGCGAGCCGATTATGGGCCACCTCGATGATGTTGGCGCCCATCTGGCCGATGATCGCCGACACATTGGCCAGCAGGCCGGGGCGGTCGTCGCCGATGATGCGGAGGGACACGATGCGGCTCTCGCGCACCAGCTCGCGGGTCAGCACCGAGGCCAGCAGGCGGGTGTCGATGTTGCCGCCGGTGATCACCAGGCCGCACTTCTTGCCGCGGAACCGCTCCGGATAGGCCAGCAGGGCGGCCAGCGAGGCTGCGCCTGCGCCCTCGGCCACGGTCTTCTCGACGTTGGTGTAGAGGGCGATGCCGCGCTCGAAATAGGGCTCCTCGATCAGCAGCACCTCGTCGATGAGCGGCCGCGCGACGCCATACGTGGTCTCGCCCACCTGCTTGACGGCGATGCCTTCGGCGATGGTCGAGGCGCCGACGTTGGTCGCTGTGCGGACGCCGCGCATCTTGGCGGTGAACGAGGGGAACATGGCCGGCTCGACGCCGACCACGCGGATATCCTTCTTCAGATGCTTGGCCGCCGTGGCCATGCCGGCGATCAGCCCGCCGCCGCCGATGGGGATGGGCAGCACCTCGAGATCGGGGGCGTCCTCGAGCATCTCCAGGGCCACGGTGCCCTGGCCAGCCATCACGTCGAGATCGTCGAACGGGTGGATGAAGGTGAGGCCGCGCTCCTCGCAGATGCGCCGGGCGGTCGCCGAGGCCTCGTCATAGCCGTCGCCGTCGATGACCACCTCGGCGCCGTGGGCGCGGGTCTGCTGCACCTTCACGAAGGGCGTGGCCTTGGGCATGACGATGGTCACGGGGATGCCCAGCCTGGCGGCGTGGTAGCTCAGGCCCTGGCTGTGGTTGCCCGCCGAGGCGGCGATGACGCCGCGGCGGGCCACCTCGGGCTCCAGCTGCAGCAGTTTGTTGAGCGCGCCGCGCTCCTTGTAGGCGGCTGTGAACTGCAGGTTCTCGAACTTCACCCACACCTCGGCCCCGGTGATCTCGGAAAGGGTCCGGGAGTGGCGGCAGGGCGTGCGCTCGATATGACCCTGCAGCCGCTGTTTGGCCGCCAGGATGTCGTCGAAACTCAGGGTCATTGCACGCGCCGGGTCGTCGAAAGGTCGCGCAACCTAGCGATGGGACGCCTCTGCTGCAACGCAGCGCGCCGCAGACGCTCAATCGGGATCGAACTCGGCCACCAGATGTCCCGGCGCCACCTCCCTCAGCTGGGGCGGCAGCGTCGGTGCGCTGGGATCCACCGGCAGCCGTGACGGAGAGAAGCGGAAGGCCGCCGCCGGATCCAGCGGACTGGGCGGCTTGCCAGAGAGCCTGATCCGCCGGCGATTGCGCTCGATGGCGGGGTCCGGGATGGGCGCGGCCGACAGCAGGGCCTTGGTATAAGGATGCTGCGGGGCGCCATAGATGCGGTCGCGGTCCGCCAGTTCCATCACCCGGCCGAGGTAGAGCACCAGCACCCGATGGCTGATCTCCCGCACCACCGCCAGGTCATGGCTGATGAAGATCATGGCCAGGCCCATCTCCTTCTGCAGCTGGATCAGGAGGTCGATGACCTGGGCGCGGATCGACACGTCGAGCGCCGAAACCGCCTCGTCGCAAATTACCAGCTTCGGGCGCAGGATCATCGCCCGGGCGATGCCCACCCGCTGGTTCTGGCCACCCGACAGCTCGTGCGGATAGCGGTTGATCAGGGCTGTATCGAGCCCCACGCGGGCCATCATCCCCCGCACCCGCGCCTCCCGTGCTGCACGGTCGAGGCCTGGCTGGAACACGGTCAGCGGCTCGGC
Organism: Pseudomonadota bacterium; assembly: GCA_023412655.1. Lineage (GTDB taxonomy): Bacteria > Pseudomonadota > Alphaproteobacteria > Caulobacterales > Caulobacteraceae > Phenylobacterium. Next base: position 31,780 of record JAEYNH010000184.1, on the reverse strand, counting down.
GATAGAGGCGCCGATGGTCATGCGCGGATCGAGGCTGGCGAGCGGATCCTGGAAGACGATCTGCAGGTCGGCCCGGGCCCGGCGCCAGGCTTCCCGGTCCTCGGGGGCGAGGTTCCGTCCCAGCAGGGCCACCGCGCCATCGGTCGGCGGGATGAGGTTCAGCACAGCCCGGGCGAGCGTGGACTTGCCCGAACCGCTCTCGCCTACCACGCCCAGGGTCTCGCCCTTCCGCACCTGGAAGGAGACGCCGTCCACAGCCCGCAACGTCCGCGGTTTGCCGAACAGCCCCTCCCGCACGGGGAAATAGACCCTCATGTCGCAGCCTTCCACGATCACAGGGGCGTCTGGCGCCACCGGTTCGACCACGGGGCGGCCGCCGCGGTCCGGACGGTCCAGGCGCGGCACGGCGGCCAGCAATGCGCGGGTGTAGTCGGTCTGCGGCCGGGCGAAGATGTCGGCCACCGGGCCTTCCTCCACGTAGCGGCCGTCCTTCATCACGCACACCCGGTCGGCCAGGCGCCCGATGACGCCCATGTCGTGGGTGATCAGGGCAAGCGCTGCCCCCGTCTCGCACTGTAGCTCCACCATCAGGTCGAGGATCTCGGCCTGCACCGTGACGTCGAGCGCCGTGGTGGGCTCGTCGGCGATCAGCAGCTCCGGGCCAGGCGCCATGGCGGCCGCGATCATCACCCGCTGGCGCATGCCGCCCGACAGCTCGTGCGGGTACTGCCGAAGCCGGCGGGCCGCGTCGGGAATCCGCACCCGGTCCAGCCACTGGCGGGCGCGGGCCGTCGCCTCGGCGTCGGAGAGGCCCAGGTGAAGGCGCAGGGGCTCGGCGACCTGCTCGCCGATGCGCACGTGCGGCGTCAGGGCGGTCAGCGGATCCTGGAAGATCATGGTCATCTTCGAGCCGCGCAGGCGGTTCAGCGCCGCAGGCCTCAGACCCAGTAGTTCCTGTCCGTGCAGCTTCGCCGAGCCGCCGGCCCAGCCGTTGCGGGCCAGAAGCCCCATCACCGCCATGAAGGTCTGGCTCTTGCCCGAGCCGCTTTCGCCGACGACGCCCAGGGTCTCGCCGCGTCGGATGGAGAGGGAAACGCCCCGCACCGCCTCCACCTTAGCGTCATGGGTGCGGAAGCCGACCGTCAGGTCTTGCAGCGTCAGGACGGTGGCGTCGTCGGCCAAGGGCAAGCTCCAGAGGTGGCACGGCCAAGCCTATTGCGCCGCGCGGACAAAATGAAATCGAGCCGCGCGAGGGTTGGGCTATAAGGCTGGCCGTGTCGCACCCGTCCGCCGAACCCATCTTCCGCCCCGCCTTGTTCCTCGACCGCGACGGCGTGCTCAATGAGGACCGCGGCTATGTACACCGCTGGGAGGATTTCACCTGGATCCCAGGGGCGCGGGAGACGGTGGCGGCGTTCAACCGCGCCGATTGGCTGGTGATCGTGGTGACGAACCAGTCCGGCGTCGGCCGCGGTTACTATGCTGAAGACGACGTCCACGCCCTGCACAAGCGGATGCAGGACGAGCTGGCCCGAATCGGCGGGCGGATCGACGCCTTCTATCACGCGCCCCAGCACCCCGAGGCGCCGGTGGAAGCCTACCGCCATCCGGACCCGCCGCTGCGCAAACCCAACCCCGGCATGCTGCTCCAGGCGATGGCCGAATGGCCCATCGACCGTGAAGCGTCCCTGATGATCGGCGACAAGCCTTCCGACCTGGAAGCCGCCCTCCGGGCCGGCGTGAAGGGCGTGCTGTTCGAGGGCGGAAACCTCTACGAGTTCCTGCAGGCGCAGGACCTGCTGCCCTAGCGGGGCCGGCGCGGCGTCACCACCACCGCGAAGCCGCCGCCCACCGTCTGCAGATGCGCCACCTCGAACCGCTCGCAAAGGCGAGGGAGCCACCAGGACGACGGCTTTTGGATAAGATGGGCGTTGCGACCATCTGACAGGACCTTCTGCGCGGGGCCCGTGTGGATCGTGAAGAAGCCGTGCTTCACGGTGAGGCTCGCGAGTTCGTCGAGCACATTGTCGAGCAGGTCGGGCTCGATGTGTTCGAGCACGTCGATACAGCAGACCAGGTCAGCGGGGCGAGCTTCGCCGTACTCCGGGAAAGCCGGGTCGTATGGGCGATAGTCGAGCTGAACGCCGTCCCGCTCCAGCGCCTTCCAGAGGTTCTGCTTCCCGGCGCCGTAGTCTGAGAGCGACGTCGCCCGCAGCTGCTCGATGAGCTGGCGCACGCGTGGCGCGAAGCTGAGCGAGGCGACGCCATAATTCGGATTCTTGTGCAGCTCCTGCTGCTCGCGTCGGTAGGCTTCCGAAATTACCGGCTTTTCGCGCACGTCCGCCATGCGGCCAGCCTCCCATATTCCGGGGCTCGGCGCTATCCGGCCGCGGTGGTCTCCATCTGCTCAAGCAGACGCTCGAGGAACGGGAGCTCATCGGCTTCGCCGGGCGGCTTGTCCCAGCGGATGCGGTTGATCCGGGGAAAGCGCATGGCGACGCCTGACTTGTGGCGGGCGGAGCGCTGGAGGCCTTCGAAGGCCACTTCGAACACGAGGCCGGCGTGCGGCTCGGCGCGCACGGAGCGGACGGGGCCAAAGCGTTCCACGGTGTTGTCGCGGACGAACTTGTCGATCTGCTTCAGCTCCTCGTCGGTGAAGCCGAAGTAGGCCTTGCCCACGGGGGTGAGGAAGCGCTGGCCGGTGGCCGGGTCCTCGGTCCAGACCCCAAAGGTGTAGTCAGAGTAGAAGCTCGACCGCTTGCCATGGCCGCGCTGGGCGTACATCAGCACCGCATCCACCAGGAAGGGATCGCGCTTCCACTTGAACCATGGCCCCTTGGGCCGGCCGGCCTCGTAGAGGGAATCCCGCCGCTTGAGCATCAGGCCCTCGGCGATCTGCGGGTCGCCAGGGGGAGGCGCGGCGCGCAGTCCGCCGAGTTCGGCCCAGGAGCCGAACGGCTGGATTGGCGACAGGTCGATGCGCGGGCTGGCCTGACGGGCGACGAAGGCTTCCAGCCGTTTGCGCCGCTGCGTGAAGGGCAGCGTGCGTGTGTCTTCCGGCCCGTCCTGCAAGAGGTCATAGGCCCGGATGGCCGCCGGGTGCTGCGCCATCAGCTTGGCGTCGACGGCCTTGCGGTTCAGGCGTTGCTGGAGATCGGCGAAGCTGGCCACGCGTCCGTCGCGGATCACCAGAAGTTCGCCATCGAGCACCCCCTCGTCGTCCAGGGCGTCCAGAATGTCCGGAAAGGTGCGCGAGATATCGTCGCCCGTGCGCGTGTAGAGCCGCCGCACGCCGCCCTCGTGAACCGCCTGGACCCGAATGCCGTCCCACTTCCACTCGGCCACATAGTCGGCGGGGTCGAGCTTGCCGAAGTCCACGGCCTCGTCGATGGCCTGCGCCAGCATCACCGGGCGGAAGCGCCCGGGGTTCTCGGCGGACGGCTTTTCGCTGCACCCCTCTAGCCAGGCGAACAGGTCCTCGTAGGGCGGGTGGAGCGCGTGCCACAGCTCCTCGATCTCGGCCGGATCGACCCCGCCCATCTCGGCCGCCGCCCGCTTCGCGAGGCGAGCGGTCATCCCGACCCGTAGGGCGCCGGTCATCAGCTTGAGCAGGGCCCAGCGCTCGCGCGGGCTGTCCATGGCGTCCAGCCAGCCTTCGATCAGGCGCTGGACCTCGGGGCGAGAGGCGGTGCGCAGGGCCTCCACAACCTCTGACAGCTCGGGCTCGCGGTTGGCGCCCGGCCGCCGGGGCCAGCACAGGGACACCGCCTCGGCCAGGTCGCCCACATAGTCGTAGGACCACCAGAACAGCTGGGGGTCCATGCGCGCCTCTATGGCCTTGCGGATGAACGCCGGCTTGGCGGCGTCGAAGGTCAGGTCGCCGGTGAGGGCGGCTAACGCCCAGCCCCGGTCGGGATCGGGCGTCTCGCGCAGGTAGTCGCGCACCAAGGTCAGCTTGGCGTTGCGTGACGGCGTCAGCGCCAGCCGGTCGAGCAGTTCGGCAAAGGCCCGCATGGATCAGAAGCTAGGCGCGCGGAACCTTGCCGCCAAATCAGACGTCCCGCCCGTCGTCGCCCTCGCCGATCATCCCGCCAGGAGCGTCCTTGCCGATGTCGCCGTCGCCATCGACGCCTGGTCCGCGGGAATCCCCCGCGCCGATGTCGGGCGTCATGCCGTCGCCGGCGTCAGGCGGAACGCCTTCGCCGTGCGGGCGACCCATCGGGCCGCCTTCGCCGCCAGCGCTGCCAGGCGTGGGTGCTTCGGACATGGTGGGCTCCTCTTTCGCGGGAGCCAACGCCAGGCGGGAGCAGGCGTTCCGCTAGTCGTCGTCGTCCTCGTAGCCGACCAGGGCGAGGGCCCGGGCCGGGACGCCGTGCAGCTCGGCCCAGCGGGCGAGGGCTTCCTCGCGGCCGTGGGTGATCCACAGTTCGCCGGGGCGGATCTCGTCGATGGTGGAGGTCAGTTCGTCCCAGTCGGCGTGGTCCGAGATGACGAGGGGCAGCTCGACGCCGCGCTGCTTGGCCCTGGCGCGGATCTGCATCCAGCCGGACGCGAAGGCCGCCACCGGCTCGGGGAAGCGGCGGCTCCAGCGATCCTGCAGGGCCGACGGCGGGGCGACGATGATCTGGCCCGCGAAGTCCGGCTTGGCGGTGGTGGTGGCGGACGCCAGCGGGCCGAGGTCGATTCCATGGCGTTCGTAGAGGGCGTTCAGCCGCTCCAGGGCGCCATGAACAAAGATGGGCGGGTCCCAGCCGGCCTCGCGGAGCAGGCGGATGATCCGCTGCGCCTTGCCAAGGGCGTAGGCGCCGACGATGTGGCTGCGCTCAGGGAACTGGGCGACCGAGCGCAGCAGGCGGGCGATCTCCTCGCGGTCGTCCGGGTGGCGGAACACCGGCAGGCCGAAGGTCGCCTCGGAGATGAACACGTCGCAGGGAACGGGCTCGAAGGGCGGGCAGGTCGGGTCGCGCCGTCGCTTGTAGTCGCCCGAGACCACCATGGTCAGGCCTTTCCAGCGGACCACCGCCTGGGCGGACCCCAGCACGTGGCCGGCCGGGACGAAGGTGACGTCGACACCGCCGCTTGAGATGGTTTCGCCATAGGCCAGGGCCTGCTCCCGGCCCGTGAAGTCCCTGCCGTAGCGCTCGGCCATGATGGCCAGGGTCTCGGGCGTGGCGAGCACCGTGCCATGGCCGGCGCGGGCGTGGTCGGAATGGCCATGGGTGATCACGGCGCGATCCACCGGCCGCACCGGGTCGACGTAGAAGTCGCCAGGGGCGCAATAGAGGCCCTCGGGCTTGGGGCAGAGCAGGTCCTGGGGCCGGATCATCCTGACAAGAATGTAGGAAGCGGCGAACGGCTGCGCATTGACGGAGGGGAGGTCGGCCCCCTAACCCGTCACGCCATGCCTACGCCGCACGACTTCATGGCCCGGGTGATGGTCTCCGCGCCTCACGCGGCGGCCATCGGCCTGACGTTCGAATCCGCCGGAGACGGCCGGGGCGAGATGTCTGTGGCCTGGCGCGAGGACCTGGTGGCCGATCCGGACACCCAGGTGATCGCTTCCGGCGTGGTCACCACCCTGCTGGACCACACCTGCGGCCTGGCGGTGAACGCGGCCATCGAGGCGCCCTTCCCGATCGCCACCCTGGACCTGCGCATCGACTACATGCGCCCGGCGGCGGCGCGCGCGGGGCTTAGGGCTTCGGCCCATTGCTACAAGCTGACCCGCTCCATCGCCTTCGTCCGCGCCCAGGCCTGGGACGTGGATCCGGCGGATCCGGTGGCCACCGCCCAGGCGGCCTTCATCCTGAACCGGCCCGAGCAGCCATGACCGCCCAACAGGCCCTCACCCAGTTCCTGGCCCGCTCACCCTATATCGGCTTCCTCGGGATGACCGGCGAGCTGAAGGGCGACGAGGTGCTGGCGCGCCTGCCTTTCAGGCGGGAGCTGGTGGGCAATCCGATGATCCCCGCCCTGCACGGCGGGGTGATCGGCGCCTTCCTGGAGATGACCGCCCTGGCCCAGCTGGCGGTGGCCGAGCCGTCCCGGCGGATGCCCAAGACCATCGACGTCACCGTCGAGTATCTGCGGCCGGGCAAGCCGCTGGACCTCTTCGCCCGGGCGGATCTGCGCAAGGTGGGCCGGCGGATCGCCAACGTGCATGTGGAATGCTGGCAGGAGAACCCGCAGAACCCCGTGGCGGCCCTGCGGGGCCATTTCCTGCTGCAGAACGACTAGCCGCCCGGCGCCAGGGCGGCCCGTTCGCGCCGGATCTCGGCCAGGGCCCCTTCGGCCTTGGCCACGCCCGCGGCGTCGCCGCGCCCCTTGGCCTTGAGCAGTTCGCCGGTGGCCTCCATCTCGCGGACCGGCAACAGGTGGGAAGCGTCGGCGGCCTTGAACGGCAGGGTTTGGATGCGTTCCAGCACGGCGCGCTGACGGGCCGCCTCGGGCGTATCGCCGACCCCATAGCTGAAGATGAAGTCCGAGATCTTTCTCCGCAGCGCCGGATCGAGGTCCTTGCGCCAGACCAGCGGGTCCTCCGGGATGCGTGGCGAGCGCCAGATGATTTCCACCGAAGAGATCGTCCGCCGGGCGATGGGCGTGTCGATCATCTCCATGCGCTCCATGGAGGCGGTGTTGTTGGTGGCCGCGTCCACCGTGCCGGAGCTCACCGCGAAGAGATTGGCCTCGTGGTTGGCCGAGCGCACGGTCTTGAAGCACCTCTCCGGATCGATGCCGCGGGGGGCGAACAGATAGGTCATGGGCGCGAGCGTGCCCGAGGTGGACTTGGCGTCGCCAATGCCGAAGTCGATGGTCCGGTCGCACCGCAGCAGCTTGTCGAGGGTAAGGCCCGACCCCTTGGGCACGATGATCACCGCCTCGTAGCCATCGACGCCGTTCGGATTCACCGAGCGGGCGAACACCTCGCCGTTGGCCCGCCGCACCGCTTCCAGACCCGACTGGTTGGTGAACCAGCCGAGGTCGGTCTGCTTGAAGCGCAGGGCCTCCACCAGCATGGTGTAGTTCGAGCCGTAGAAGGCCCTCACCGGCATATCGAGGGCCTTGGACATGTCATCCAGGAACGGCTGCCATTCGGCCTGGGCGCTCTGCTGGCTCTCCGCTGACAGGATCGAGAAGTTGAGCGTCCTCGGCTCGGGCGGCGCATCGGCCTTCGAGCAGGCGCCAAGGGCGCCCATGGTCGTCAGGGCCGCGACGAGGCCCAGCAGGCTGCGACGGATCATTTCCCCTCCACCTTCGCCGCGACCTCGGGCAGCCGCATGGCGACCACTTCCCGGTTGGGCCGGCTGACGCCGAACAGAGCACGTTCCGCGCTGTTGTCGAAGGCGATGGCCAGGCCCGGGGGGAAGTTGGAGGCCGGACCACTCGGCCACCTTCCGCCCGGTGGTCTTGTCGTACTTGCCAATCCTGCAATCGGCGACGGCTCTCCGACACAAAGCCGCCGGGCGCGAAACCGCTTGAGCCGGACGGCCCCGGGCGTTAGGCCGCGCCCCATGCTGCAAGGTCTTTCCCATCAGGCGCGCGACGCGAAGAGCTGGCCCTTTGAACAGGCCCGCATTCTGCTCGACCGCATCACCCGTCTGCGCCTCGCCGACGCCGAACGCGACCTGGCGTCCGCCCTGTTCGCCCAGGGCAAGTTCCACGAGGCAGTGGCGACCCTGCCGGCCCTGGCCAAGCCTGTGGTCTTCCAGTGCGGCTATGGGGCGAGCGGCCTGCCGCACCTGGGCACTTTCGGCGAGGCCACCCGGCCGACCATCGTGCGCAACGCCTTCCGCGCCCTGACAGAGGACGCCATCCCGACCACCCTGATCGTCTTCTCCGACGACATGGACGGCCTGCGGAAGATCCCCGACAACGTGCCCAACCGGGAAATGCTGGAGGAGGACCGGGACAAGCCCGTCACCTCGGTGCGCGACCCGTTCGGCGAGCACGAGAGCTTCGGCGCCCACAACAACGCCCGCCTGCGAGCCTTCCTCGACAGCTTCGGCTTCGACTACACCTTCATGAGCTCCACCGAGACCTACAGGTCCGGGCGGTTCGACGAGGTGCTGCTGCGCATCCTCGAGCGCTTCGACGCCATCCAGGCGATCATGCTGCCGACCCTCGGGGAGGAGCGGCGCGCCACCTATTCGCCCTTCCTGCCGATCAGCCCCAAGAGCGGCCGGGTGCTGCAGGCGCCCACGCTGGAGCGCAACGTCGAGAAGGGGACCATCGTCTTCCAGGACGAGGACGGCGAACGCGTCGAGACCCCGGTCACCGGCGGCCACGTGAAGCTGCAATGGCGGCCGGACTGGGCCGCCCGCTGGACAGCCCTGGAGGTCGACTTCGAAGCCTCGGGCAAGGACCTCGTCGACAGTGTGCGCGTGTCGAACAAGATCGTCCGCGCCCTCGGCGGCGAGCCGCCGGAGGCCTTCCACTTCGAACTCTTCATGGACGAGAACAACCAGAAGATCTCGAAGTCCAAGGGCAACGGCCTGACCATCGAGGAGTGGCTGCGCTACGGCGCGCCCGAGAGCCTCACCTACTACATGTTCCAGAGCCCGAAGTCGGCCAAGCGCCTGTATTTCGACGTGATCCCTAAGGCGACGGACGAGTACCTGTCGCACCTGGACGCCTTCAACCGCGACCGTGCCGCGGGCAAGGTGAACCTGGACAACCCCGCCTGGCACGTGAGCCGCGGCGCCCCGCCCGAGAAGGGCTCACCGGTCAGCTTCAGCCTGCTGCTCAACCTGGTGTCGGCGGCCGACGCCTCGACGAAGGAGATCCTCTGGGCCTTCCTCGAGCGCTACCTGCCGGGGGCGAGCCCGCAGAGCGAGCCCCTGCTCGACAGGCTCGTGGGCTATGCGCTGAACTACTACGAGGACTTCGTGAAGCCCTCGAAGACCTTCCGGGCCCCCACCGACCAGGAGCGGGCGGCCATGGAAGATCTGGTGGCCAGGCTGAAGGCCCTGCCGGCCGATGTGGACGCGGAAGCCATCCAGAACGAGGTGTTCGAGGTGGGCAAGGCCGCAGGCTTCGAGCCGCTGCGCCTGTGGTTCGGCGCCCTCTACGAGGTGCTGCTGGGCCAGAGCCAGGGGCCGCGGTTCGGCTCTTTCGTGGCGATCTTCGGGATCGACCGCACGATCTCCCTGATCGAGCGCGCCCTGAACGGCGAGCTGGTGGCGGCCTAGCCGCCGGCTTCGGTCCCAAGGAAACCGCCCCGCTACAGTCGAGCTGCGGGCCCCCCGAAGCGTGAGGCCCGTTAGTGAACGACGTTCATATACCCTTGACGTAAACGGAAGGCCGTCCTTAGCTGTCCCGGCGTGTGAAACCTAAGGGAGGATTCCATGCCTACGGACCTGCGCCGGCCGGTGCGCACCTATACGATCCGGCAGCTCTGCCTCGAGTTCAAATGCACGCCGCGCGCCCTGCGCTTTTATGAGGACAAGGGGCTTTTGACCCCCGCCCGCGACGGCATGAACCGGGTCTACTCCTACCGGGACCGCGCCCGCCTGCAGCTGATCCTGCGGGGCAAGCGGGTCGGCCTGTCGCTGGCTGAGATCGGCGAGATCCTCGACCTGTACGAAGCCGACGAGTCGGGCGCGGCTCAGGCCGCCAAGAGCCTGCGGAAGTTCAAGGAGCGCATCGTCGCCCTGGAGCAGCAGAAGAACGACATCGACGCGGCGATCGACCAGCTCCAGAAGGGCATCTCCAACATGGAGAAGCGGCTGGCGGAAACCCGTCCCGACCTGCTGCCGCAGGCGGCGGACTACGACCAGGTGCTGCGCCGCCGGCTGGATGACCTGGAGCACAGCGAGGCCTGATCCTCGCCGCCTGCTCCGGACGATCTGCGACCGCGGGCCGCGCGCGCCTAGCTCGCGCGGCCCGTTAGGACTATTTGGGAGCGATCACGCTCCCCTGGCTCGCTCCGGAGTAAGCATGCCCTATCAGGCCCCCGTACGGGACTATGTGTTCCTGCTGCGCGATGTGCTGCAGCTCGACCGCTACGCCAACCTGCCGGCCTTCGCCGACGCCTCCATCGAAACGGTGGAGGCCATCCTCGAAGAGGCGGGGAAATTCACATCCGAGGTGCTCGCGCCGCTGAATTCGGTGGGCGACAAGGAAGGTTGCGCCTGGAGCGCGGACTTCACGGTGAAGACGCCGACGGGCTTCAAGGACGCCTACGCCAAGCTGGTGGAGGGTGGCTGGCCGGCGCTGGGTTCCGACCCCGCCTACGGCGGCCAGGGCCTGCCGAACGTCGTGAACGTCGCCTTCTCCGAGATGAGCTCGGCGGCGAACATGGCCTTCTCCATGTACCCGGGCCTTACCCACGGAGCCTATTCGGCGATCCACGCGGGTGGGACCGAGCAGCAGAAGGACCTCTACCTGCCGAAGCTGGTCTCGTTCCAATGGGCCGGGACCATGAACCTCACCGAGCCTCACTGCGGCACGGATCTTGGTCTTCTGCGGACCAAGGCGGTTCCCCAGGCCGACGGGACGTACAAGATCACCGGGCAGAAGATCTGGATATCGGGCGGCGAGCAGGACCTGACCGAGAACATCGTCCACCTGGTGCTGGCCCGGATCGAGGGCGCGCCGGCCGGCGTGCGCGGCATCAGCCTGTTCATCGTGCCCAAGTTCATCCCGGACGCCGACGGCAATCCGGGCGAGCGCAACTCGGTGAAGTGCCTGGGCCTGGAAGAGAAGATGGGCATCCATGGCAACGCCACCTGCGTAATCAGCCATGAGGAGGCCACCGGCTGGCTGATCGGCCAGGAGAACCAGGGTCTGAAGCTGATGTTCGTGATGATGAACGAGGCGCGGCTGGGCGTGGGCCTGCAGGGGATCGCCCAGGCCGAGGCGGCCTACCAGGCCGCCGCCGAATTCGCCAGGGACCGGTTGCAGGGACGGTCGTTGACCGGGCCCAAGAACCCCGACGGACCGGCCGACCCGATCATCGTCCACCCCGACGTTCGGCGGATGCTGATGGACAGCCGGGCGATCATCGAGGGCGGCCGCGCCTTCATGGCCTGGACGGCGCTGCATGGCGACCTCAGCCATGCCAGCCCGGACGAGGCGGTGCAGCAGAAGGGCCGGGACTACATGGCCCTGATGACCCCGGTGGTGAAGGCTTTCCTCACCGACCGCGGCTTCCAGGTCTGCTCCGACGCCATGCAGGTTCACGGCGGCTCGGGCTACACCGAGCATTTCCCGGTGAGCCAGTACCTGCGCGACGTGCGTATCGCCCTGATCTATGAGGGCGCCAACGGCGTCCAGGCGCTGGACCTGGTGGGCCGCAAGCTGGCGGCCGATGGCGGCCGCGCGGTGATGAGCTTCTTCGCCGAGCTGGACCAGTTCGTGGCCGAGAACGCCGGCGCCGATGCGGAACTGAAGCCGTTCATCGACGGCGTCGCCAGCGCCAAGGGCGAGTTGCAGGAGGCCACCATGTGGCTGATGCAGAACGGCCTGGCCAATCCCGACAACGCCGGGGCGGCCTCCACCAACTACCTGCAGCTCTTCGGCCTGACCGCCCTGGCCTACATGTGGGCGATGATGGCCAAGTCGGCGCAGGCGAAGATCGCGGCAGGCGACGCCGATCCGCTCTACGCGAACAAGCTGACGGTGGGCCGCTACTACATCGAGCGGATCCTGCCGGAGACATCGTCGCATCTTGCGAAACTGAAGACCGGCGCCGATCTCATGATGAAGCTTCCCGCCGACGCCTTCTGACGGAGAGTCCTCATGGCCAGCTACCGCGCGACGATCGAATGGTCCCTGGATCCGAGCGCGGGAGCTGACGGCTTCCTGAGCGGGCGCTACAGCCGCGGCCACACGGTGAGCTTCGCCGAGCATGTGGTGCCCGCCACGGCCTCGGCCCATGTGGTCGGCAACCGCTGGGCGGCGCCGGGAGCGGTGGACCCTGAGGAGATGTTTGTCGCCTCCCTGTCCAACTGCCACATGCTCACCTTCCTGCACATGGCGCGGCTGAAGGGCTTCGTGGTCACCCGCTACCGCGACGAGGCCGTGGGCGTGATGGAGAAGAACGGAGAGGGCCGGATGGCCGTCACCCGCGTGACGCTTCGGCCGCAGATCACCTACCAGGGACGCCTACCGACTCCCGACGAAGCCCACGCCCTGCACCACGAGGCCCACGAGGAGTGTTTCATCGCCAATTCGGTGAAGACCGAGGTGGTGGTGGAAGAGGCGCAGCCGGCCACGACCTAGTTCTTTATTTGTTCTTGACGACCAATCAAGCGCCGCCTTAGCCTAGCTCAGGGCTTGGAGGGCGACGGATGGGATATTCTGTGGCATGGGTGGCGGTGAAGGGGCACAGCCCCGACGCCGTGATGGCGGCGATGGGCCTGGAGCCGGGCGACGGCGACTACCGTGAGCAGGCCTACGTCGGCGAACTGCCCGGCGGCTGGACGCTCTATTTTGACGAAGACTTCGAGCGCGGCTTCAAGAGACCGTTGGAGCGCATCGTCGCGCTGGGCGCCGCCGTCATCGCGGCGCGGCAGGAAGACCACGTCATGTACAGCGAAGCTCGCGGATTTGATGGCGGCCGCGAAATCTGGCGGGTGGTCCGCGATCCGGACGAGATGCCGGAGACGCCCTTGACCGTGACGGGTGCGCCGCCGGCGCCGTTCGAGGAGATTCGGGCCAAGGCGTTCGCCAAGCAGGAGATTGAAGACGCTGGAGACGCCAACGTCTGCTACATCTATGACGTCCCGCTCGACCTGGCGGCCGCCGCCTGTGGGTTCCGCGCGGACGAGGTGGACGAGGACGAGCTGACGCCGGTTGTGGCGATCCGCCAGGCCCCAACAGGCGGCTTCTTCGCTCGGTTGTTCGGGCGGGGCTAGGCCCCGAGCTTCTTCCAGTAGATGGCGCTGCCCGCGAGGCCGCCCTGGGGCTTGTAGGCGTAGTCTGGGATCACGCCGGCGCGGGTCCAGCCGAGCGACTCGTAGAGCTCGGAGGCGCCGCCTTCGGTGGCGGTGTCGAGGTTGAGCAGGGTGCGGCCGTTCTCCACCGCCAGGCGCTCGGCCTCGATCATCAGGGCGCGGGCGAGGCCCTGGCCACGTGCGGCCGGCGCCACCATCAGCTTCCAGATCTCGCCCCGGAACGGTTGGTTGGGCGGGGTGTCCAGCCAGAGCGTCACCGTGCCTTCGAGGCGGCCCTCCAAGTAGGCGCCCAGGACGATGCGGCCCGGATCAGCCACGGCGGCGGACCAATAGGCCTCGGCCCCGCCCTCTGGCACCGGATCCATGAAGTGCACGGAGCCGCCGGCCGAGACCGTCTCGCGCAGGATCTCGGCAAGGCGCGGCACGGCGGCGGCGCCCACGCCCCGGATGTGAACGTTCATTGGCGCGCCACCGCGACCAGATAGACCGCTGGCTCCGCCCCCGCGTTCACGAACGCGGAGTCTGCCGGCGGCCCGAAGGCGTAGGAATCGCCCGGGGACAGCATCGTCTCCAGGCCGCCTTCGCGGATGGTCAGAGAACCGCCGATCAGCCACACCACCTGGCGGATGAACGCGTAGGACGAGGCCGGCAGCTCGACCCGGGCGCCCGCCGGCAGTTCCACCTGCACCAGCTCAACCGGATGATCTCCCCGGGCGAACACCTGGCGGCGCAGGTAGCCTGTGTCGGGATCGCGCCAGCGGGGCTGGTCCGCGGCGGCCACCTTGCGCCCGCCTTCGCCCTCCGCCCGCGTCAGCAAGGCTGCGAGCGTCAGCTCGAACGCGCCGGACAGTCTCGCGAGCAACGCCGCCGTAGGGCTGGCCTCGCCGCGTTCGATCTTGCTGATCATCGCCTTGGAGACGTCCGAGCGCCGGGCCAGATCGCCCTGGCTCCAACCGCGGGCCTCGCGCTCCAGCCGGATTCGGACCGCAAGGCGCTCTGTTGGGTCGGACGCCATGGTGCTCATATGTCTACTATGATGGACGATAAGCGAGGGTCAAGCCGCGAGCAGCGCCCGAAGCCGCGCCTCCAGGGCTCCTGGGTCCTTCAACTCACATTCCCAGATCGTCTCGACGCGCCAGCCCCCGCCGGTCAGGGCTTCGCGGGTGCGGGCGTCTCGGGCGACGTTCCGTCCGACCTTGGCGGTCCAGTAGTCTCGGTTCTGCTTTGGGATCCGCGCGCCGCGCGGGCAGTTGTGGCCGTGCCAGAAACAGCCGTGGACGAACAGCGCCAGTCGCCGGCCGGGCATGACGATGTCGGGCGAGCCGGGCAGATCCTTGCGGTGCAGCCGGTAACGGGCGCCGAGCCTGGTCAGCGCCCGCCGCACTGTCATTTCCGGCGTCGTGTTCCGGCCTTTGACCCGCCGCATAACGGCGGAGCGCTTCTCCGGGCTGTAGACGTCGGAGCCCGTGATCACAGCCCCTCGAACAGCGCCGTGGAGATGTAGCGTTCGGCGAAGGACGGCACGATGGCGACCACCAGCTTACCGGCCATGTCGTCGCGCTTGGCCACTTCGAAGGCGGCCGTGAGCGCCGCGCCCGACGAGATGCCCACCGGGATGCCTTCCTCGGCGGCCAGTCGCCGCGCCATGGCGAAGCTGTCGTCGTTGGACACCTGGACGATCTCGTCGATGACGCCGCGATCGAGGATCGACGGCACGAAGCCGGCGCCGATCCCCTGGATCTTGTGCGGGCCGGGCTTGCCGCCCGACAGCACCGGAGAAGCCTCGGGCTCCACGGCGATCATCTTCACCGACGGCTTCCGCGCCTTCAGCACCTGGCCGACGCCGGTGATGGTGCCGCCGGTGCCGACGCCCGAGATCACCACATCGACGCGGCCGTCCGTGTCGTTCCAGATCTCCTCGGCGGTGGAGACCCGATGGATAAGCGGGTTGGCCACATTGTCGAACTGCTGGGGCATCACCGCGCCGGGCGTGGCCTCCACCAGTTCCTTGGCCCGGGCGACGGCGCCGGCCATGCCCTTCTCGGCCGGGGTCAGCTCCAGCTTGGCGCCGAGGATGACCAGCATCTTACGGCGCTCGATGGACATGCTCTCAGGCATCACCAGGGTCAGCTTGTAGCCCTTGGCCGCTGCGACGAAGGCCAGGGCGATGCCGGTGTTGCCGGAGGTGGGCTCGATGATCACGCCGCCGGGCTTCAGCAGCCCCTTGGCCTCGAGATACTCCACCATGGCGACGCCGATGCGGTCTTTCACCGAGGCCACCGGATTGAAGAATTCCAGCTTTGCGACGACCTCGGCCTTGGGCTGCAGGGCCGCGGTCAGGTGCGGCAGGCGCACCAGGGGCGTGTCGCCCACGGTGTCGAGGATGGAGTCGTAGATCTTGCCACGACCGGCGCGGCGATAGCGGGCGGCGTCGTAGGCGTTGTCGGGAGTGGCGTCCATGGCAGGTCTCGGCGTCTCGCAAGCAGGAAAGCTGGCCCGAGAACCTAGGCCTTCTACGGCGTTTTGGAAGGCGCCGTGCTTGGCGCCGCTTTCAGATTTACTCGGCCGCCAGGACTTCGGCAGGCTCCAGGAGCGGCTCCAGCAGCCCCTGGGCCAACCAGCGGACCACCGGGACCGCCACTCCGTCGCCGGCCACATGTAGGGCCGCGGTGGTCGGATGCGGCAGGCGGTAGGAGTCTGGCAGGCCCATGAGCCGGGCCGCCTCGCGAGGGCTGAGCAGTCGGCTCCGGACGCGACCATCGTCCACCACAACCACGGTCTGGCGGGAGGAGCCGCCGCGGGGGGTGCGCAGGCAGCCCGCCAGGCCGTCGAAGCGCACCTCGGCCCGCTGGACCCGACGGCCCGCCTCGAGACGGGTGCGGCGGAAGACGGCGCCTACGGCGCGGCCGCGGTGCCCCGAGAGGCGGGCGCGATGGTGCGGCGCCATCAGGGACAGCAGGCGCTGGGTGTCGGCCTCCGATCTCCAGGCCACGGCCTCGTCGGGCTCCAGCAGAGCCGCCAGGTCGGTGTTGCGGGGGGGCGGCGTCGCTAGGCGCCACCAGACCCAGGCGGACTGCAGATCACCGGGCAAGCCGGCCTGGGCCTGGCGAACGGCGCGGGTGTGGAACGGACTTTCACCGACCAGCGCCGAAGGCGGGCCGATCCGCGAGGCCACCACGAACACCCGGGGGCGCGACTGCGGCAGGAGGTGCGCCGCATCGATCTGCAGGGCCCCGAAGACATAGCCTTCGGCCGCCAGGGCGCGGCCGAGGGCGGCGAAGTCGGCCCCCCCGCGGGAGGTGAGCAGGCCGACGACGTTCTCGATCACGATCAGGCGGGGGCTGCGCCCTTCCGCGCCCAGCGACCGCATCAGCTCCCAGAAGCCGAAGAAGGCGGAGGAGCGACCGCCCTCCAGCCCTGCGCGCGTCCCGGCGAGGCTGAAGTCCTGGCACGGACTGGAGGCCCAGGCGAGATCGACCCCGCTAGGGACGGTCGGCAGATCGACCGGCCGCAGGGACCAGACGTCGCCTTCACGGAAGTGCGCTCCGGCGTCCGGGAAGTTGATGCGGTAGGTGGCGGCCTTCACCGGGTCGAAGTCATTGGCGAAGGCGCACGCCCAGCGCTCTCCGAGCCCGAGGCGGGCCATGCCGCCCCCGGCGAAGAATTCGTAGAAGCTGAACGGCGTCGCACCCACGCGCCAAGGGTAGCGTGATTTGCCGGCGATCCAGCATCCGACGCAGGCCGCATCCGATCACCCTTGCGGCGCCCTCGGATGAGGGTTCTTCTACCGCAATGCGCCGCCTGTCGCCCGTCGCCGCCATCCTGCTCCTGGCCTGCCAGCCGCAGGACCCGGATGGCGCGCCCGCGGAGGCCCCGGCCGATGCGCCCGAGTCCTCGCAAACCACCGATTTCAGTGGGCCCATCACCGCACGCGGAACCGAACCGTTCTGGGCGCTGCGTATCGACGGCACGACGCTGACGCTGGAGCGGATGGGTGAGGCGCCGGTCGCCTATGAGGCGGCGGGCGCGCACATCTCGCCGGGCCGGGGGAGTTGGGCGGCGAAGGGCCCGGCGGGGGCGCCGCTGAACGTCACGCTCTTCGTCAGCGAGTGCTCGGACGGGATGAGCGACCTCAAGTACCCCATGACCGCCGAGGTGAAGCTGGTGACGGGCGAAATCCTTAACGGCTGCGCGGCGCCGACGGACGAACTGCCCCGCGAAGGGGCGGCGACAGGTCCCTAGTCCAGCTCCAGCATGGGGATCTGGCCGGCCTGCGCCTGGGCCTCGCCGCTGTCCCTGCCGGGCAGGGTGAAGCCGATGGCGATCGCCAGCGCTGCAAGGGCCATCAGGGTTTTGATCGGCATGTCATCCTCATTTCCGGCGCATCCAACCCCTCGCAGCGGCGCCGGTTCCTAAGGCCAAGGCCCGGATCCGCTTGCCTGACGCGAGGTCCGCGAGGCTAGATGCGTGTGAAGGGCGCCTCGCGACGCCCAGCATCTGGAGGGAGACGCGCCATGGAAAAGGCGTTCGATCTCGTCGTTCGCGGCGGCGTGGTAGCGGACGGCTCCGGGGGACCGCTGCGCGAGGCCGATGTCGGGGTGCGGGACGGCCGCATCGCCGCGGTGGGGCGCCTGGGCGGAGCGGGCATCGAGGAGATCGACGCCCGGGGCCTGCTGGTGAGCCCCGGCTTCGTGGACATCCACACCCACTATGACGGCCAGGCCACCTGGGACGCCCGGATGCAGCCCTCGTCCTGGCACGGCGTGACCACTGTGGTGATGGGTAACTGCGGCGTGGGTTTCGCTCCCTGCCGGGCCGCCGACCACGACCTGCTGATCCGCCTGATGGAAGGCGTCGAGGACATTCCCTTCCCGGTGCTCGCCCAAGGCCTGCCGTGGAACTGGGAGAGCTATCCCGATTACCTGGACGCCCTCGAACGGCGGCGCTTCGATGTGGATATCGGCAGCCAGTTGCCGCACGCGGCGCTGCGGGTGTTCGTCATGGGCCAGCGCGGCGCCGACCGGGAGCCCGCCACCGAGGCCGACATCCATGCCATGGCCGCCATCGCCCGCCGTGCGGCCGAGGCGGGCGCCCTGGGCTTCTCCACCTCCCGCACTCTCAACCACCGCACCTCGGATGGGCAGCCGACCCCCACGCTCACCGCCGGGGAGGACGAACTGACGGGAATCGCGCTGGGGCTGTCCGCGGCCGGTAAGGGCGTGCTGCAGGTGGTGTTGGACTTCACGGATCCGGCCGAGGAACTGGCCATGCTGCGCAGGATCGTCGAGCGTTCGGGGCGTCCCCTGTCGTTCAGCCTGGTGCAGAGCCCCAGGGCGCCAGACAGCTACGCGATGATGCTGGCCTGGCTGTCCCGGGCCAATGCCGACGGCCTGCCGATCCGCGCGCAAGTGGCGGGTCGGCCGGTGGGCGTGCTGTTGGGCTTCGAACTGACCATGAACCCGTTCAGCCAGCACGAGGCCTATGCCGAGATCCGCCACCTGCCGCTCGCCGGAAAGGTTGCGCGCCTGTCCGATCCCACCTTCCGGGCGCGGCTGCTGGCCGAGGAGACCGCGGCCGCCCGCGGTTTCGCCGGAACCCAGCCGCGGGACTGGGACAACATGTTCCGGCTGGGCCGTGAGCCCGACTACGAGCCGCCATCGGACATGACGATCGCCGCCATCGCCGCACGCGAGGGCCGCGAGCCCGCCGAGGTGGCCCTGGAGCAGCTGCTGAGCGACGGCGGGCGAGGCATGCTCTACCTGCCGTTCCTGAACTATGCCCGGCACACCCTGGACCCGGCCTACGAGATGCTGAGCCATCCCCACTGCGTGCCCGGCCTGTCCGACGGTGGGGCGCATGTGGGCATGATCTGCGACGGCAGCTTCCCGACCTCGAACATCACCCACTGGACCCGCGATCGCGCACGGGGGGCGAAGCTCCCGCTGGAGCGGATGGTCAAGGCCCAGACGCGGGACACGGCCGAGACCGTGGGCCTGTACGACCGCGGCCTGATCGCACCGGGCTATCGCGCCGATCTCAACGTCATCAACTATGACCGGCTGAAGCTGCATGCGCCGCAGGTGGCGTACGATCTGCCGGCTGGCGGGCGGCGGCTGATCCAGCGGGCCGACGGCTATGTGGCCACCATCGTGGCGGGGCAGATCACCTACCGCGACGGCGAGCCGACAGGGGCGCTTCCTGGCCGTCTGCTGCGTGGAGCCCAGGCCGGACCGCAGGCGATGGCGGCGGAATAGCGTTAGGCGATTGTTCAAGGCTGCCGCTTAGCAGGGACGTCTGTCCACGGAAGCGTCCCATGTCCGAGATCTCCGGCTCGCGCACCCTGCACCGTCTGATCTATGCGAGCCGCCAGGCCGTCGAGCCGGTGCAGGTGAACGATGCGGTGGACGCCATCGTACGGGCGTCGATCCGTAACAACCGCGAGGTGGCGATCACAGGCCTGTTGCTGGTTCACGACGGCTGGTTCCTGCAGGCCCTCGAAGGACCCGCCGAGGCGGTGATGGCGACCTACCGGCGTATCCTCGACGACCCCCGGCACAAGTCCGCCCGGGTGCTTGCCGCGGGACCGGCCACGGCCCGGGAGTTCGCCGACTGGAACATGTGCGCGCGGCGGATGAGCCATGCGGACGACGCCATCCTGGCCACCCTCGCCCAGCGTGAAATCGACTTCGAGGCTCTGGGGGGCGAGCACGCCTTGCGTCTGCTGAAGCTGGTCCGCGGCATCCAGACGCGGACGGAACTCGCCAGGACGGCCTAGCGGCCTCGCTTCCCTTCACGAAAGGGAAAGCTCCCTCGACCTCGCCGCGAATTGGGCCATAAGGGCGCGATGCACGCCGCCCGCGCAGAAGACACGGTCCCGCCGCTGGACGAGGCGCGGGAAATCCTGCGCCGCACCTTCGGCCACGCGGACTTCCGGGGCCTGCAGGCGGATGTGATCACCGAGGTCCTGGCTGGCCGCAGCGCCATGGCCGTCCTGCCCACCGGAGGCGGCAAGAGCCTCTGCTATCAGATCCCGGCCATGATGCGCCGGGGCCTCGGCCTGGTGGTCTCGCCGCTGATCGCCCTGATGACCGACCAGGTGGCGGCCTTGCAGCAGTCCGGCGTGGCGGCGGCGCGGCTGGACAGCAACGTGGACCTGCACGAGCGCACCGAAACCTGGCGGCGGATCGAACGCGGCGAGTTGGACCTGCTGTACGTCTCGCCCGAAGGGCTGATGCAGCCCACCATGCTCGACCGGCTGGCGCGTACGCCCCTGGCGCTGATCGCCATCGACGAGGCCCACTGCGTGAGCCAGTGGGGTCACGACTTCCGCCCCGAGTACCGGATGCTGGGGCGCCTGGCCGAGCTGTTCCCCGCCGTGCCGCGGCTGGCGGTCACCGCCACCGCCGACGCCCGGACGCGGGAGGATATCCGCGGTGAGCTGCGGCTCGAGGGCTGCGCCGAGTTCGTGGCGAGCTTCGCCCGGCCGGAGCTGATCCTGTCGGCCGAACGCAAGAAGGGCTCCAAGGAGAAGCGCGTCGTCGAACTGGTCACCGCCCGCCCCGGACGATCGGGCGTCATCTACGCCGGCTCCCGCGACGGCACCGAGAAGCTGGCCGAGGCGCTGCGGCAGTCGGGCGTACCGGCCCTGGCCTACCACGCCGGCCTGGATCGCAACCTGCGCACCGAGCGGCTGGAGCAGTTCCTCGAGGCCGACGCGGCGGTGATGGTGGCGACGATCGCCTTCGGCATGGGCGTGGACAAGCCGGACGTGCGCTTCGTGATCCACGCCGATCCGCCAGCCTCCATCGAGGCCTACTGGCAGGAGATCGGGCGGGCGGGCCGCGACGGTGATCCCGCCGAGGGGATCACCCTCTACGGCGCCTCGGACCTCGCCTGGGCCCTGCGCCGGATCGCCGAGCGGGACGTGGACGAGGCCGTCAAGCAGGTACAGGTGCGCAAGGTGCGCCAGCTCTACGCCATGCTGGACGGCGTCGCCTGCCGCGCGGCGGCGGTGCGGCGCTACTTCGGCGAGCCTGGCGTAAAGCCCTGCGGCCAATGCGACCTGTGCGCCGGCGAGATCGAGACCACGGACGCCACCGAGGCCGCCCAGAAGGCGCTGTCGGCGGCCCACCGGCTCGGCGGCCGCGTCGGCCGCGGCCGGGTGGTCGACCACCTGCTGGGCAAGACCAAGGACGTCAGCGATTGGGAGGCCGGTCTCTCCACCTGGGGCATCGGCGCCGAGCTTTCGGCCGTCCAGTGGCGGGATCTGCTGGAGCAGCTGCTGTTCGAGGGCCTCCTGCGCGAGGACCCGAACGACGGCCGGCCGCTGGTCGGCATCGGCGACGCCGGCGGCGCTCGGGAGGTGTTCCGCGGCGAGCGGCGCGTGGTGATGCGCAAGATCGAGGACGAGCCGGCCCGCCGCCCGCGCCGCAGGCAGAAGGAGCCGCCGCTGTCACCCGCCGACGCGCCGCTGTTCCAGGCCCTGAAGGCCTGGCGCGCCGGCGAGGCCAAGGCTCAGCACGTGCCGCCCTACGTCATCTTCCATGACCGGACCCTGGCCGAGATCGCCCAGGCGCGGCCGGGGAGCCGGGCGGCGCTGGAGCGGATCAGCGGCGTCGGAGAGGCCAAGCTCGCCCACTACGGCGAGGCGGTGCTGAGCGTGGTGCGGGGCTTCGACAGCTAGCCCACCATGAACTTCGATCTGATGCGCCTCATCGCCGCCGTCCTGGTGGTGGTGAGCCACACCTTTCCGCTGGCGGGGCAGGCCCCGCTGACCATCCGCGGCGTGGAGGATCTGGGCGCCCTGGGCGTCTCGGTCTTCTTCGTGATCAGCGGCTATCTGGTGACCGGCAGCTACGAGCGGGACCCGCGGAGCTACCTCTTCAAGAGGCTCCTGCGGATCGAGCCCGGGCTGATCGCCTCGCTGGTCGTCACGGTGATCCTGCTGGCCTCGGTCACCACCGCATCTCAGGCGGAGTACTGGCGGGGCGCGGCGCTGTACGTGGTCCGCAACGCCCTGCTCTACCCCGCCACCTACGAGCTGCCGGGCGTGTTCGCGGACGCCCCGCACGCCGGCGTGGTCAACGGGGTGCTGTGGACCCTGCGGCTCGAGTTCACCTTCTACCTCGTGCTGATGCTGATCCGGGCGAACCTGAAGCGGATCATAGCCCTGGCGGCGGTTTGCGCCTGCGGCTGGCTGGCGCTCGCCTTCGCCCTGCCCGGTTGGGCGGACCAGCAGTGGAGCCGCATCGCCGTCCTGGCGGCCCGCAACGGCTTCCTGTTTTTCGCCGGCTCGGCCCTGTGGCTCACCCGGGCGCAGGTCCCCCTCTGGCTGGGCGGGGTCTCGGCCCTCGCCTTTCCGATAGTCGGCCCGCTGGCCCTGCCGACGGCCGTGCTGGGCCTCGCGCGGTCCGGCAGGCTGCCCGCCGACCTCAGCTATGGCGTCTACATCTACGCCTTCCCCATCCAGCAGCAGCTGGCGCTGATGGGCCAACTCAACGTCGCCACGGCGATGCTAGCTGTCCTGCCGTTCGCCGCCGCCAGCTGGTTCCTCGTGGAGAAGCCGGCGCTCCGCCTTAAGGCCCGGACGGCGCCGCTGACCGCGGCGAGGGACCAGCCTGCCAAGATCGGCCTGGATGCGCCGCCAGCCAAGCCAGACGCCGATCGCCACGCTGAAGCCCGTGAGAAGCAGCAGCACGGTCATGGCGCCCGCCCAACCCGGACCGCGATTGAAGCCGGGTAGGACGTCCAGCCGGTGCAACCCCAGGTGCCACCAGCGGAAGGCCTGGGCGGCGCCGTCCACCGAACGCAGCAGTTCGCCCGTGGCCGGATCGATGTAGTCGCGGGTCCCGTCGGCGCGGATCACTCGCCAGACCGGCAGCTTCACCGGCTCATGGTGACCGTACCAGTAGGCGTCTTCCTCCTGCATCATTCCCTGAGAGGCGATGGGGCCTAAGGCCACGGCCGCCCGGCGCAGGTCCGGCTCGCTCGGCGGTCCGTCGAGACGCCGACCATCGGCCACCGGGGCCAGGCGGCCGTCGAACGGCGCGAGGCGGACCTGGCGGACTCCTGCGCCCTCGGCCTTCAATCGCTCCAGCGCCTGTCCGAGGTCGCCGGCGGAAAGGGTCGCGGCGGCGTAGCGGGCGCGGGCGGGGTCGGCGCCGCCTTCCAGCAGGCCCCAGGGCTGCATCGAGAGCAGGCCCGAGAGCGTCCAGGTCAGGGTCAGCAGACCGGCGGCCAGTCCCGTGAGATGGTGCCACATCATCATGCCGCGGAACGGCGACAGCCTCTCGTCCCGCCAGGGTCGCCAGGCGATGAATCCGAGATAGATGCCGGTCACCGTGAGGAACAGGCCGGCGAGGGAGGACCAGACCACAACCTGGGTCCACAGGCCGGAATCCTGTCGCAGCACCCGAGGATAGAGCCAGTGCGGGATGGGCCCCAGCCAGGCCAGCACCCGATCAGCGCGGGTGGTGACCTGAGCCACCTCGCCCGTGCGCGCCGAGACATGGACCACCGTGCCGGCCGGATCGCGCACCTCGACGCGCCAGAACGGCCGGCGCTTGTTGAAGTAGCCCGTGACCGTCCACTGGTCCCGCTCCACGAGGCGGGCGGAGGCGGGCGTCGCGCGGGCATGCTGTCCGGCCACCTGCATCGCCTGCTCCCGGCTGAGCGGCGCCAGGATTCCGCCGGCCAGGAGATCGAACGTCTCACCGCCGGTGCGCAGGACGGGTCGATCCGCCACGGCCTCGACCACACCGTCCTCCAGGGCCTGGGCGGGGCCGAAGCTGGACAGGTCGCAGCACTGCGCCCAGGGGATCGGCGCCAGGCGGGCGCTCCGCTCGGCCTCGGTGACTTCCGGCCAACGCACGAAGAGCATGACGATGCCGCTGGCGAACCAGATCAGCATGAGCAGCCCCACGGCCACGCCGAGGTAGCGATGGGTGACCACGAGCCAACGCGGCGCCCACGGCTTGCGGGAACGACGGGCGGGCTTTGGCGGGAGGGCGGCGTCAGAAGCTATAGGCGTAGCTCACATGCAGGGTCCTCGGCACGCCGCGGAAGCGGTAGAGGAACCGTTGCCCGGGCGGGCCGACATCGACGGGAGCCGAGTTCACCCGCGTGGCGTAGTCCTCATCGAAGGCATTCTCCAGCCGGGCGGTGAGGCGATGGCGCCGTTCCGCCCCGTCGAGATAGACGTGGGTCGCAAGATCCACGACCACATAGTCCCCATAGGCGGTCCGGCCGAAGCCCGAGACGTTGGACGAGACACCGCCCACCCACAGCAAGCTGGCCGAGGCGGCGAACGGACGGTCGGCGGGGGCGTAGTCCAGGCCCGCCTTCAGCTGGTCCTTCGGCACCCGGTCGAACTGGCGGCCTGCGCCTTCCGCCCGCGCCCGGGTGTGGGCGTAGGACGCCCGGGCCTGGATCGCGTCTGTCAGGCGAAGGGTCCCCTGCAGCTCCACGCCCCGGAAGCGGACCTTGTCGTCGGTGTTGATGTAGATCCCGTCCGGAAGCCCCGGCTGGTCGTAGTCATCGACGATCAGGTTCTTCACCTCCCGGGCGAAGGCCGTCGCCTTCCAGAGAAGCCGTTCGCCCTGGCCCCCGATGGAGAGGTTGGCGTTGGCGCTCTCCTCGGGGCCGAGGCCGGGATTGCCGACGGCGCAGCAGGGATCGCGTCCGAACAGCTGTTCGGCGCTCGGCAGGATGAACGCCGTACCCACCTCGCCCTCGACGTAGAGGCCCGGCGTGGCGTCCCAGCGACCGGAGAGGCTCCACACCGTCTTGTCGGTTCCGCCCGTCCGGTTGTAACGGACGCCCGCCGCGAAGCGGGCGCTCTCGAACAGCTCGTCCGTGGTCCGCACCTGGGCCACGAAGGCGTGGACCTTCTCGGTCTGCTCGGCGATGAGCAGCACGTCATCCCGGCCGCGGAAGTTCTGGAAGTCGTAGCCCAGCTGGTACTCCAGCCCCTTGTGCAGGTTCAGCCGGGCCAGGGCCTGGACGCCGTAGTCCCGGTAGCCCCAATAGGTCAGGTCATCGACGATCACCGGCGGCGCAGACGGATCGCCGGGCGTGTTGTTCACCGTGGAGTAGACGCTGTCCCAGTCGTGGAAATAGCCTTTCACCGAGAGCTGGACGTCGTCGCGAGCGGTCCAGTCGAGGCTGACGCTGGCGATCTCCTCGTCCCGGTCGTTGAAGGCCAGGCGCGTCAGGCGGGGGTTCGGATACTCCAGGTGGGCGTCGATGTGCTGGGCATAGAGGTTCAGGCTCAGGTCCTGCCCCAGCTCGACGCCGTACTTGCCGCCGAAGCTGACCACATCATAGCCGCGCTTGCGGTCGGTGGCGCTGGGCTGGAAGACGTCGAAGGTGCGGTAGCCCTCGGACTCGTCCTTGGACGCCCAGGCCACGAACCGGTGACGGCCCACCGTGTCGCGCACATAGACGTCGGCATGGACGCCGCCCCTCGTGTCTCCGCCTACCGTGAAGCGCCCGTCGAGGTCCTCGGAATAGGCGCGCGTCACCACGTTGATGGCGCCAGCCACGGCCTGGGTCCCGTAGAACAGGCTCTGGCCGCCTTTCAGCACCTCGATCCGCTCCACCATGCTGGCCGGCAGGGTGTCGGCGGGACTGGTTGATGTGTAGAGGCGGTTGCTGATCCGCACCCCGTCCACCAGCCACAGGACATCCGAGGTGCGCGATCCCTGAACGGCGATGTCGGCGTAGGAAAATGGCCCGTTGCGCGGTGACAGGAACAGGCCCGGCGTCTGCATCTGCAACGCCTGGGAGATATCGACGTAGAGATTGTCCCGCACAACGCTGTCGTCGATCACCGACAGGTCGGCCCCGTATCGCGCCAGCTCCTGCGGCAGGGTCTCCTCCAGCCGGGCGGCGGTGATCACCAGCTCGTCGATGTCGACCGCCTCGGCATGAGCGGCCGAGGCCAGGACCGACATGGCCGCGCCGAGCAGCAGCATCTTCCTCATCACGCTTCCCCCTGCGGCCGCAGCTTGCCGCTCTGGCCGGAACTTCGGTATGGCGATAGAGGTCGTCCCGCGGGCGGCGCCCGTACTTTACGGTTCGCGCCACGTTACACAGAGGGTTACAGCAACGCCAATGGCGGGCCTGGAGGCTGAAGTCGCACGGGTGCGGGAGAACGGCGTCCTCGGCCGCTCCCAGGGCCTTGCCCGGCTGTTCGACTATTTGGCGGACCAGGCGCTGGCCGGCCGCCCCGTGCGCGAAGCCGATATCGCTGTCGAGGTGTTCGGGCGGGAAGTGGACCTGGCCGGAGATGCGTCGGTGCGGGTTTATGTGCACCGCCTGCGCAAGAAGCTGGATGAGTTCTACGCCGACCGGTCGCCGCGGCTGGCCATCCCGCTTGGCGAGTACCGGCTCGCGCTGACGGAAGAAGCCCCTCCGGCGGAGGATCTCCGACCGCGCCGCAGCGCCCCTCGTTGGGCGTGGATGGCCGCGACGGTGGCGCTGCTGCTGGCCGTTGGCGCGGGCGGAACCGCGTGGACCCTGCGCGCTGCCGCGCCCACGCGGGCTCTGGACCAGGCTGCGGCCGCGCCCCTGTGGAAAGGGGTCGGGGGCGAGCGGCCGGTGCTGGTGGTGGTCGGCGACTACTACATCTTCGGGGACACCGAGCACGGCGATGCGCCGGTGCGGATGATCCGGGCGTTCGACATCAATTCCCCCGCCGACCTCGACAGCTTCCTGATGGCGCAGCCGCAGCTGCAGGGACGCTACGTCGATCTCGACACCTACTACACGCCCGTGGGCGCCACGATGGCGCTGCGCCAGGTGATGCCTTTGGCGCGGCGACTGGCCGGCGATGATGCGCGCCTGCGGCTGATCACCTCCTCGCAGCTCACGCCCGAGATGCTGAAGGATTCTGACATCATCTACGTGGGCTATCTTTCGGGCCTGCGCCTGCTGCAGGCGCCGGTGTTCGAGCGCTCGCGCTTCGAGATCGGCGAGACCTATGACGAACTGGTGGACCGGCGCTCGGGCCAGATCTTCGTCAGCACAGCCGGGCCCGCCCAAGCCGGCCGTCCGAACCAGGACTACGGCTACCTCGCCGCGTTCCGTGGGCCGACGGGCAACCGCTTCGTGGTCATTGCGGGAGCCCGCGACATCGGCCTGATGCAGACTGCCGAGATCGCCGCCGATCCCGCGCGGAGCCGCGTGATTACGCCCAACCCCGGCGGAACCCTCTTCCGGGTGGAAGGCGTCGGTCGGACGAACCTGTCGGCGGCGCCGGTGATCCCGGGACCGTGAGGCCTAGGTCGGCGGATTGACGGGACCGGGCGGCATGGCCGTGTCGTCGGCATGGCCCGCCGGGTCCTCCGTCAGGGTCGGCGGCGTGGACGGCATCGGCTGGCCCGGTGCGGCGGGGGTGGTCCCGGGTGGCGCGGGGTTCACGGTCATCGGCGACTGGGCCGAGGTGTCGGCCATGGAGCCGGTGGCGGCGCCCGAGCGGTCAGCGGCCGTTTCGGCGCAGGCGGTGAGGCCTGCGAGGGCGACGACTGCGGCGGCCAAGCGGAGCATGCTAGTCCTCCTTGAAGCTTCGGCGTTCCCCCAGCGGCCGTGGCGCCAGGCTGAACGTTTCGGGCCGGGGGCCTTTCCGCTGCGGGTCCAGGCAGCGCCTGGCCATGTAGAGCCAGGTCTCCGCCTCCTTGTAGAAGGCCGCGCAGGAGTCCTCGCTGCGCGCCCTCTCGGCGGCGGCGATGGCTTCCTGGGCGCGGGTCATGAAGAAGCTCGCGGCCTCCACATGCTCGGCGCGTGTGCGGTGGGCTTGGGCCATGGCCAAGCAACGAGACCCGGTTCGGCCGGTTCCGTGCTTAGCCTTTGAGGCTGCGGGCGAGGATCTGGAGCGTAAGCTGGGCCGCCTGGCGGGTGGCGTCCTGCTCGCCCCGCTCGAAGGTGACGAGGCCGGCCTCGAAGATCTGGTCTATCTCCTCCGGCGTCAGCACGCCCTTTCGCTTCAAAGTCGACAACGTGCCCACGATGACGGCGTGCAGCGCCGCCAGCATCCCCGCGCGTTCGGCGTCCGCGGAGTCTTGCGCCTCGTCCATTGGCCCTCCTAGAGCCGGTCCAGTCAGCTCCAGTTCACCTACGTCGGCGCAACTGTCGAGTCCCGGCGATTTGGCGCCGATATCAAGGTTCCGCGTTTCGTTTTCGTCATGCCCTCCAGACCCGCAGCCCTGAGAATCGTCCGCCCGTCGGTCATCGGCTACGTCCTGTTTCTGGGACTCAACGCCCAGGCCGCCCCGCCGCAGGCGGAGCCGAAAGGGGTGGCGGCGGCCTTCGGCAACACGGTCAAGGCGCTGTATCCGGACGGCAAGCACCAGCGGATCTGGCTGCATCCCGACGGGACCTGGGACGCCATCGGCAGGCGCGGCAAGGCGTCTTCGGGCCGTTGGACGGTCAAGGGCGAGAAGGTCTGCCTGAGGCAGTCCAAGCCAATCCCGATCCCAATCAGCTACTGCGCCGACTTCCCCTCCGACGGCGGCGTCGGCGCGGTGTGGAGCGGCCGGGACATCGCCGGCGAACCCATCCGCCTCACGGTTGTGCGCGGCATCGAAGCGCCCTAGCCCGCGGGACGACCTCAGTCCGCCTCGACCAGGCCCGGCGTACCGCTGCGGGCCCATTCCGCCGCAACTTCCCGGGTGATCGCCTGCATGAATTCGAGCCGCTGCGGCACCGGCTTGTGGGTCCGGCGCATCATCACCGCCACGGCGTAGGTGCGACCGTCCGGGGCGGTGAGCAGGCCCACATCGTTGATGCCCACCGAAGCGCCCCGATAGTCCTGGCCGGTTCCGGTCTTGTGGCCGATGGTCCAGCCGGCCGGCAGGCCGCCCTTCAGTCGGCGCGGACCGGTGCGCACATCCTGCAACAGGGCCAGCAGGTGCTGGGTCGACGCAGGCGAGAGCAGCTCGCCCTTGTGCAGGCGGGCCAGCGCCCGGGTGACGCCCGCCGGCCGGGCGCCGTCCAGCGGCTCGGCCAGATAGGCCTGTAGCGCGGCTTCGCGGACCGCAGCCGGGAGCTGTTCCCGGGCCGCCTGGAAGTTCCAGCCCGTGCCGTATTCCGGACGCCAGCTGAGTCCCGCGACCTTTGCCTGCAGGTCGCGCTCGTAGGCGCCCACAGTGACGCCTTCCAGCGCCAGCGCCTCGAGCGCCGCCTCGACGGCGCCCGGGCCGCCGGCCTCCTTGATCAGCCGGTCGTTGGCGGCGTTGTCGCTCTGGACGATGGCCCGGCGCAGCAGGGCCGAAAGCTCGGTCGTGTAGCCGTTGGCGCCGATGTTGTGCGAGATCGGCTGGAAGAACACCGAGCGGTCGGCTTCGCCCAGGAACACCGGCTGATCAGGTGAAAGCCGGCCTTCGTCCACCGCCTTCAGCACGGCGATGGCGACCCACAGCTTGGAGACGCTCTGCTGGGGATAGACCCCCTCGGCGTCCACGCCCGCGGTCCAGCCCGCATCCACATCGGTGACCGCCACGCCCACATCCTCGCCATAGGCGCGGACCAGCTCGTCCAGGCGGTCCTGCAGCGTCTTCGGCGCGGGCGGGGCAACGGGAATGGCCACCGGCAGCGGGCCGCCGGTCAGGCGCACCTGTGGGCCGGGCGTGGCCTGCTGCGACGCGACGAAGCCGCCCGCTCCGGCCGCGGCGAGGATCAGGGCCAGGCCGGCGGCGACGACCCGCGGCCGCCCCCGGCTCGTTCTGTGAAAGCGGCGGCGGTTCAGGCGCATGGCGGGCGGATCCCTCAGCCGTGGCTATGGTCGTGATGATCGTCGTGGGCGTGGCGACCGCCGCGCACCTCCACGGTGACATGAGACAGGCCCGCAAGGCCAGCCAGACGTGCGCGATAGTCCTCCACCGGTAACGGGTGGTCGGCGGCGATCACCGCGATCACCGCATGGTGGCCAGGCCCCAGGCGCCAGAGGTGCAGGTCGATGACCCGCTCGCCGCCGCTCGCCAGCCGGGCCCGCACCTCGGCGGTGAGCTCGGGCGAGGGATTGATGTCGAGCAGGGCCGCGCCCGCCCGCATCAGCAGCTTCAGGGCGAACTGGGCGACGAGCACGGCGGCCAGCAGGCCGGCCAGGGGGTCGGCGAAGCGCCAGTCGAACCTCTGGCCCACCAGGACCGCGGCCAGGGCCAGGACCGAGACGGCGGCGTCGGCGGTGAGGTGAAGGTGCACGGCCGACAGGTTCAGGTCGCCATCGGGATCGTTGCGGGCCGCGTGGGTCCGGGTCGGCCGAAGCAACCAGATGCAGATCAGGGTGACCACCAGGCTGGCCGCCGCGATGGGCACGGCCCCGTGGTAGTCGACCACGTGCGGGTTAAGGATGCGCTCGAAGCTCTCGGCCGCGATGATCACCGCCGTGAGCGCCAGCACCATGCCGTTGGCGAAGCCCGCCAGATAGCCCAGCTTACCGGTGCCGAAACTGAAGGCTGGATTGCGGGCGTTCCGCCGCGCCAGCACATAGGCGCCCGCCGCCACCAGCAGGGCCACCACGTGAGCGGCCATGTGCAGGCCGGCGGCCATCAGCGCCAGCGACCCCGTCGCCATCCCGCCGGCCACCAGCACCACCAGCATGGCGGTGCAAATCCCCGTCACGATCCAGGTGCGCCGCTCGTTCCGGCGATGGTCCGCCCCCAGATAGGTCCGGTCCTGGCGGAAGGCGTCGAGGGGTTCCACGCGCGTCTCGGGGCGCTCAGCTATCGTCATTTGTTATTTTATAACATTCCAGCTTCAGAACGCCACTTCATTAGTTGGCGCTGTCGCCCTACATGGTCCCGCATGAGCGACAAGACCCCAGTCACAGTCCTGACCGGCTATCTCGGCGCGGGCAAGACCACCCTGCTGAACCGCATCCTCTCCGAGGACCACGGCCGCAAGTACGCCGTCATCGTCAACGAGTTCGGCGAGGTGGGCATCGACAACGACCTGATCGTCGGCGCCGACGAAGAGGTCTTCGAGATGAACAACGGCTGCGTCTGCTGCACCGTGCGCGGCGACCTGATCCGGGTGCTCTCTGGCCTGATGAAGCGCAAGGGCAAGTTCGACGCCATCATCGTCGAGACCACCGGCCTGGCCGATCCCGCGCCGGTCGCCCAGACCTTCTTCGTCGACGACGACGTGCGGGCCCGCACCGAGCTGGACAGCGTGACCACGGTGGTGGACGCCAAGCACCTGCCGCTGCGGCTGAAGGATTCCAAGGAA
Source organism: Pseudomonadota bacterium (assembly GCA_023412655.1). Taxonomy (GTDB): domain Bacteria; phylum Pseudomonadota; class Alphaproteobacteria; order Caulobacterales; family Caulobacteraceae; genus Phenylobacterium. The sequence continues at coordinate 659 of JAEYNH010000184.1, read as the reverse complement.
GCGGCCGAGCAGATCGCCTTCGCCGACCAGATCATCCTGAACAAGACCGACCTCGTCTCCGAGGCTGAGCTGGCCGAGGTTGAGCGGGCGATCCGCACCCTCAATCCGCTGGCGCCGATCCGCCGGGCCCAACGCTCGAACGTGCCTCTGGACACCATCCTCGGCCGCCACGCCTTCGACCTGGCGCGGGTGACCGAGCTGCAGCCCGACTTCCTGAACCCTGCCCATGGCGAGCCCGGGCACGTGCACGACGAGCACTGCGGTCACGACCATCATCACGATCACGATAATGACCACGACCATCATGATCACGGCCACGATCATGGACACATCCACGACCACGTGGCCGAGAGCGGCATCACCTCGATCTCACTGACCTCTGACAAGCCGATCGACGCCAACCGGGTCACCGCCTGGTTGAACAACGTCCTGCAGACGCAGGGCGTCGACATCCTGCGCGCCAAGGGCATCCTGGACATCAAGGGCGAGGACCGCCGGCTGGTGTTCCAGGCGGTCCACATGATCCTGGAGGGCGACTTCCAGGGCCCGTGGCGCGACGGCGACAAGCGCTACTCGCGCCTGGTGTTCATCGGCCGGAACCTGGACGAAGCCGCCCTCCGCGCCGGCTTCGAAAGCTGCGTCGCGGCCTGAGCCGCGAC
>JAEYNH010000042.1 GCA_023412655.1 Pseudomonadota bacterium | reverse complement strand
CGCGGGGTATACGCGGGGGCCTTTCTCTTATGGGCGCTCCTTGTCCGAGGGCCCATGACCTCTCTGTCATGACCTGGAATTAAAGTGCTTTCCCGCCCTCTGCCGGTAGCCTGCTCCCGGGTTTGTTCGGGAAGGAGAGGGCCATGAGCCTCAGGATCGCGCTTTTCGCCGCCGTCGGGGCGCTGGCCGCCGGACCTGCGGCCCAGGCCGCGACCATCCGCTTCGAAGACGCCGTCGCCCGCGTCACCGTCATCCCCGAGGCGCGCGACGACGTTCAGGTGCAGATTGTCCGCGCGAACGCCGAGCTGCCGCTGCGGGTCACCCGGTCCGGGGACAGGACCATCATCGCCGGCGACCTGGGCTCGCGGCTGCGCGACTGCAGCGGCGGGGGCGACGCGCGGAAGGTGAAGGTGCGCGGCCTCGGCGCCGTCAGCCACCGGGACATGCCCCAGGTGGTGATCCGCGCGCCACGGGACGTGCGCGTCAGCGCGGACGGCGCCGTCTTTGGAAGCATCGGCCGCTCCGGCAGCCTGGAACTGGAGAGTTCGGGCTGCAGCGGCTGGACGGTGGCCGACGTGTCCGGCCCCGCCCGGGTCCGCGCCTCGGGCGCGGGATCGATCATGATGGGGTCGGCCGAGCGGCTGAACGTGCGGATCTCGGGAGCCGGCAATGTGCACGCCACGCGCCTGCGCCGCGGGCTGGAGGCGCGCCTGTCGGGCGCCGGGGGCGTGAAGGTCGAGACCCTGAACGGGCCGGTGCAGGCCGAGGTGTCCGGCGTCGGACGGATCCGGGTGGCGGGTGGCCGCGCCAGCACCTTCAAGGCCTCGGTCTCGGGAATCGGCGGCGTGGACTTCGACGGCGTGGCCGAGAGCCTGGACGCCTCGATCTCGGGCCTGGGGTCGATCCACGTGAACCAGGTCACCGGCCCGGTCCGCAAGTCGGTGTCGGGCGCCGGCCGGGTGGTGGTGGGCGGGTCCTAGGCGGACTTGTCGCCGGGAGACGAGGGGCGGCGGACGCCGTCCGTCTGATCGGCCTCGGCCTGGTTCGGCGCGTGGGCGCCGTCCTGGCTGCCGCCCGAGGCGGGATCGGTGAAGGTCTTGGAGGTCTTGGCCTGGCCCTCGGCCCCGGCGGGCTCGGAGGCGGTTCTGGGCGGCCGCCCGGACGTGTCAGGGAGCTTCTGCTCGTCGTCGCGGTTCCAGGCGGGGTCGTGGGGTTCCGGCATGGTCCGGAAACGGCCGGCGGGGGCTTTCGATCCGCCCCACACGATCCCATTCGATACCTTGCAGGGGCAGGCGCTCGCTGCTAGATCAGCCGGCTCCGGCGATGAGCCGCGCGCGCCGAAGGCCCAAGCCGGCTTCCGGCGCGCTGTTTCATTGCCCGGGAGGGTAGGCTCTGAAGCCTAGCGCTTTAGGAGTGTAGCTCAGCTGGTAGAGCATCGGTCTCCAAAACCGAGGGCCGGGGGTTCGAGTCCCTCCACTCCTGCCACCCTATATAAGTGAAGACGGGGGCCGCGGCGGTCGCAGCCCCAAAGACGAGTTTAAGACGCCGAATGGCCAAGAAACCGGGATCGAGCCCGCAAGCGATGAGGAACCGCGCCGCGAAAACGGCTGCGGTGATGGCCTCGCCCGCGGCGGCCACCCAGGCTCCGAAGAAGAAGGTGAGCCCGGCCCAGTTCTTCCGCGAGGTCCGCGCCGAGGCGCGCAAGATCACGTGGACGAGCCGCAAGGAGACCTGGATCACCTCGGTCATGGTGGCGATCATGGTCCTGCTGGCCTCGGGGTTCTTTTGGGTCGTGGATCTGGGCCTCAGCTTCGGCATCGGCCAGGTGCTGAGACTGGCGAACGCCGGGTGATTTGAAGATGTCCGAAGCCGCTGAAACCACCACCAAGAGCAACCCGCGCCACAAGTGGTACATCGTCCACGCCTACTCGAATTTCGAGAAGAAGGTGGCCGAGAGCATCCGCGAGCAGGCCAAGCAGCAGGGGCTCGACGAGAATTTCTCGGAGATCCTGGTGCCCACCGAGGACGTGGTGGAGATCCGCCGCGGCCGCAAGGTCAACTCGGAGCGCAAGTTCTTCCCCGGCTACGTGCTGGTGAAGATGGAGCTCACCGACGAGGCCTACCACCTCATCAAGAACACCCCGAAGGTGACGGGCTTCCTGGGCTCGGGCTCCAAGCCGATCCCGGTCTCCGAAAAGGAAGTCGAGCGCATCGTCGGCGCCATCGAAGAGGGCGTGGAGCGGCCGAAGCCGACCATCACCTTCGAGATCGGTGAGCAGGTGCGGGTCACCGACGGCCCCTTCGCCAGCTTCAACGGCTCGGTGGAGCAGGTCGACGAGGAGCGCGCGCGCCTGCGGGTCACCGTCTCCATCTTCGGCCGCGCCACGCCGGTGGAGCTGGAATACGGCCAGGTCGAGAAGATCGCCTAAGGCCGCCGAGCTTCCGGGCCGCGGTTGCCGCCGCGGTCCATTCCTGATACGAGCGCGCCCTTCGCAGACGGGCGCGTTTTCGTTTTCCAAGTCTGCGATTTCAAATCCGTGGGAGGGGCCGGCCACCGTAACCCCGCACCACGGCTCAAACCGGCCGGGTTTCCCGGCCTTTGGAGGCAAAGATGGCCAAGAAGATCTTGGGCTACATCAAGCTGCAGGTGCCCGCGGGCTCCGCCACCCCGTCGCCGCCGATCGGCCCGGCGCTGGGTCAGCGCGGCGTCAACATCATGGGCTTCTGCAAGGAGTTCAACGCCCGGACCGAGAAGGAACCGAAGGGCACGCCCCTTCCGACCATCATCACGGTCTACCAGGACAAGTCGTTCACCTTCGTCACGAAGACGCCGCCGGCCACGCACTACATCAAGGAAGCGCTGGGCCTGAAGTCGGGCTCGCAGAAGCCCGGCCGCGACGTCGCCGGCAAGATCACCCGCGCCCAGCTGCGCGACATCGCCGAGAAGAAGATGAAGGACCTCAACGCCAACGACGTTGAGGCCGCCGCGCGCATCATCGAGGGCTCCGCCCGCTCGATGGGCCTTCAGATCGTGGAGGCCTAAGACATGGCCAAGCAACCGAAGCGCGTTCAGAAGTGGACCGGCGACGTCGCCGCCACCCACGCCCTCGAAGACGCCATCAAGCTGGTGAAGGCCAACGCCAACGCCAAGTTCGACGAGACCGTCGAGATCGCCGTGAACCTGGGCGTCGACCCGCGTCACGCCGACCAGCAGGTCCGCGGCGTGGTGGCCCTGCCGTCCGGCACCGGCCGTGACGTCCGCGTCGCCGTCATCGCCAAGGACGCCAAGGCCGAGGAAGCCAAGGCCGCCGGCGCCGAAGTCGGCGGCGCCGAGGACCTGGTGGAGCGCATCCAGGGCGGCTTCATGGACTTCGACCGCGTCATCGCCACGCCGGACATGATGGCCCTGGTGGGTCGTCTGGGTAAGGTGCTGGGCCCGCGCGGCCTGATGCCGAACCCGCGCGTCGGCACCGTGACGCCGAACGTCGGCCAGGCCGTGAAGGACGCCAAGGGCGGCTCGATCGAGTTCCGTGTCGAGAAGGCGGGCATCGTCCACGCCGGCATCGGCAAGGCCTCGTTCACCGAGGAGCAGCTCATCGCCAACGTGAAGGCGATGGTCGACGCCCTGAACAAGGCCAAGCCCTCGGGCGCCAAGGGCACCTATGTGAAGAAGATCAGCCTCTCGTCGACGATGGGGCCGGGCTTCAAGATCGACGCCGGGTCGCTGGGCGTCTAAGCCCGGACCGATTTCGAGAAGATGCGGGGAGCGGCAGCGATGCCGCTCCCTTTTTCTTTGGCGCAGCGGACGGGGAGGGGGAGCCATGACCAGATCCGAGCTGGAAGCGCTCGTCCGCCGCCTGGGGCCGGATCTTGCCGCGCTGCCCGCATCCTGGACGGTCATCGGCAGCGGGGCGCTCATGATGCTGGGGCTGCCGCTGGACGACTGCCCCGATCTCGACGTGCTGACCACCGCGGCGGGCGCCGAGCGGCTGGAGGCGGCCTGGCGCGCCTGGCGCGAGCCGGCCTACGCGCCGGACCCCGAGGCCGGCTTCCGCTCGCGCTTCTCCCGCTACCGCGCGCCCGAGGGCGCCGTCGAGGTCATGGGCGACCTGGAGCTGCGCGCCGCCGACGGCTGGACGCGGGTCGAGGTGCGCGCCATCGAGAGCCGTCCGTTCGCAGGGGTCGACGTGCCGTTGCCGACGGCGGCCGAGCAGCTGCGCATCCTGCGCCAGTTCGGACGGGCCAAGGACCTGGCCAGGGCCGCGCGTCTCGAGGCCTGGCTCGCGACGGATCAGCGCGGCCTAGGGGGCTCGTAGTCGGCGCAGACGGCGGGTTTGGGCGGGCTGTCGGTCGGCTTCCACATGGCGCAACTGCGGAGGATCTCCCCCAGGATCAGCTCACAGCGGTTGGCGGCGTTGCATGGCGGCCGCGTCGCGGGGGAGACGTAGCGGCAGGCCCTGACCATCCGGTCGGCCTGGGCGGCGCCGGCTTCCTGGCGGCAAGACAGCGGCGAGGGGGGCGAGGCCGCAGCGAGGGCGGCGGCCAACAGGACGGGCAGGGCGGTCATCGGGTCAGGTCCTCGCGCGCGTGGGACAAAGGTCGGTGCGGGAGGTTGAGTCTTCCGCCGGCTTCGTGTAAAGGCCCGCGCTTCGTCGATCCTCCCTGGAGGGACGGCGTGGAAGGGCAGGCCCCTGGGCCCGTCCGTCCTGTCCAAGAACTGCGCAGCCGCCGGGGCCACCGGAGGCCGTAACGCGGGGAAGAGCCCTTCCTCGGACGCAGGGAGACGGGAAGATGAAGTTTCGCCGCCGTCCGATCCGGATGGGCGCGAGGCTGCGGCTTCTCTGACAAGGACAGGTTGCTTAACGGCGTGCGCAATCGCGCGTGCGTCGAACCTGAGTATGGAGACCGCAATGGACCGCGCTCAAAAGCAGGAAGCCATCGAGGCGCTCAAGGGCGTTTTCGACACTTCCGGCGCCGTGGTCGTGACCCACTACATGGGTCTGACCGTTGCGGAAATGACCGATCTGCGGGGCAAGCTGCGTGAGCAGGGCGCCCAGCTGAAGGTGGTGAAGAACACCCTGGCTCAGAAGGCGCTGCAAGGCGCGGCCGGCGAAGCGGGCGACGCCCTCTTCAAGGGCCCCGTCGCCATCGCCTATGCGCCGGACCCCGTCTCCGCCGCCAAGGTCGCGACCCAGTACGCCAAGGAGAACGACAAGTTCTCCGTCATCGGCGGGCTGATGGGTCAGCAGGTTCTCGACCAGAAGGGTGTGAGCGCGCTCGCGACCCTGCCGTCGCTGGATCAGCTGCGCGCCAAGATCATCGGCCTCGTCCAGGCGCCCGCGACCAAGGTCGCCGGCGTGCTGCAGGCGCCGGCTGGTCAGCTGGCTCGCGTCATGGGCGCCTACGCCGCCAAAGACGCCGCCTAGATCGTCATCTTCCCGACAAAACCTCTACGATTAAGGATCGAACGAAATGGCTAATCTCGAAAAGCTGGTCGAAGACCTGTCCGCCCTGACCGTCCTGGAAGCCGCTGAGCTGTCCAAGCTGCTGGAAGAAAAGTGGGGCGTCTCGGCCGCCGCTCCGGTGGCCGTGGCCGCCGCTCCGGCCGCTGGCGGTGGCGCCGCCGCCGAAGCTGCTGAAGAGCAAACCGAGTTCACCGTTGTTCTGACCGCCGGTGGCGACAAGAAGATCAACGTGATCAAGGAAGTCCGCGGCGTCCGTCCGGACCTCGGCCTGAAGGAAGCCAAGGACCTCGTCGAAGGCGCTCCGCAGAACGTGAAGGAAAACGTTTCCAAGCAGGAAGCGGAAGAAATCAAGAAGAAGCTCGAAGAAGCCGGCGCCACCGTCCAAATCAAGTAGTTTGGGCGGCGCTGGATCAGCGCTTCTGCAAGATCGAGGGCCGGGAGCAATCCCGGCCCTTTTTCTTTGCTGCTAAGCTTGACCGATGAGCGAGTCCGAGACCCTTCTGACTGCGTTGCTGACGGGCGTGGCCTGCGGTGCGCTGGCGGCGGTTTCCCTGGCGTTCTGGCGCGGCGGCGCCCCCGCCAACGTCCGCCACGCGACCCTGGCGTTCGGCCTCTCCACCATCGCCTGGGTGATCACCGAATCCGCGGCCATGCTACGCGCGGTCGGACCGGCCGAGGCGCTGCTGCTGCCGATGGCCTATCCGGTCGGCGGCCTCTTCTGGCTGTTCGTCCTCGCGCTTTTCGACGACGTGAAGATCCGCCCCGCGGTGCTGGCGCCGGCGGCGATCCTGGTGGTCACCGGGCCCTTGATGGGCATGGCCGGGCCGCCCCTGTCCGACTGGCTCTGGTATGGCCGCAACGGCTTCGCCGCCCTGCTGGCCGCGCACGCGCTCTATATGGTGGTGCGTGGCTGGCGGGACGACCTGGTGGAGGGCCGGCGGCGGTTCCGGGCGCTCGTCCTCTCCGCGGCCTGCATCTACACCGTGGTGCTGGTGACGGCGGGCTTCCTCTATCGGGTCGACCCGACCGGACCCTGGCTGGCGGTCACGCCGGGGCAGGCGGGGGGCGCGGCCATCATCGCGGCCCTGGCCATCGCCATGGCCCTGCTCACCCTGCAGACCCGGCCCGGCGTCGTTGGAGTGGCGCGCCGCACGGAGTCGCGGGCGGACGGGCGGGCCGAGGCGGTCGAGCGAGAACTGCTGGCCCGGCTCGAGGCGATCATGTCAGCGGAGGCCTGGCGGCGGGAGGGCCTGACCATTGGGGATCTCGCGGCGGAGCTGGAGACGCCCGAGCACCGGCTGCGCCGGCTGATCAACCAGCGCCTCGGCCACCGCAACTTCGCCGAGTTCCTCAACAGCCACCGGATCGAGGCCGCCAAACGCAGGCTGTCCGACCCGGGCGAGGCCCGGCGCACGGTGGCGGCCATCGCCTTCGACCTGGGCTACGGCTCGCTGGGGCCCTTCAACCGGGCGTTCCGCGCGACCACGGGGCAGAGCCCGACCGAATGGCGGCGGCTGGCCCTGGCCGAAGGCTCGCCGAAACCGAAGGAAACAGGCTGATTTCGAAATCGGCGAGGGTTGCGCGCCCTCGGCGAGACCGGGCGGCGGGCCTCGTCATCCTCCTCTGCACAACCGAGGAGGTCTTTCCATGCCGCCGTTCATTATCGACGCCGCCCAGCTCTGGTACGCCGAACTGGAGCCCACCGTGACGCGCTATGCGGTCTTCACGGTGGGCGTGTGGCTGCTGCTGTGGGTCGTGCTGGCCCCGCTGCTGAGGGCCCGGAAGATCCGCGAGGCGACGCCGCCGCCCCGCCAGTTGCTCACCGAACTCCTGTTCTCCCTGCGCAGCATGGCCATCTTCGCCACCGCCGGCGTGCTGATGGCCTATATGACGCGGGCAGGCCTCTATCCCCTGGGGCGGATCGCCGACAGCTGGGGGCCGGTGTGGTTCGGCATGTCCCTGGTGGCGGGCGTCATCGGCCTGGACGCCTGGTTCTACTGGACGCACCGGCTGATGCACGACCCGCGGATGTTCCGCCGGTTCCACCGTCGCCACCACCGCAGCAACAATCCATCGCCGTTCACGGCCTACAGCTTCGACATCGGGGAGGCCGTGCTGCTGATCGGCTTCGTGGTGGTCTGGCCGTTGGTCTTCCCGATGCCGTCCTACGCCATGTCCTGGGTGATGCTGTACCAGATCGTCACCAACACCCTGCTGCACTCGGGCTACGAGCTGATGCCGGCCAGGCGCGATGGCCGTCCCATGCTGGACTTCATCGTCACCACAACCCACCACGACCTGCATCACGCCCAGGCGGGCTGGAACTATGCGGCCTGGTTCACCTGGTGGGATCGCTGGTGCGGGACCGAGCATCCCGAGTACCACGCCCGCTATGCGGCCCGGGCCTGGCGGCCGCTCGCCGGCCCGGCGCCGGCGCCGGCGGAATAGGGGCGGGGAGGGGAACTTCCGCGGGCCGGGGCGGTTGGTTCGGTGCGATTATCGCCAGATGGAATGACATCACCCGGGACACGCCCGGGTCAGCAAAGAGGCGGCGTCGGGCGGAGGGTCCGGCGCCGCCTTCGTCGCATAGGGCCTTTTTTCCGGCTGGGGGCTTTTCAATTGGCAAGAAAGGGCTTATTTCCGCCCGTTCGCGAAAAGCTCCCGATCCACGTCACCGTCGCCGAATCGTGCGTGACGTCCCGTGATCTTCGCGCGTGATGTCCCGAGGCATGGTCCGCCGCCCTCCGACCATGCGAAGGGGCGCCCCTGACGATACAGGGGCTCCAGCGTCCGGCTCCCGTCAGGGAGCTCGAGGGTGGACGCAGGATGAAAGCTCGACGGCGGGACTCCGTTCCCGATCGTCCTCAAGGGATCAAAATGGCGCAGTCCTTCACCGGTAAGAAGCGGATCCGGAAATCGTTCGGCCGCATCCCCGAAGCCGTGCAGATGCCGAACCTGATCGAGGTTCAGCGTTCGTCCTACGAACAGTTCCTGCAGCGCGAAGTCCGTCCGGCCGAGCGCCGCGACGAGGGCATCGAGGCCGTCTTCAAGTCGGTCTTCCCGATCAAGGACTTCAACGAGCGCGCGGTGCTCGAGTACGTCTCCTACGAGTTCGAGGAGCCGAAGTACGACGTCGAGGAATGCGTCCAGCGCGACATGACCTATGCCGCGCCGCTGAAGGTCAAGCTGCGCCTCATCGTCTTCGAAACCGACGAAGAGACCGGCGCCCGCTCCGTGAAGGACATCAAGGAGCAGGACGTCTACATGGGCGACATCCCGCTCATGACGGAGAAGGGCACCTTCATCGTCAACGGGACCCAGCGCGTCATCGTCTCCCAGATGCACCGCTCGCCGGGCGTCTTCTTCGACCACGACAAGGGCAAGACCCACGCGTCGGGCAAGCTGCTCTTCGCCGCGCGCGTGATCCCCTACCGCGGCTCGTGGCTCGACTTCGAGTTCGACGCCAAGGACATCGTCTACGTCCGCATCGACCGGCGCCGTAAGCTGCCGGCCTCGACCTTCCTGATGGCCCTGGGCATGGACGGGGAGGAGATCCTCTCCACGTTCTACGAGACCGTGCCTTACGAGAAGAAGGGCGACGGCTGGGCGACGCCGTACAAGGCCGAGCGCTGGCGCGGCGTGAAGCCCGAGTTCCCGCTGATCGACGCCGACACCGGCGAGGAGATCGCTCCGGCAGGCCAGAAGATCTCGGCGCGTAACGCCAAGAAGTTCGCCGACGCCGGCCTGAAGACCCTCCTCCTGGCGCCCGAGGCCCTGACCGGCCGCTACCTGGCCAAGGACCTGGTCAACTTCGAAACCGGCGAGATCTACGCCGAAGCCGGCGACGAGCTGGACCCGGCGCTGCTGGCCTCGCTCGAAGAGCAGGGCTTCACCACCCTCGAAGTCCTCGACATCGACGACGTCACCGTCGGCGCCTACATGCGCAACACTCTGCGCGTGGACAAGAACACGGCGCGTGAAGACGCCCTGTTCGACATCTACCGGGTCATGCGCCCGGGCGAGCCGCCGACGGTCGAGGCCGCCGAGGCGATGTTCAAGAGCCTGTTCTTCGACAGCGAGCGCTACGACCTGAGCTCGGTCGGCCGCGTGAAGATGAACATGCGCCTGGAGCTGGACTGCCCGGACGACGTGCGCGTCATCCGCAAGGACGACGTCATCGCGGTGCTGCGGACCCTGGTGGGCCTGCGCGACGGCCGCGGCGAGATCGACGACATCGACAACCTGGGCAACCGCCGGGTGCGTTCGGTGGGCGAGCTGCTGGAGAACCAGTACCGCGTCGGCCTGCTGCGCATGGAGCGGGCGATCAAGGAGCGCATGAGCTCGGTCGATATCGACACGGTCATGCCGCACGACCTGATCAACGCCAAGCCGGCGGCCG
>JAEYNH010000161.1 GCA_023412655.1 Pseudomonadota bacterium | reverse complement strand
AAGATCGCGTAGTCGACGACGCTTTCCACGAGCAGGCGGAAGCGACGCTCAGTGGCTTGCAGCGCCTCTCGGGCGGCCCGTTCATGGGTCATGTCGCGGGTGATCTTGGCGTAGCCGGTGAGTTCGCCGGTCTCGCCGAACACCGCGTGGAGCACGCCTTCAGACCAGAAGCGCTCGCCATCCTTGCGCTGGCGCCAGCCCTCGGTCTTCACCCGTCCCACCTTGGCGGCCTCGGCCAGGAGCCGGGCGGGCGCCCCGGCCAGGCGGTCTTCGGGCGTGAAGAAGACTTCGAAGGGCTGGCCGAGAGCCTCGACCGCGGCGTAGCCCTTCTGCCGCTCGGCTCCCGAGCTCCAGCTGGAAACGCGTCCGTCGGGCTCGAGCATGTAGATCGCGTACTCGGTGAGCGAGTCGATCAACTGCTCGATATTGAGCGGATGAAGGCGGGCCTTGGTCACAGTCGCCATGGGTCCAGTTTACATGTCCGGCGGAACCTGGCGAAGCCCGGGCGTCCCACAGTTGACAGTGCCGTCGGCGCGCCAAAGGATCGCCGCCGTTTCCTCGGAGAGCCGTCATGTTCGTGGGCGTGCAAAAGCTCAGTCCCCCCGACGATCCCACCGACGAAGCCGGTGGAACGCGTGGCCCAGCTGGCGGGTTCCCCGTCGCGCGTGAGGACTTCCCCTACAAGGTGGAGATCTGGGACGAGATGGGGACTGCAGTCGAGCAGATTCTGGCGGTGAGCCTGAGCGCTTCGATCGGCTACGCCGCCTATTATGCCGCGACCCGGGAGTACCCGGGCCGGGTGATCACATTGCGCCACCGCAATCGCCTCATGAGCCGCTGGGCAGGGCGGCCCCACTGAGGCGGCCGACCGCATGAACGCGCGCGAGGGCGGCGCGCCGGACGGCAAGGTCGTCCCGATCACGGACGGCGGCCCGGACGACGAGTTGACCTATGTGGTCGAGCTCTGGGCGCGCTTCGACGACAAGCCTGACCGGACGCTGGGCCGCGCCGCGGTGGCAGGCGTAGCCTGGGCGATCTTCAACGCCGCCAAGGTCGAATATCCAGACGGCCGGATCGTGCTGCGCCAGGGGCCGCGGGTGCTGGCCGAGGCCGGCTGAGCGCCCTGCCGACGTTGCGCCGAAGGGCGTAGGGGGCTATCTGCTCCGCGACTTCCCGACATTCCTGAGAGCGAGAGCGCGGACGCCCCATGGCGCAGCAGTACATCTTCCAGATGCAGGGCCTGACCAAGGCCTATCCCGGCAGCCCTAAGAAGCTTTTCGAGAACATCTGGCTGTCGTTCTATCCCGACGCCAAGATCGGCGTGGTCGGCGTCAACGGCTCGGGCAAGTCGACCCTGCTGAAGATCATGGCGGGCCTGGACAAGGAGTTCTCCGGCGAGGCCAAGGCCGCCGAAGGCACCAAGATGGGCTACCTCGAGCAGGAGCCGCAGCTCGACGAGAAGCTGGATGTCTGGGGCAACGTGATCTCGTGGTGCGAAGAGAAGAAGATCTTCGACCGCTACAACGAAGTCGCCACCCTGATGGGCGAGGATTATTCCGACGAGCTTATGGAGGAGATGACCACCCTCCAGGAGAAGCTCGACGCCGGCGACCTGTGGGATATCGACAGCCGCATCGAGATGGCGATGGACGCCTTGCGGTGCCCGCCGAACGACTGGCCGGTGGACAAGCTGTCCGGCGGTGAGAAGCGGCGGGTGGCGCTGGCGCGCTTGCTGCTTTCGAAGCCCGACATGCTGCTGCTGGACGAGCCCACCAACCACCTGGACGCCGAAAGCGTCGCCTGGCTGCAGCACCATCTGGAGCAGTTCCCGGGCTGCGTGATCCTGGTCACCCACGACCGCTACTTCCTGGACCAAGTGACCAAGTGGACCCTGGAACTCGATCGCGGCAAGGGCATCCCCTACGAGGGCAACTATTCGTCCTGGCTGGAGCAGAAGGCCAAGCGCGTCGCCCAGGAAGAGCGTGAAGAAGCCGGCAAGAAGCGCACGATCGAGCGCGAACTGGAGTGGGTGCGCTCCTCGCCGTCCGCCCGCCGTTCGAAGTCCAAGGCCCGTCTCGCCGCCTTCGACGAACTCGTGAACCAGGCCGAACGCCAGAAGCAGACCTTCGCCCAGATCCAGATCCCGCCGGGCCCGCGCCTAGGCAATGTGGTGATCGAGGCCGAGGGCCTGGAAAAGGCCTATGGCGAGAAGCTGCTGTTCAAGGACCTGTCGTTCAAGCTGCCGCCCGGCGGGATCGTCGGCGTCATCGGCCCGAACGGCGCCGGCAAGTCTACGCTGTTCAAGCTGATCACCGGCCAGGAGACGCCGGACAAGGGCTCGATCCGCCTCGGCGAGACGGTGAAGCTGGCCTATGTGGATCAGAGCCGCGACAGCCTCGATCCCAACAAGAACGTCTGGGAGGAGATCTCGGGCGGCCTGGACATCATGAAGGTGGGGACCCGGGAGATCCCCAGCCGGGCCTACGTGGGCAGCTTCAACTTCAAGGGCGGCGACCAGCAGAAGAAGGTCGGCCTGCTGTCGGGGGGCGAGCGCAACCGCGTGCACCTGGCCAAGACGCTGGCCTCGGGCGGCAACGTCATCCTGCTCGACGAACCGACCAACGACCTGGACGTGGAAACCCTGGGCGCCCTCGAAAGCGCCCTGGAAGACTTTCCGGGCTGCGCCGTGGTCATCAGCCACGACCGCTTCTTCCTGGACCGCCTGGCGACGCACATCCTCGCCTTCGAGGGGGACAGCCACGTGGAGTGGTTCGAGGGGAACTTCGAATCCTATGAAGAGGACAAGAAGCGCCGCCTGGGCGCCGACAGCCTCATTCCCCACCGGATCAAGTTCCAGAAGTTCGCAAGGTAGAGCTTGTACTTGACCTCGGCGACGGCGGGTCCGCTGATGCGCGGAACGCCGTTTGCCGGAGTCCGCCTTGCAGACGCTCGCCGATCGCCTGCAGCCGCTGCCGAAGCACATCTCGCGCGTCGAGGTGCGCCGCCGCGTGTTCAACGGCGTCTGCGTGGACGTCTCCGAGGTGTGGGGGCCGGGCGGCGAGGGCCTCAACGAGATGGCGCACCCGGAGTCGGCCCGGGTGACCGGCCTGCTGGCGGAGACCGGCGCTGCGCCTTGCGAGCCGCGCCTCGACCCTGAACGGCCCTGTGAGGCCGGGTACGTCCCCCGCAACATCCAGTTCGCACCGGCCGGACAGCGGCTGTGGGGCTATTGCGCCGACGTCCGCTACGTCCGCGACGTGTCGCTGGTGTTCCAACCCGGGGCGCTGGAGGCTCGGATCGAGGCGCGCCTGGACATGGCCCGGCTTTCCGACCCCCGACTTCGCTTCTCCGACGACGCGCTCTGGACGCTGATGCGGCTGCTCAGCGAGGCGGTCGACCAGGGCGATCCCGCGTCCCAGCTCTACGGCGACGCCCTGGTTCTCGCGGCGATGGCCAGGCTTCACGCGTTGTCGCCGGCCCGGGGGCCTGCCGGGGGGCTGGCGCCCTGGCAGCTGCGCCGCGTGCTGGAGGTGCTGGAGGAGCGCCTGCCGCAACCGGTGGCCCTGGCCGACCTGGCCGCGACCGCCCAGCTCTCGCAGGCCCATTTCGCCAGGGCGTTCAAGGCGGCCACGGGCCTGGCCCCCTACCAGTACCAGTTGCGGGCGCGAATCCGCCGGGCCCAGGCGCTGCTGGAGGTCGGGTCCATGACGCTGGAGGAGATCGCCGAGGCCACCGGCTTCGTCGACGCCAGCCATCTCGCCCGCCGGTTCCGGAGCGAGATCGGCGTCACTCCGGCGGCGTGGCGGCGTACCCGCCGCAGCTGAGATCAGCGCAGGATCGTCCCGGAAAGCAGGATCGTCCCGTGTGGCCCACGGGCCGGCCGGGCAAGCTTGGCTGCAAGCTTGAGCGGAGGCGCAGATGGACCAGATGAGCATCAGTCGGCGGGGGATCGTCGCGGCGGGGGCGGTGGCGGGACTGGCCTCGGTGGCCGCCACGAGCGCCGCCGCCCAGGGCGCGGCTTCGGGGCCTCCGCGGGCGGGCGGCGCATACCCGTCCCAGAAACCTTCTCCGCAGAATGCCGTCTGGAACCACGACCAGGTGGCGCTCCTGCTGATCGACTACCAGCCTGAGATGTTCGCCAGCCTTCGCTCCGAAACGCCGGCGGCGATGGTGGAGCAGAATGTCCGCTTCCTGATCCGGCTGTGCCGCGCCCTGAGCGTGCCGATGGTGATTTCCACGGTGGGCATCGAGCTGGGCGTCAACCGGCCGACCCTGGCGTCCATCGCGGCCGAGGCCCCTGGCCAGCGCATCGGCGATCGCTCGACGATGAACGCGTGGGAGGACGCGGCCTTCCGCCGGGAGGTGATGGCGACCGGCCGCAAGCGGCTCATCGTCGGCGCGCTCTACACCGAGATCTGCCTGGCCTATCCGGTGGTGGACGCCCTGAAGGAAGGCTTCGAGGTGATGTTCGTGGCCGATGCGGTGGGCGGGCAGTCGCAGGTGGCGCACGCCACGGGCGTCGACCGGATGATCCAGGCGGGCGCCATCCCCAGTTCGACCATCGCCACGGCGGCCGAGCTGTTCCGCGACTGGAAGAGCGCCGAGGCGGAGAAGGCCCGCCCGATCCTGCTGTGGCACCTTGAAGAGGTCGCCAAGCTGCAGCGCTAGGCGCGCCCGCCGCCGGGGGACTTCACAAGCTGAGCCGCCGGAACGGGCGGCTGCCTCGCGGGTTGTTGGGCGAACCCCACAACACGAGGAGGCCCGGCGATGGCTGACGGACGTCTGCAAGGATGCAAGGTGGCGGTGCTCGCCACGGATGGCTTCGAACAGGTGGAACTGACCCAGCCGGTCGAGGCCCTGAAGCAGGCCGGCGCGGAGGTGCATGTGGTCTCGCCGAAGGGCGGCCGGATCCAGGGCTACAACCACCACGACAAGGGCGACATGACCGCGGTGGATCGCGAACTGGCCCAGGCCAGCGCGTCCGATTACGACGGCCTGGTGTTGCCCGGCGGGGTGATCAATCCCGACCAGCTGCGGCTGGACGAGCAGGCTATCGACTTCATCCGCGACTTCGTGCGGGCCGAGAAGCCCATAGCCGCGATCTGCCATGGCCCCTGGACGCTGATCGACGCCGGCGGGGTGGAGGGGCGGAAGGTGACCTCCTGGCCATCACTGAAGAACGACCTGCGCAACGCCGGGGCCGAATGGGTGGACCAGGAGGTGGTGGTCGACAGCGGCCTGGTCACCTCGCGCAACCCGGACGACCTGCCCGCCTTCTGCGCCAAGATGATCGAGGAGTTCGCCGAAGGGCCGCACCGCGAGGGCGGCGCCAGGGATGAGGCCCGGGCGTCGGGTGAAGCGCGGCCGTCGGTCTAGGCAAGGAGCGACCCATGGGCATCTTTTCGTCGATCAAGGACAAGATCTTCGGCCACAAGCACGGCGCCGCAGCGGCGGCGCCCGCTCAAGCGCCGGCCTCTCCGCCCCCAGCCGCCGCGGCGCCTGCGGCCGCTGCGGCCCCCGTGCCGGAAGTGGACGTGGAGGCGGTGCTGACCAGCATGGCCGAGCTGCAGGGCGGCGGCGGCAACTGGCGCACCTCCATCGTCGACCTGCTGAAGCTGCTGCACATGGATTCCAGCCTGGAGGCGCGGAAGCAGCTGGCCGACGAGCTGGGGGTCCATGTCGGCGCGGACGGCTCGGCCGAGCAGAACACCGCCCTGCACAAGGCGGTCATGAAGAAGCTGGCCGAGAACGGCGGCAAGGTGCCGGACAGCTTCTACACCTGAGCTAGGCGCGGGCTCGCGGCTCTGGCATCAGGAGCCTCCGTTCGCAGGAGGCCCCGATGCCTGAGCCCGTGGTGATGCTGTCGCACGAGATGCTGGCGGCGGTTCGCGCCCCGCTGGAGGCGGCCGGGTTCCGCGTGGCGGCCCGCTGGACGCTGACCGACGCCGAACGGCTGGAGACGCGGGCCATCGTCCATGCGGGGGAGATCCCGCTGACGCCGGAGTTCCTCGGCAGTCTGCCGCGGCTTGGCCTCATCGCCTGCGTCAGCGTCGGCTATGACGGCGTGGACGTGCCCTGGTGCCGGGCCAACGACATCGAGGTGACGCACGCCAAGGGGCTGAACGCGGACGATGTGGCTGACCATGCCATGGGCCTGATGCTGGCCGCCTGGCGCAAGATCGTGCTCGGCGATGTCGTGCTGCGCGAGGGGGGCTGGCGGAACGATCCGCGCCTGCGGCCGACTCCGGGCCTGAAGGGCCGGCGCCTCGGCGTCATGGGCCTGGGCGCCATCGGCGAGGCCGTGGCGGTGCGCGCCGAGGCGTTCGGCATGCAGGTGGGCTGGTGGGGACCGAACCCCAAGGCGGCGCGCTGGCCGCGGGCGGAGAGCCTGCTGGCGCTGGCGCAGGACAGCGACGTGCTGGTGGTGGCCTGCCGCGCCGACGCCTCCAACCGCAAGGCCGTGTCGCGCGAGATCATCGACGCCGTGGGGCCGAAGGGGCTGATCGTCAATGTGGCGCGGGGCTCGATCATCGACGAGGACGCGCTGATCGCGGCGCTTAAGGACGGCCGGCTGGGCCGCGCCGCCCTGGACGTGTTCGAGGAGGAGCCGACGCCGACGGCGCGCTGGCTGGACCTTCCCAACACGGTGCTGACGCCGCATACGGCCGGAGGCACGCTGGACTCCATCCCGCTGATGGTGGCGCAGGCCGTGGAGAACGTGCGATTGTTCGTGGCCGGCGAGCCGGTCGCCAGTCCGGTCGTCTAGACCTCCCGACTTGACTTAAAGACATAAAGATATCTTTATATGGAGCCATGAAGCTCTCGGCGGCCCAGGCTGTGGATGTGTTGCGCGCGGCGGGCGAGTCGACGCGCCTGCGCATCCTGGCGCTGCTGGCCCGGGAGGAGCTGGCGGTGCTGGAGCTGTGCCGGGTGCTGGACCAGAGCCAGCCGCGGGTGTCGCGCCACCTCAAGCTCCTGGCCGAGGCCGGGCTGGTGGAGCGTTTCCCCGACGGGGCCTGGGTGTTCTACCGCCTGGTCCAGGGCGGCCACGCCGGTGAGCTGGCGGCCGAGATCCTCAAGCGCATCGATCCCGCCGACGGCGTGCTGTTCCGCGACGCCGAGCGGCTGATCGCAGTGCAGGCCGAACGGGCCGCCGAGGCCGACGCATACTTCGCGCGCAACGCCGCCCGCTGGGACGAGATCCGCTCGCTGTACGTGGCCGAGGCCGACGTCGAGGCGGCGATCCTGCAGGCGGCCGGCAAGGGGCCGTTCCGGCGGCTGGTGGACCTGGGGACCGGCGCGGGGCGGATGCTGACCCTGCTGGGGCCGACGGCCGAACAGGCGCTGGGCCTGGACCTGTCGCAGCAGATGCTGAACATCGCGCGGGCCCAGGTGACCCAGGCGGGACTGGAACGCTGCGAGCTTCGCCACGGCGACATCTTCGGCACCCGCCTGCCGGACGAGAGCGCCGACCTCGTGGTGGTGCATCAGGTGCTGCACTACCTGGGCGACCCGGCCGCGGCGGTGAAAGAGGCCGCCCGCATCACCGCGCCGGGCGGGCGGCTGATCATCGTCGACTTCGCCCCGCACGCGCTCGAGTTCCTGCGTGAGCAGCACCAGCACCGCCGGCTGGGGTTCTCCGACGCGGAGATCGAGCGCTGGCTCGGAGAAGCCGGGCTGAAGCCGGTGGGCGTCCAAACCCTGCCGCCCGAGCGCGGCGAAGGCCTGACCGTGAAAATCTGGACCGCCGAACGGGCCGCCGTCCGGCAAAGGAGCGCTGCATGACCCCCCCCACAACCGCCCTGGGGCCCGTGGCCCGCGCCGGCGTCGGTGGGGCGCCGCGGCCCAGCGTGTCGTTCGAGTTCTCGCCGCCCAAGACGCCTGAGGCCGAGGAGCGGCTTTGGGAGGCGATCCGGCGGCTGGAGCCGCTCGCCCCTTCCTTCGTCTCGGTGACCTATGGCGCCGGCGGCTCGACGCGCGACCGCACGCACCGCACCGTGCTGCGCATGCTGGCCGAGACCAAGTTGAAGCCGGCGGCGCATCTCACCTGCGTGGAGGCCAGCCGGGACGAGGTGGACGAGGTCATCCGCGACTACTGGACCTCGGGCATCCGCCACATCGTGGCCCTGCGCGGCGATCCTCCCGGGCAGATCGGCGGCGCCTACACGCCCCGTGCGGACGGCTATGGCAACGCCACAGAGCTGACCGCCGGCATCCGCGCCATCGCGGATTTCGAGGTCAGCGTCGGCCTCTATCCGCAGGTGCACCCCGAGAGCGCCGGGATCAACCACGACATCGACGTGCTGAAGGCCAAGATCGATGCCGGCGCCACCCGGGCGATCACCCAGTTCTTCTTCGATGTGGACGGCTTCCTGCGGTTCATGGACAGGGTGCGGAAGGCGGGCGTCACCATCCCGATCTCGCCCGGGATCATGCCGGTGACCAACTATGCCGGCCTGAAGAAGATGGCGGGGCCCATCGGCATCGAACTGCCGGCGTGGCTCGGCAATCTGTTCGAGGGCCTGGACAAGGATCCGGAGACCCGGCGGCTGATCGCGGCCTCGGTCTCCAGCGAGATGTGCGCAAGGCTGGCCGAGGAGGGCTTCGGCGACTTCCACTTCTACACCCTGAACCGCGCCGACCTGACCTACGCCATCTGTCGGGTGTTGGGGGTGCGCGACAACGGACCTGAGTCCAAGGAGGCGGCGGCATGACGAGGCAGGAGCGCATCGCGGCGCTGAAGGCGGCCGCCAAGGAGCGGGTGCTGATCCTGGACGGCTCCTGGGGCGTGATGATCCAGAAGCGGGGCCTCGAGGAGGCCGACTACCGCGGCGAGCGGTTCAGGACGGCGCCCGGCGAGCTGCGGGGCAACAATGACCTGCTGTGCATCACCCGGCCCGACATCATCTTGGAGCTGCACGACGCCTATTTTGGGGCGGGCGCCGACATCTCGGAGACCAACACCTTCTCGGCGACCACCATCGCCCAGGCCGAGTACGGCATGGAGGCGGCGGTCTGGGACATCAATTTCGAGGGCGCGAAGCTGGCGCGGGCCTCCGCCGACGCCTGGACGGCCAAGGAGCCGCACAAGCCGCGGTTCGTGGCGGGCTCTATCGGGCCGCTGCCGGTGATGCTGTCCATGAGCTCGGACGTGAACGATCCGGGCGCCCGGAAGGTCACCTTCGAGCAGGTCTATGAGGCCTATGCCGAGCAGGTTCGGGCGCTGCACGAGGGCGGGGTGGACCTGTTCCTGGTGGAGACGATCACCGACACCCTCAACTGCAAGGCGGCGATCAAGGCGATCCTCGACCTCGAGGATCAGGGCTATGAGCCCCTGCCGATCTGGATTTCGGGCACCATCACCGACCGTTCGGGGCGCACCTTGTCGGGCCAGACGGTGGAGGCGTTCTGGAACTCGGTCCGTCACGCCAAGCCGTTCGCCGTGGGGCTGAACTGCGCGCTCGGGGCGGAGCTGATGCGGCCTCATATCGCCGAACTGGCACGGATCGCCGACACGTTGGTCTCCGCCTACCCGAACGCCGGCCTGCCGAACGCCATGGGCGAGTACGACGAGCAGCCGCACGAGACCGGTCACATGCTGCACGAGTGGGCCGAACACGGCTTGGTGAACATACTAGGCGGCTGCTGCGGCACCACACCGGACCATATCCGGCACGTGGCGGATGCGGTGAAGGGCGTGAAGCCGCGGCCCGTTCCCGAGCGGCCGACGGCTATGAGGCTGGCGGGTCTGGAGCCTTTCGAGCTCGCCTGATGAGCCAGACCTTTGAACAGCTGGACGAGGACTTGGTCGCCTTCATCGGGCGGCAGAAGATGTTCTTCGTGGCGACGGCGCCGCTGGCCGGCGAGGGCTCGGTGAACGTTTCGCCCAAGGGCTACGACACCTTCGTCGTGCTGGACGATCGAACCGTCGCCTATCTGGACCTTGGAGGATCCGGCGCCGAAACGATGGCGCACGTCCAGGAGAACGGGCGCATCACCCTGATGTTCTGCGCCTTTGAGGGCGCGCCAAAGATCCTGCGGCTGTACGGCCGTGGGCGCGCGGTGGCCCTGCACGATCCGGAGTTCCGGGGCCTGATGGCGCACTTCCCTGGATACGACCGCGCCCGTGCGGTGATCGTGGTGGAACTGAACCGCATCGCCGACAGCTGCGGCTGGAGCATCCCGTTCTTCGAGTACCGCGGCGAGCGTGACCAGTTGCGGCGCTGGATCGAACACCGGCCGTTCGAGGAATGGGCCGCCCGCCGCTACGCCACCAACGCCCAGTCCATCGACGGACTTCCGGCCCTAGTACGTCCCGAGGCAAATTAGTGCGCCCAGTATTCGTGAATGTCGGTGAACGGACGAACGTCACCGGTTCGGCCAAATTCCGCAAGCTGATCGCAGAGGGGCAGTACTCCGAGGCGCTGAGCGTGGCGCGTCAGCAGGTTGAGGCGGGCGCCCAGGTCATCGACGTCAACATGGACGAGGGCCTGCTGGATTCGGTGGCGGCCATGCGGACGTTCCTGAACCTGATGGCGGCTGAGCCGGACATCGCGCGTGCGCCGGTGATGATCGACAGCTCCAAGTGGGAGGTCATCGAGGCCGGGCTGCAGTGCGTCCAGGGCAAATCGATCGTCAATTCGATCAGCCTGAAAGAGGGCGAGGCCAAGTTCGTGGAGCAGGCCAAGGCGTGCCTGCGCTACGGCGCCGCTGTGGTGGTGATGGCCTTCGACGAGGTGGGCCAGGCGGACACCCAGGACCGCAAGGTCGAGATCTGCACGCGGGCCTACCGCATCCTCACCGAGCAGGTGGGCTTCCCGCCGGAAGACATCATCTTCGATCCCAACATCTTCGCGGTGGCGACCGGCATCGAGGAGCACGACAACTACGCCGTCGACTTCATCGAGGCGACCCGGCGGATCAAGCAGACCCTGCCGCACGCGCGGGTGTCCGGGGGCGTGTCGAACGTCAGCTTCTCGTTCCGCGGGAACGAGCCGGTGCGCCGGGCGATCCACTCGGTGTTCCTGTACCACGCCATCGCCGCGGGCATGGACATGGGCATCGTCAACGCCGGCGACCTGCCGGTCTACGATGACATCGAGCCGGAACTGCGCGAGGCGGTGGAGGACGTGATCCTCAACCGCAAGCGGGCGGACGGTCAGTCGCCCACCGAGGTGCTGGTGGACCTGGCGCCGAAGTACAAGGGCCAGAAGGGCGACGCGAAGGTCGTGAACCTGGCCTGGCGCGACCAGCCGGTGGAGGCGCGGCTGAGCCACGCCCTGGTCCACGGCATCACCGAGTTCATCGAGGCCGACACGGAAGAGGCGCGGCAGAAGGCCGAGCGGCCGCTGCACGTCATCGAAGGCCCGCTGATGGACGGGATGAACGTGGTCGGGGATCTGTTCGGGGCGGGGAAGATGTTCCTGCCGCAGGTGGTGAAGTCGGCCCGGGTGATGAAGCAGGCGGTGGCCTATCTGATGCCGTTCATGGAGGCGGAAAAGGACGGGCAGCCGCAGCGGAGCAACGGCCGGGTGCTGATGGCGACGGTCAAGGGCGACGTTCACGACATCGGCAAGAACATCGTCGGCGTGGTGTTACAATGTAACAACTACGAGGTGGTGGACCTGGGCGTGATGGTGCCGGCGGACCGGATCCTGGACGAGGCGGAGAAGTGCGGGGCCGACATCGTCGGGCTATCGGGCCTGATCACCCCCAGCCTGGACGAGATGAGCTTCGTGGCCGCCGAGATGGAGCGGCGCGGGTTCAAGATCCCGCTGCTGATCGGCGGGGCGACGACGTCCAAGACCCACACGGCGGTGAAGATCTCGCCGCGCTACCCTTCGGGATCGACCACCTATGTGCTGGACGCCTCGCGGGCGGTGGGGGTGGTCTCGAACCTGCTCTCGCCCACCGAGAAGGCGAAGTTCGTGGCCGAGACGGCGGCGGAGTACGAGCGGGTGCGCGAGCAGTTCGCCCGCGGGCAGGGCAACCGCGCCCGGGCCAGCCTGAAGGAGGCCCGGGACAACGCCTTCACGCCGGACTGGACGGTCTATGACCCGCCCAGGCCGAGCTTCCTGGGGGTCAGGGCCTTCGCCCCCTACGACCTGCCGGAGCTGCGCCGGCACATCGACTGGACCCCGTTCTTCGCCAGCTGGGAGCTGGTGGGCCGCTTCCCCGACATCCTCACCGACGACGTGGTCGGCAAGGCCGCCACCGACCTGTTCCACGACGCCCAGCGGATGCTGGACCGCATCCTGCAGGAAGGCCTGCTGGAGGCCCGGGGCGTGGTGGGCTTCTGGCCGGCCAACGCCGACGGCGACGACATCGTGCTCTACGCCGACGAGACGCGGGAGACGGAGCTGGCGCGGCTGCACACCCTGCGCCAGCAGATGATCAAGTCGGGGGACGGGGCCAATGTCGCCCTGGCCGACTTCGTGGCCCCCATGGGAACCAAGCCCGACTATGTGGGCGGCTTCGCGGTGACCGCGGGCCACGGGGAGCTGGCCCAGGCCAAGGCGTTCAAGGACGCCGGCGACGACTATTCGGCCATCCTGTTCACCGCCCTGGCCGACCGGCTGGCCGAAGCCTTCGCCGAGGCCATGCACCGCAAGGTGCGCACCGAGCTGTGGGGCTATGCCCCGGACGAGCCGTTCGACGTGGACGCCCTGATCGCCGAACAGTACCGCGGCATCCGCCCGGCCCCCGGCTATCCCGCCCAGCCCGACCACACCGAGAAGGCGACCCTGTTCCGGCTGCTGTCGGCCACGGACGCCGCCGGCATCGAGCTGACCGAGAGCTTCGCCATGACCCCGCCGGCGGCGGTGTCGGGCCTCTACTTCGCCCATCCGGAGAGCCACTACTTCGGCGTCGGGCGGATCGAGCGCGACCAGGTCGAAGACTATGCCCGGCGCAAGGGCTGGGACCTGCGCACCGCCGAGCGCTGGCTGGCCCCGATCCTCAACTACGAGCCGGCCTAGTCACCTCCCCCGCGCAGCGGCGGGAGGGGGACCGTTCGCCGAGCGCAGCGAAGAGCGAAGGGTGGAGGGGGCGAGGGGCGGCGCCCGAGGCCTGCCCCCTCCACCACCCGCTCTGCGGCGGGCGGTCCCCCTCCCGCCATCGCTGACGCGATGGGGGAGGTAATGGCGTTGTGCCAGATCTGTTTGGGCGTCCGAAAACCGCCTGCTACCAGTTCGGCTTCGGTTCAGATTTCGGGGGCTCTTCCATGAAGCGGATTCTGCTGGCGGCCGCGGCCGTGATGACCCTGGCGGGGGCGGCGAACGCCGAGCCCCTTTCGGCCCAGGATCGGGCCTCGATCAAGGCCAGCGTCGACAAGGCCGGCCCGCGCCTGGGCCAGGTGGCCAAGCAGATCTGGGACCTGGCCGAGGTCGGCTACCAGGAGCACAAGAGCTCGGCCCTGCTGCAGGCCGAGCTGAAGAAGGCCGGCTTCAAGGTCGAGGCGGGGGTGGCCGGCATGCCCACCGCCTTCGTCGCCAGCTTCAAGGCGGGCGATGGCCCGGTGATCGGCATCCTGGCCGAGTACGACGCCCTGCCGGGCCTGGCCCAGGCGGCGGCCCCCGAGCGCAAGCCCCTGGCCGGCGTGGCCAGCCACGCCTGCGGCCACCATGTGTTCGGCGCCGCCTCGGTGCAGGCGGCCATCAGCCTGAAGGAATGGATGGTCGCCAACGGGGTGAAGGGCGAGGTGCGGGTCTATGGCTCGCCCGCCGAGGAAGGCGGTTCGGGCAAGGTCTACCTGGTGCGCGCCGGCCTGTTCGACGACGTGGACGCCACCATCCACTGGCACCCCAGCGACAACAACAGCGCCAGCCAGGGCGTCAGCCTGGCCAACATCAGCGGCAAGTTCCGGTTCTCGGGCGCTTCGGCCCACGCCTCGGGGGCGCCGTGGCGCGGCCGCTCGGCCCTGGACGGGGTGGAGGTGCTGAACGATGCGGTGAACATGATGCGCGAGCACGTGCCGGACGGCACCCGCATCCACTACGTCATCACCGACGGCGGCAGCGCCCCGAACGTGGTGCCGGAAAAGGCCGAGGCCTACTACTACGTCCGCCACGCCGACCCGCAGATCGTCCGCGACGTGATGGAGCGGGTGAAGAAGGCCGCCGAGGGCGCGGCCATGGCCACCGAGACCAAGGTGAGCTTCGAACAGACCGGCGGCGTCTACAACATGCTGCCCAACGCGACCCTGGCCACCGTCATGGACGAGAACCTGCGGGACGTGGGCGGGGTGGTCTGGGACGCCCAGGAACGGGCCTTCGCCGAGGCCATGCAGAAGCAGCTGCCCACCACCACGGCCAAGCTGGAAAGCGCCGCCGAGGTGCAGCCGATGAAGATCGGCGGGGCCGGCGGCGGCTCGACCGACGTGGCCGACGTCAGCTGGGTGACGCCCACCGTGGGGATGAGCGCGGCGACCTGGGTCCCCGGCACCCCCGGCCACTCCTGGCAGGCGGTGGCGGCCGGCGGCACCTCCATGGCCACCAAGGGCGGCGTGGTGGCGGCCAAGTCCATGGCCCTGACCGGGGCGGCCCTGCTGCGCGACCCGGCGACCATCGAGAAGGCCAAGGCCGAGCTCAAGGAGAAGCGCGGAGCCGACTTCCAGTACAAGGCGATGGTGGGCGACCGCCCGCCGCCGCTGGACTACCGGGCCAAGGCCGGGGCCGAATAGGGCCGGAACGTTGCGAAGGCGTCGCGCAAGCGGCGCCTTCTTCGTATCCGCCTCTCCGTGCGTCCCCGCGCAGGCGGGGGATCCATGGGGCGGCTCAGCTTGGATTCCCGCCTTCGCGGGAATGAGCGGGGATGGGGCTTGTGATCCGTACATCCCCGCGCAGGCGGGGATCCATGGGGCGGATTCAGCTTGGATTCCCGCCTTCGCGGGAATGAGCGGGGGTGGGGTCACCAGGGGCGGTAGGGGTATCCGTTCTGGGGATAGGCGGGATAGCGCGGCGGGGGCGGGCGGTAGTAGCTGGCCTGCTCCTCCTCCCACTGGCGACGGCGCTCGTCGTAGTCGCGCTGCCGGGCTTCGGCATAGGCGCGCTCGCGCTGCTCGGCCTCCTGGCGGCGCTGGCGCTGGGCCTCCTCTTCCAGGCGCTGACGCTGGGCGTCGGCGGCGGCGGTCTGGGCCCGGGCGGCCTCGAGCTGGGCCTGGACCACGGCCTGGCGGCGGGCTTCCTCCTCGGCCCTGGCGCGGGCCTCGGCCTCGGCGGAGCGGCGGGTCTCGGCCTGGACGGCGATCTGGGCGCCGCAGACCCGCAGGTCAGTCAGCCCCTGGTCCGAGCCGGCGAGGGAGACCGAAACCGGCTCGTCGGCCAGCCAGGCGATGTCGAGGACCGCGCCCTTGCGCAGGGCCGCCTCCGACTCCTCGGACAGGATCAGCTCGCCGGTGGCGCCGTCGGGCCGGCGCAGCACCAGGTTGGAGAAGCGGTTGCGGTCCACCCGGATCGGCAGGAAGGCGCGCTCGGGCAGGCCGGACTTGGCGAAGGTGAGGCTGACGATGCGGCCGTCCGAGGTGACGGTCACCGGGGTCACAGCGCCCGAGCGGGCGGTGAGCTCCAGCT
>JAEYNH010000167.1 GCA_023412655.1 Pseudomonadota bacterium | reverse complement strand
GCGTCCTCGTCCTCGCCGTCCTCTTCGTCGTGCTCCTCGTCGGCCAGGAGCTCCTCGTCCTCGTCGAAGTCCTCGTCCTCGAAGTCCTCGTCCAGGTCGGCGGTCTCGGCGGGCGTGTAGCCCACTGCGGCCGGCGCCAGGACCGCCGCATGCTCGGCACGGGTCTCGCTCGCCGTGCGCTCGATGCCGTGCTCGGCGTGGGCCATGGAGTCGTCGATCACCACGGTCACGAACAGGCCGAAGGCGTGGTGCAGGCGGGCCAGATGGGCGCGCTTCTCGTTGAGGATGTAGAGGCCCACGGCCCGGGGCACGGTCAGGGTGGCTTCGCCGCCGCCCTTCAGCGCCTCGATCTCCAGGGCGCGCAGCGCCGCCAGGGCGCTGGATTCCACCGAGCGCACCCGGCCGGTGCCGGCGCAGTGCTCGCAGACGTGGGTGGTGCCTTCCAGCACGCCGGTGCGGCGACGCTGGCGGCTGATCTCCATCAGGCCGAACGGGCTGATCTTGCCCATCTGCACCCGCGCCCGGTCGTCCTTCAGGCAGTCCTTCAGCTTCTTCTCGACCGCCCGGTTGTTCTTCGCCTCATCCATGTCGATGAAGTCGATGACGATCAGGCCGGCGAGGTCGCGCAGGCGCAGCTGGCGGGCGGCTTCCTCGGCCGCCTCCATGTTGGTCTTCAGCGCCGTGGCCTCGATGTTCCGCTCGCGCGTGGCGCGGCCCGAGTTCACGTCGACGGCGACCAGCGCCTCGGTCTGGTTGATCACCAGGTAGCCGCCGCTGCGCAGGGGCACGACCGGCGAATAGATCTGCGCCAGGTGGTCTTCCACCTTGTGCTTGACGAACAGCGGCGTCGGCTCGCGGTACAGCTGCACCTTCTTGGCCTGCGACGGCATCAGCATGCGCATGAAGTCGCGGGCTTCCTTGAAGCCGGCCTCGCCCTCGACGAAGACGTTCTCGATGTCCTTGTCGTAGAGGTCGCGGATGGTCCGCTTCACGAGGTCCTCTTCCTCGTAGATCAGCGCCGGGGCGATCGAGTGCAGCGTCCGCTCGCGGATGTTCTCCCACAGGCGCAGCAGATAGTCGTAGTCGCGCTTGATCTCGGCCTTGGTGCGCTTGGCGCCGGCGGTGCGCACGATCAGGCCCATGCCCTGGGGCACCTCCAGGCTCTGGACGATGCTCTTCAGGCGCTTGCGGTCGGTGGCCGTGGTGATCTTGCGGCTGATGCCGCCGCCCCGGGCGGTGTTGGGCATCAGCACGCCGTAGCGACCCGCCAGGGACAGGTAGGTGGTCAGGGCCGCGCCCTTGTTGCCGCGCTCTTCCTTGACCACCTGCACCAGCATGATCTGCCGGCGGCGGATCACTTCCTGGATCTTGTAGCGGCGCATCAGCCGCCGGCGGCGGCGGGCCAGCTCCTCCTCGACGACGTCGTCCTCGTCGTCCGAGGCGCCCAGGTCGACCTCGTCGTCGTCCTCCGGGGCGCGGGCGCGGGGTTCGTGGCGGTCGTCGTCGTCCTCCTCGGCCTCTTCGCGCAGCAGGGCTTCGCGGTCGGCGACCGGGATCTGGTAGTAGTCGGGGTGGATTTCGTTGAAGGCCAGGAAGCCGTGGCGGTTGCCGCCGTATTCCACGAAGGCCGCCTGCAGGGACGGCTCAACGCGCGTCACCTTGGCGAGATAGATGTTCCCTCGAAGCTGCTTCCGGTTCTGGCTCTCGAAATCGAACTCTTCAACGCGGTTCCCGTCGACGACCACCACACGCGTTTCTTCCGCGTGGGCTGCGTCGATCAACATGGTCTTGGACATTCAGATAGTCTCCACGGCGCGCGGCGTGGGCATGGCCCTGGCGCTGCCGGTGATGGGGACGGGCGCGCGCGCCGACCCGCAGAGCGCCGGAAGCGGCGTCTTCGGGGGCAAGGCCAGCAATGGCTTGAGCTGCGCAGCCCATCAGGTGTGTTCCTAGGCGCGCCATGAGCGGCGCGATCGGATGATGCGTGGTCGCCGAAGGTCTCGTGCGAGGCCGACGCCGGTTTGCGTGACACGCGGCCGACGGGCCCGGAACGGGCGCGCCGTCGTCGCGCGGCTGGACTTTGCAACACGGCGCCCGAAAAGAAAAGCGTCGCCCGCGTCGTCCTGCGGCCGGAAAGACCTCGTTAACCGATTGTCTACGCCCGCTGGCCGTATATGGCTGTCCTTGTCGCAATTTGCGACTCCGCGTTGCGGATAGGGTGGCTGGATGCTCAGGCGAGTAGGACGGGCGATGGCTTGGGGCCGGGGGCGGGCGCTGCTCGCCGCCCTGGCGGCCGGCCTGGGCCTGGCCGTCGTGGCCGCCTCCCACGCCGCCCCCGACACCGTCTCCCTGCTGAAGGTCCGCCTTGGCGGCGACGACAGCGAGACCCGCGTCGTCCTCGATCTCGACAAGTCGGCCAGCGTCAAGGTGGTCTCCGACGGCTCGGCCGGCGCCCGCCTGGTGGTGGTGATGCCGGGGGTCAAGCCGTCCCAGGACCTGCAGGGCCCTGGGCGCGGCCTGGTCAAGGCCTGGATGATCGACGAGGAGAAGGGGCAGGCGCGCCTGCAGATGGACCTCGCCGCCGACGCCAGGGTCAAGCGCCGCTTCCTGCTGCCGCCGGCCGACGGGATCGAGCACTATCGCTATGTGATCGACGTGGCCGCCGCGCCCGGCGCCACCCTCACCAAGGCCCCGGCCGCCGCCGCCGCGCCCGCCGCCCTGCGCACCGATTTCCAGCAGGCCCGCAAGGCGCCGCTGCCGCTCAAGAAGGTGGTGGTCATCGACGCCGGCCACGGCGGCCGGGACGTGGGCGCCACCGGCTCCCAGGGCCACGAGAAGGACATCAACCTGGCCGCGGCCCAGACCCTCAAGGCCCGTCTGGAGAAGACCGGCCGCTACAAGGTGGTCATGACCCGCAACTCGGACGTCTACGTCCCGCTGGAGACCCGGGTGCGGATCGCCCAGCGGGCCAATGCCGACCTGTTCATCTCCCTGCACGCCGACTCGGGCCCGACCAACACCCTCAAGGGCGCCAGCGTCTATACGCTCTCCGAGAAGGCCTCCCGCCGCTCCACCCAGTTCGTCAGCAAGGACGACTGGTTCATGAAGGCCAGCGCGGCCGGGGACGGCGTGCGCGACATCCTGTTCGACCTCACCCAGCGGGCCACCCGCAACCGCTCGGCGGTCTTCGCCCAGACCCTGCTCGCCAATCTCGAGGGCGAGACGCCCCTGCTGCGCCGCAGCCACCGGGACGCCGGCCTGGTGGTGCTGCTGGCCCCGGACGTGCCGGCCGTGCTGCTGGAGATGGGCTTCATCAACAATCCCGAGGACGAGGCGCGCCTGCGCGACCCCGCCAGCCGAACCCGCCTGATGAAGGCGGTGAGCGACGCCATCGACGCCCACTTCGGCCAGTCGCTCAAGGTCGCCGCCCGCTGAGGTCCGCCTGCGGAGCGCAGGCCCCCGCGGCTCAGTTGAGCAGCAGCGGGTTGTCCTGGTTCTTGTAGATGTTCCCGTCCTTCATGATCACCGCGAAGTTCCGGTCGGGATCGGCCAGCACATTCAGGTCGACCAGCGGATTGCCGTTGACCAGCAGCAGGTCGGCGTAGGCCCCGGGCTGCACCACCCCCAGCGGCCGGGGATAGGGCGAGCGGGGGCCCGACAAGGCCAGCAGCTGGGCGTTGTCGTGCGTCGCCATCTTCAGGCACTCGAACGGGGTGTACCAGCGCAGCAGCTTCGGCAGGTAGTGCGGCTGCCGCTCAGCCCCCTTGGGGTTCAACTGGATGTCCGTCCCGAAGGCGGTCTTCACCCCATGCTTCTTGGCCAGGGCGTAGGCCCGCTCGGTGCCCGCGGCCACCTGCTGGTACTTCCGCTCGTTCTCCGATCCCGGCGTGGTGGGGATGGCGTCGGTGTCCATCAGGAAGGGCTGGGTGCTGAGCCACAGCCCCATCTTGGCGATCCGCTCGATGGTCGGCTCGTCCAGCAGCTGGCCGTGCTCGATCGACTTCACGCCGCAGTCGAGGGCGCGGTTGACGGCCCGCGGCGTGTAGCCGTGGACCATCACATAGGTGCCCCAGTCCTCCGCCGCCCCGACCGCGGCGCGGATCTCCTCTTCGCTGAACTGGGTGGAATCCAGCGGGTCGTGGTTCGAGCTGACGCCGCCGCCCACCGCCAGCTTGATCTGGCTGGCGCCCTGGTAGAGCTGCTCGCGCACCTTCTCCAGCACCTCCGGTACGCCATCCACCGCGAACACATAGTTCTCGCGCTCGTGAGGGGTCAGGTCGCGGCCGCCGATGCGTGAGGGCAGCTCGTTCGGATAGCGCGACTCTCCATGTCCGGAGGTCTGCGAGATGATCGCCCCCGAGG
Organism: Pseudomonadota bacterium; assembly: GCA_023412655.1. Lineage (GTDB taxonomy): Bacteria > Pseudomonadota > Alphaproteobacteria > Caulobacterales > Caulobacteraceae > Phenylobacterium. The sequence goes on along the minus strand of JAEYNH010000167.1, from coordinate 2,520 downwards.
GCCAGATGCGCGGCCCGATCAGCAGCTCCTCGTCGATCGCCCGCTTGAGGCCGAACGTCGGTCCTCCGGCGTCCCGCACCGAGGTGAAGCCGGTCATCAGGAAGGCGCGCGCGGCCGGCGCCTGGCGCAGCTGCAGGTAGTCGCCGGGCGAACTGACGAAGTCGGCCGCCGGCAGGTTGTAGAACTCCAGGTGGGCGTGGCAGTCGATCAGCCCGGGCATCAGGGTCCGCTGGTTCCCCTCGATCACTCTCGCCGCCGGCTCCGGCTGCGTGCCGGGCGCCGCGATCAGGTTGCCCTGCACCAGGACATTGGTGGGCGCCGACAGCCGCGGCGACTTGCCGTCGAACACGCGTACGTTGCGGAACAGCACCTCGCTCGAGGGCGGCGGGCCGGGAGGCGTGGCCGGAACGGGGGGGCCGCTCGTGGCCGCCACCTGGGCGCTGAGCCGTCCGCCCGTCGCCGCGCTGGTGATCGCTCCGCCGAGGACAGCAAGGAGGATCCGACGATCCAGGTCATGTCCCATGGAAAGCTCCTTGCGGCGAGAGAACGGTGTTCCCACACGCATAAGATAGGGTATGAGTAGGCAACAAGTTCCGGTTGTATGGTTGCGTGAGTGGGCTGCGGCGGGGACTGCTTTTCGTCTTCCGGTACAGCCGGCCGATTCCCGCGGCCCCCAGCGCGAGGTGCTGCCCATGAATCGACGCTTGCTCTTCCAGGCCGCGGCCCTTGCCAGCCTGCTTTCCGCCGCCGGCCCGGCGCTCGCCCAGACCGCCCAGAATTCCCCCGCGCCTTCGAACGCCCCGCCGTCCCAGCATGTCTCGAGCTCGCGCCACGCCGAGGAGGCCGCGGCCGCCCAGGCTTCGCGCGGCCAGACGTCGGGCGCCGCCCAGACGCCCAAGACCCTGGAACTGCTGAACACGCCCGATCTTCAGGTGCAGGCCCACGTCCAGGCGGGGGTCAATCTGGTCGCCGAGCGGAACCTGTTCTGGAACTTCGCCCAGACTGTCGCGGGCAACAGCGACTACGACCCCGACAAGAACTGGCTGGAGGGGTACATCAAGCCCGGCCTCAGCTTCAGCCGGAACCTGGAGGGCGAGACCCTCTATGGCGCGGCCTCGTTCGTGGCGTCCGGAACCCGCGGGACCGACGCCTTCGACGCCCGCAACACCGGCCGGGTCACGGTCGAGGAGCTGTACCTCGGCCTGCGCTCGGACCGCGCGGAATGGGGGAATGTCGACCTCTCCTTCGGGGCCCGCGAGTTCACCGCCGGCACGGGCATGCTGATCGCCAACGGCGGGTCGAGCGGCTTCACCCGGGGGGCGCTCAAGCTCGGACCGCGCAAGGCCTGGCGGATCGCGGGCCTGGCCAAGTTCAGCCACAAGCGGATCACCGGGACCGGCTTCTTCCTCGATCCGAACGAGGCGCCCGACAACGACACCGGCACCCATATCGCCGGCTTCGACCTGCGCTATGACGACACCTCGGCCCGCTACCTGGGCGCCACCCTGGGCAAGGTGGTGGCCTCCCGGGCGTCCTATCCGAAGGCGGCGCCCAACGGCATCGGCCCGCCCTCGATCATTCCAGATGCTCGCGACGGCCTGGAGTTCCTCGACATCTACTCGCGCTTTTCGCCGCCCAGCGGCCCGCTGGCCGACGCCTGGATCGCGGCCGAACTGGCCCTGGAGCGCAACGATCGGATCGACCTGGAGGCGTGGGGCGGCCGCATCGAGGTGGGCTACAGCTTCTCCAAGGTCCCCTGGCGGCCGCAGATCGCCTACATCTACCAGACCTTCTCCGGGGATAATCCCAAGACCGCCAAGAACGAGCGGTTCGACCCGCTCTACTACGAGGGCAATCCCGACGCCTGGTCCACCGGTTCGAAGTCCTCGATGGTCTTCATCAACTCGAACGTGAACGCCAGCCAGATCATGGTCCGGGCGTTCCCGACTTCGCGCGACACCCTGACCCTGCGCGTGGCCAGCATCGGCGCCAACCAACGTCTCAGCCCCATCCAGTTCGGCCAGGCCACCCGTCTGGTGATCGAGGACGGCATCGCCCAGCCGATCGCCGGGGTGCTGCGCAAGCATCTGGCCGACGACTGGTACCTGGAATACCAGCGGATGATCACGCCAAACATCTATCTCACCGCCGGGCTCTCGGCCTCGAAAGCGGGTTCGGGCATCAAGTCGATCGTCCCCGACGAGAAGCACCCGCTCTGGAACGGTGGCTACATCAACGTGATCATCAACTACTGAGCCGCGCCTGAGCCGGCCTGAGTCCCGGCCCAGCCCCGGCGGCGACGCGCGGGCGGCTTGGCCGGGCCGATATTAGTTGCCTTTCGACGGCTTTCGTGTTCTCTAATTGTTCATGCCTTCTCCCGGGGAAATGGCTGAGCGTCACGGGCGCATCCTGGCCGAGCTCGCCGAGCTCGGCATGGGCTTCGCCCGCGAGGCCCGGGCCGACGCCGAGGCGGCCGAGACGCCCGAGGAGCGGGCGAGGGCGGCGCTGGTGTTCCAGCGG
>JAEYNH010000084.1 GCA_023412655.1 Pseudomonadota bacterium | reverse complement strand
CTTCAACGCCGCCCCGTGGCCGCCCCGCAGCAGCCGGGCCACCGACTCCAGGCTCTCGGTTTCGGCCAAGGTGATCGCGTCGCGCCCCCTGTAGAACAGCCGCCCCGCGGCGACGGTGGTGATCGCCGAGGCGAGGACCGGCTCGCCCCAGTGGATGGCGCCGGCTGCGACATCCGAGAGCCGGCGGCTCCGCGACTTGCGCTCGGCTAGGGCGCTGATGTCCGCCGCGCGATACAGGCTCCGTCGAGGATCCCGCGGGTCGGCGCGCACCTGCACGCGGCCCCGGCTCACATAAGCATAGAGCGTCTGAGGCCTTACCCCCAGGCGAGCTAGGGCGTCATCCGCCCCGATCCAGTCGCGATCTGGCATTTATATTGATTATGTTGATCAAGATTGACCGTCCGAGCTTGCAGGCAAATCTTCCGCCCTGCAAGTGCTCAAGGAGGTTGAGATGTCGGACGGACTTGAAGGGGTGGTCGCCGCCCATACCGTGCTGTCGGAGGTCGATGGCCAGGCCGGGCGGTTGGTCATCCGCGGCCATTCTCTGGACGAACTGGCGGGCCACACGACCTTCGAAGAGCTTGTGGGCCTGCTGTTCGCCGGCTTCTACCCCGACCTCCCGGCCGATGTGCGGGCCGCCCTCGGCCGCGCGCGGGCCGAGGTGTTCGCCGAGGTGGCCGCCCTCGACTCGGGGCTTCTGGACCTCACGCCCATTGAGGCCATGCGCGCCCTCACCGCCCGCCTCTCCGACGGTGACGATGCGGCGACGGCGTTCCGGCTTCTGGCCGCGCCGGCCGTGTTCACCGCCGCCGTGGTCCGAGCCCAGGCCGGTGAGGCGCCCGTCGCCCCCGATCCGGACCTGCGCCACGCCGCCGACAGCCTGCGGATGCTGCGGGGGGCGCACCCGACCAAGGCCGAGGCCGACGCGCTGGACACCTATCTGGTCACGGTGAGCGATCACGGCCTCAACGCCTCGACCTTCGCCGCCCGGGTGATCGCCTCCACCCGCGCCGGCCTCACCTCGGCCGTGCTCGGCGGGATCAGCGCCCTGAAGGGCCCGCTGCACGGCGGCGCACCCGGCCCGGTCATCGAGATGCTGGACGACATCGGCGAGCCGTCGAACGCCCGGGCCTGGATCGAAGCCGCCCTGGCGCGGGGCGACCGGCTGATGGGCTTCGGCCACCGGATCTACCGGGTACGCGACCCACGGGCCGACGCCCTCAAGCAGGCGGTGCGCTGGCTGGACGCGCGGCAGGGGCGGATCGAGTTCGCCGAGGCGGTGGAGGCGGCGGCCCTCGCCATCCTGCGCGAGCGCAAGCCTGACCGGGCGCTGCAGACCAACGTCGAGTTCTACACCGCCCTGCTGCTCGAGGCCCTGGCTTTCCCGCCCAGCGCCTTCACCTGCGTCTTCGCCATGGGCCGCGTGGCCGGTTGGCTCGCCCACGCTCAGGAACAGCTGGCTGGCGGGCGCATCATCCGTCCCCAGTCGATCTATGTGGGGCCGGCGCCGCGCCAGGCGGCGTAGCAGAGCCGTCCGCGAATGAAAGAGGCCGCGCGGAGCGATCCGGGCGGCCTCTCATCGGTCTCGGACAGGAGAAAGGACTTAGACGTCCAGCAGCAGCCTCTGCGGGTCCTCGATGGCTTCCTTGACGTGGACCAGGAAGGTCACCGCGCCCTTGCCGTCGACGATCCGGTGATCGTAGCTCAGCGCCAGGTACATCATCGGGCGGGCCACGATCTGGCCGTTCACCACCATCGGACGCTCCTGGATCTTGTGCATGCCCAGGATGCCCGACTGCGGGGCGTTGAGGATCGGCGTCGACATCAGTGAGCCGTAGACGCCGCCGTTCGAGATGGTGAAGGTGCCGCCCTGCAGGTCCTCGAGGGCCAGCTGGCCGTCGCGGGCCTTCTTGCCGAGGGCGCCGATCTCCTTCTCGATCTCGGCCAGGCTCATCAGGTCGGCGTCGCGGACCACTGGCGTGACCAGGCCACGCTCGGTGCCGACCGCGACCGAGATGTCGTAGTGGTTCTTGTAGATGATGTCCGTGCCGTCGATCTCGGCGTTGACCTCGGGCACCTGCTTCAGGCCGTAAATCACCGCGCGGACGAAGAAGCTCATGAAGCCCAGCTTCACGCCGTGCTTCTTCTCGAACACGTCCTTGTACTGGTTCCGCAGGGCCATGACGTTGGTCATGTCCACCTCGTTGAAGGTGGTCAGCATGGCCGCCGCGTTCTGGGCCTCCTTCAGCCGGCGCGCGATGGTCTGGCGCAGGCGGGTCATCTTCACCCGCTCCTCGCGCTCATGCAGTTCGCGCGGCGCGGCCGGGGCCGACGGCGCGGCCGGGGTCTTGGCGCGGTTTTCCAGGGCCGCCAGGGCGTCGGCCTTGGTCACCCGGCCGTCCTTGCCCGTGCCGGAGATCGCCGAGGCGTCCAGCCCGTTCTCGCCGACGATGCGCTGCGCCGAAGGGGCGAGCACCTTCTCGGCCGCGCTCTTGGCGACCTGAGGCGCCGAGGTGTCGGGCACCGGCGCCGAGGTCGGGGGCGCCTTGCCC